>JBOHDE010000212.1:0-6942 GCA_050699035.1 Nocardioidaceae bacterium | reverse complement strand
GTGGGCGTCGTCGACCGACACGATCGAGCCCGACGAGTCGCGGACGACGGCCGCCGCCGCCCTGCGGGCCCGCTACCGGGAGGTCCTCCAGCAGGCCTCGCCGCTGCTCACCTCGTAGGATCTCGGGTGATGACTGCCTCCACCGACCACGCGGATCGCTGGATCTCGCTCGACGGCGCGGTCAACGTGCGCGACCTCGGCGGGCTCCCGCTCCGGGGCGGCGGCGTGACCCGGTTCCGGCGCCTGCTGCGCTCGGACAACCTCCAGGACCTGACCGGCCGCGACGTCCGGCTGCTGCGCGACACGCTCGGCCTGACCGACGTCGTCGACCTCCGGACGGGGGCCGAACGGTCGAACGAGGGAGCGGCGCCGCTCGACGGCGAGGCGAGCGTGACCGTGCACCATCTGTCGCTGCTGCCTCGGGCCGGCGACGAGGTGAAGGAGGTCGACGGCAGCGTGGTGATGCCGTGGCAAGGCCGCGACGTCGACGTGCCGGTGAAGCGTCGTGACGCGCAGACGGTCTACCTGGCCTACCTGCAGGACCGACCCGACTCCGTCGTGTCGGCGCTGGCGGCCGTCGCCCGGGCGGACGGCGCCGTGCTCGTGCACTGCGCGGCGGGCAAGGACCGGACCGGAGTGATCTCCGCCCTCGCGCTCGACCTCGCCGGCGTCGAGCGGGACGCGACGCTGACCGACTTCCTGCTGAGCGGCGACCGGATCGACGCGATCCTCGGCCGGCTGCTGTCGAGCGACACCTATGCCGACGACCTGCGCGGGCGGGCGCGCGACACCCATCTGCCTCGGGCCGCCGCGATCGAGGCGGTGTTCGCGCTGGTCGACGAGGCCGGCGGTGCCGAGCGGTGGTTGCAGCAGCACGGCTGGACACCGGCGCTGACCGACGCCCTGCGGTCCCGGCTCCGCGCGGTGTGATCTCGCCGGCCTGGCCGCGCGTCAAACGGTCCAGTACTCGGGGCCGAGCCGTCTTCCCATCGTGAATGGACCCCTCTCTGTCTGATTTACCTGAGATGTGGGGCCATTCAGGACGGGAAGTCCCCGGCCGGACGATGTCCGGATGCCGAAAGGCGGAAAGGCCGCTTCGGGGCTCGGGAACCGGACTCTCCGCACCCTCGCCGGACAAGCCCCTGGCCCGGCGGACACCCCGGTGCCCCGTCGGGTGCGCCTTGCCTTCGGCGGTGACCGCGGTCACAATGACCGAGACCTTTACTACGGATCGTCCGGCACGTACCTGCCGGTGAAGGGAACAAATGTCATGAGTTCTGTGCGTTACGACGACGCCACCCGGATCTACCCCGGAAGTGACAACCCCGCAGTCGACTCCCTCAACCTCGAGATCGAGGACGGGGAGTTCATGGTCCTGGTCGGCCCGTCCGGCTGCGGCAAGTCCACCTCACTGCGCATGCTCGCGGGCCTGGAGGAGGTCAACTCCGGCTCGATCTACATCGGCGACCGCGACGTCTCGAACGTCCCGCCGAAGGACCGCGACATCGCGATGGTCTTCCAGAACTACGCGCTCTACCCCCACATGACCGTCGCCGACAACATGGCCTTCGCGCTGAAGATGCAGGGCGTCGACAAGAGCACGCGGATGGAGCGGGTCAAGGACGCGGCCAAGCTGCTCGACCTCGACGCGTACCTCGACCGCAAGCCGAAGGCGCTGTCCGGCGGTCAGCGGCAGCGGGTGGCGATGGGCCGCGCAATCGTCCGTGAGCCCCAGGTGTTCTGCATGGACGAGCCGCTGTCCAACCTGGACGCGAAGCTGCGGGTGTCGACCCGTACTCAGATCGCCGCGCTCCAGCAGCGCCTCGGGATCACCACCGTCTACGTCACCCACGACCAGGTCGAGGCCATGACGATGGGCGACCGGGTGGCGGTGCTGAAGGACGGCCTGTTGCAGCAGGTCGACACGCCGTTGGCGCTCTACGACCGGCCGGTCAACCTGTTCGTCGCCGGGTTCATCGGCTCTCCGGCGATGAACCTCCTGGACGCCGTACCCAACGAGAACGGCGCCAACATCGGCGAGTACGTCGTGCCCGTCGACCGCACCGCCGCCGCCAAGCTCGGCAGCCACGGCAAGCTCAAGGTCGGGGTGCGGCCGGAGAACTGGCGGGTCGTCGCCGACAGCGAGCCCAACCTGCCGGTCGAGGTCGTCGTGGTCGAGGAGCTCGGCGCGGACGCCTTCCTCTACGGCACCGTCAAGGGCGCCGACGAGCTCACCCAGATCGTGGCGCGCATCGACGCGCGGCGCCCACCGGCGAAGGGGACGACCGTCAACCTCGCCACCGACGCCGAGAAGACACACCTCTTCGACGCGGAGACGGGTGAGCGGCTCAGCGCCTGAGACGCCACACCGGCCACGAGGGGTCTGTCAGCCCAGCCGCTGGCCGATGTCGCGCGCGGCGGCGGACACCCGGGGGCCGACCTGGGTCGCGTCGAGGGCGTTCAGTGCGACCACGCCGACCGACGCCTCGATGCCGGTGCTGCCGATCACCGGAGCCGCGACGCCGAACGCGCCGGGTTGGAGCTCTCCGTGCGTGGCCACGAAATCCGGGCGTCCGACCCGCTCCCCGGCGATGATGGCACGGCCGAGCAGGATGGCCTTCCCGGCGGCGCCGCGGTCGAGCGGGTGGCGCGCGCCGACCCGGTAACCGACGTGGTAGTCGGTCCAGGACGGCTCCACCACGGCGATCGCCAGCGCCTCGCCGGACTCCGCCACGGTGAGGTGTGCCGTGGCGCCGAGGTCCTCGGCCAGGGTGCGCAGCGTCGGGATGGCGAGGTCGCGCAGCATCGGCTGGACGCCGCGGGCCAGCGACATCGCCGCCATGCCGACCTGGACCCGGCCGCCGGAGTCACGCCGGGCGAGGTTGTGCAGCTCGAGGGTAGTCACCAGCCGGTAGATCACGGTGCGGTTGACGCCGACGGCAGCGGCCAGCTCGGTGATCGACAGACCGCGTGACGTCTCGGCCAGCAGCTCGAGGACACGCAGACCGCGATCGAGCGTTTGTGACGTCTCGGCCGGCATCCGGTCAGCCTAGCGAGGTCCGACCCCCTCCCCTCGGTGAGTGTGACGTTTTGGCGCGACACGCCGGGCGTGTCGCACCAACTCGTCACACTCACCGGGGATTGGCTGGCCCAGTGTCACGAGGCACTGTGGAGAGATCACGAGAGAGGAACGTCGATGTCCACAGGTCTGGTCCGTCCACAACGCCGGGTGATCGCCGGCGTGTGTGCAGGTCTCGCGCAGCGCTTCGACCTGTCGCCGAACGTCGTGCGGCTGCTGTTCGTGGTCAGCTGTGTGCTGCCTGGTCCGCAGTTCGTGCTCTACCTGGCACTGTGGCTGATCATGCCCTCGGAGTAACACCCGCCCGCGTGACAACTCAGCGAGACGGGCGCGCGGCCCACGTCCGGATGGTCTGGATCCGCTGGCCCAGCTGCTCGGCACTCGCCTGCGCCGCCGCCGGGCCGCCGCACTCGCGCCGCAACGCCGCGTGCGTCACCCCGTGGGGTTGTCCGGTCCGGTGGTGCCACGCCGCCACCAGGCCGTTGAGCTCACGGCGCAGGGTCGCCAGCCGCTCGTGCGCGCTGACCTCGGGCTCGACGGCGGTGCGCCCCGACCGTCCGCGCCGGCGCTGCTCGGCGAGCCGATCGGCCTGCCGGGTGCGCAGCAGGTCGCGCACCTGGTCGGGCTCGAGCAGACCCGGGATGCCGAGGAAGTCCATCTCCTCCTCGCTGCCGACGACCGCACCGCCCTCGACGCCGAACTCCCCACCGTCGTACAGCACCCGGTCGAACGTCGCCTCGCTGCCGAGCGCCTCGAACGCCATCTGCTCCTCGCTGCCCGGCGTGTCCTGCTCGGCGTTCGCCTGCGCCAGCAGGTCCTCCTCGGCCGCGAAGATGTCGTCGTCATCGTGCACCGGGCGACCCAGGACATGGTCGCGCTCAGCCTCCAGCTCAGCCGCGAAGCCGAGCAGATTTCCCACACTGGGCAGGAAAATCGACGCCATCTCGCCGCGGCGACGAGCGCGTACGAAGCGGCCGACAGCTTGCGCGAAGTACAGCGGCGTCGCCGTCGTCGTCGCGTAGACGCCGACCGCCAGCCGTGGCACATCGACGCCTTCGCTGACCATCCGGACGGCCACCATCCAGCGGGCGTCCGACTCGGCGAAGGTCGCGATCCGCTTCGACGCGGCCTTCTCGTCGGACAGCACGACGGTCGGCCGTTCGCCGCTCACCACGCCGAGCAGCTTGGCGTACGCGCGGGCCGAGTCCTGGTCGGTGGCGATCACCAGCCCACCGGCGTCCGGCACGTGCCGACGCACCTCGGTGAGTCGTGTGTCGGCCGCCTCCAGCACGGCCGGGATCCAGGCACCGTCGGGCGCGAGCGCGGTCCGCAACGCCTGAGCGGTGAGGTCCCTGGTCGACGGTTCGCCGAGCCGCGCCGCGATCTCGTCGCCGGCCCGGGTGCGCCACCGCAGCTCACCCGAGTACGCCATGAACAGCACCGGCCGCACCACCTGGTCGGCGAGGGCCTCCGCATAGCCGTACGTGAAGTCGGCCGCACTCCGTCGTACCCCGTCATCGCCCGGTGCGTACGTCACGAACGGGATCGGGTTCGCGTCGGACCGAAACGGCGTCCCGGTCAGCGCCAGCCGCCGGCTCGCCGGCTCGAACGCCTCCCGAACCCCCTCGCCCCACGCCAGCGCGTCGCCCGCATGATGCACCTCGTCGAGGATCACCAGCGTCTTGGACCGCTCGGTGCGCACCCGGTACGCCAGCGGGTTGGTCGCCACTCCGGCGTACGTCAGCGCGACGCCCACATAGTCCGTGCTGGTCCGCCCGCGCTTGCCGGTGTACGTCGGGTCGATCGGCATCCCCGCCCGGCTCGCCGCGTCCGCCCACTGGTGCTTCAGGTGCTCGGTCGGCGCGACCACCGTGATCCGGTCGATCACCCGCCGCTCGAGCAGCTCGGCCGCGACCCGCAGGGCGAATGTCGTCTTCCCGGCACCGGGCGTCGCGACCGCGAGATAGTCGCGCGGCGACCGGTTCAGGTAGTCGTCGAGTGCGTGCTGCTGCCAGGCCCGCAGCCTGGTCGCGGTGCCCCAGGCCGCACGGTCCGGGTACGCCGGGGGGAGCTGTCCTGCATGGGAGACGGGGTGGGACACAGCAGCCGAGGCAGAGTCGGACACAGGGGGTTGTCACCGGGGCCTTTCGAGGGCGCGACGAACGGGCCGGGCAAGCCTAACCAGCGACCGGCCGCGGATCCGGCAGCGACGCGGCCATTGCACTGGCAGTGAGCCGAACAATACGTTGAGTCAACGCACTCACGAGAGGATCCGTCATGCTCCTCGACCACCGTCACCGGCTTGCCCTGCTGGCCGTCGTGACCACCACCTGCGTCGGCCTCACCGCCTTCGCGTCCATCCCGGCCGGCGCACAGCCGGGCCGGGCCGACGCCGACTACGCGCAGCCGATCGACCCGCAGGACTGGGAGAACCCCGACGACATGACCTGGGACGACTACACCCCCGTGCCCGGTGTCGACTGGTCCGACCCGGACCGACGCGGCTCGGTGCGCGACTTCAACATCGCGCTCGTCCTCGGCGACTTCACCGACCAGCCGTTCCTGGTCACGCAGCCGGTCGCCTCGCACCCGTTCGGCAACCCGCAGCCGTCGACGCACGACCTGCCGCGGGCCGAGGTCGCCCAGTTCTACGAGGACTTCCTCAACACGCCCGGCCAGCTGAACTACGGCCACACCCTCCACCAGTACTGGATGGAGGACTCGGCCGGCCGTTACGGCGTCGACCTGACGGCGTACGGCGCGTACTCGATGCCGGGCAAGCTGCACGAGTACGGCCTGGTCGGCACCGGACAGAACGGCGCCGGATGCCCCGCTGGCGACTCCTGCAACAAGTCGATCCGGGCCGACCTGGGCGGTGCCTGGCGGGCCGACGTCGGCGACGCGGAGGCCGACGCGTACGACCTGGTCTTCTACCTGACCGCGGGACACGACGAGTCGGGCACCTGGCAGGAGTTCGGCGAGATGATGTTCTCGTCGCCCGAGGCCGTCTCCGACGCGTTCGGGCCGCCGGACGACGCGCTCCCCAATTCCGTGGTCACCCGCTACGTGCCCTGGACCTCGTGGCTGGCCGGCAGCAACCACTGGCCGAATGCGAGCAGCGGGAGCTCGACCCAGGCGGAGAGCTCCGGAGCCGGCGTCTACGCCCACGAGCTGAGCCATCTGCTCGGCATCGGCGACAACTACAACAACCCGTACGGCACCCCGCTGTCTCGGTCGTACACGGGGATCTGGGAGATGTTGTCGAGGGGCAGCTTCAACGGTCCGGGCGGGCCGCACCGGCGCTGGGTCGTCCCGGCCACTGAGGGCGGCTCGATGGGAGCCCATCACATGCTGCGCAACAAGATCGAGCTCGAGATGGTCGACGAGGCGCAGCTGCTGCGGCTGACCCGGAACGGCCTGGCCGACTCCGGCATGGTGTTCGCCGAGGTCACCGCCCGGGAGGTGCCGCTGGGTGCGTCCTTCGGCCGCGACGGCCTGTCCGGCGTCAACATCGCGATGGAGGGCGGCGACCTGAGCCCGCCGTGCGACATCACCCAGGACTACCGCTGCGACCGCGGCGGGTACGAGAACTACACCGTCGAGGTGGTCGACCGGATGGGGTCTGACTCCTTCACCCCCGACGACGGCGTCTTGATGGCGAAGACGAAGAACCAGGACCGGGCGCCGTTCATCTGGGTCGTCGACGCCAACCCGCAAGACATCGACCTGGTCGACTTCGAACGGCCGGACGGCACCGACGCGATGGTGTCCCTGGGCGACTACCGCCAGCTCGCCGACGCGCTGTTCAAGACCGGCACGGACTCCGGCAGCGAGTTCGAGCACGTCGACGAGGCGAACCGGCT
>JBOHDE010000211.1:0-6968 GCA_050699035.1 Nocardioidaceae bacterium | reverse complement strand
GCAGGCCGCGGGCCTGTCCCTCGATGCGGCGCAGCCGCTTGAGGTAGTCATCCTTGTTGTGGATGTAGCCGTGCTGGTGGTTCTCGGTCATGTCGTCACTCCGGGGCCGTCGACTGATGTGGATACAGTACCCCCCTAGGGTATGACCGTCAACTCCGCACTCGGAGGCGTCAGTGGGACGGAAGGGCGAGTGCGGTCGCGTCGATGCCGAGCAGGTCGGCCAGCCCGCGCCGCCCGGCGGGTGTGACGCGGACGGCGCGTTTGCGCTCACCGCGCTCGATCCACGACCTGGCCAGCAGCTCGTGCTGCAGCGCCGCGCCCGCGGCCCCGGCGAGGTGCGGGCGGCGCTCGGTCCAGTCCACGCAGGAGCGCACCACCGGCCGCCGGGTGGCCAGCGCGTCCGCGCGGCCGAGCTCGACGAACCACGCTCGTCCGGCCGATGTCAGCGTCAGCCCGTCCGCCACCGCGAGCAGGTCGCGTTGCTGCATCGCGTCGAAGATCGCGACGCCGAGCCGCCCGGCCAGGTGGTCGTAGCAGGTGCGAGCGGCGGCCAGGTGGTTGCGGGCGCGGACTCCCCGCAGCGACGACGGGGTGCCCTCGGGTGCGCCGACGAACGCCGTCAGCTCCTCGACCAGGCGCGCCGCCTCACCGGTCAGCCGCAGGTATCGGTGCCGGCCCTGCCGCGCCTCGGTCAGCAGCCCGGCGTCGACCAGCTGGGTGAGGTGCTCGCTGGCGGTCGGCCGTCCGATCCCGGCGTGCCGGGCGAGCTCGCCGGCCGTCCACGCCCGTCCGTCCAGCAGGGCGAGGCACATCGACGCTCGGCTCCGATCCGCAAGCAGGGCGGCGAATCTCGCCATCGACTCCGCCTCCGCGAGCTGCTCCCTCATCGACGCCGCCTCGACAGTGCCACGCCGGCCAGGCAGACCACGCCGCCGACCAGCGCGAGTGCCTCAGGGAGCTCGTCGAGCAGCACGGCCGCCATCACGATCGTCATCGGGGGCACGAGGTACGTGGTCACCCCGAGCCGGCCGGCGTCCATCCGGGCGAGTGCGTACGCCCAGGTGACGAACGCCAGGGCGGTCGGCACCAGGCCGAGGTAGACCAGGCCGCTGGTCGCGCTACCCGAGGCGGCCTGGGTATCGCGGACCAGCGCGGGCAGGTACGGCAGGCAGGCGACCGCGCCGATCGTGCAGGCCAGCCAGGTGACCTGCAGGGCAGGCAGTCGGCGCAGTACGGGCTTTTGGGTCAGCATCCCGATGGCGTACGTGACCGCGGCGACGATACACAGCACCACACCGAGCAGGTCGGCCCCGTCGGTCTGCGCGGTCGATGCGCCGATCAGCACGGCGCCGGCGAAGGCGAGGACCAGCCCGCCGAGCAACCAGCGCGGGAATCCCTCACCGAGCAGGATCCCGGCGAAGACCGCGATCAGGATCGGACCGATGTTGACCAGCATCGCGGTCGTGCCGGCGTCGACCCGCTGCTCGGCGGCGTTCAGCGCCACGTTGTAGACGGCGAACCAGGCGAGCCCGCAACCGACCAGCAGGACCCACTCCCGCCGGGTCGGTGCCACCCAGCGGCCCCGGGCCACCAGTAGCGCGCCGAGGGCGAGGCTGCCGATGCCGAGCCGCCCGAACGCCATCGGCCCGGCGTCGTACGACTGCCCGACCCAGCGGATGGCGACGAACGCGGACGCCCAGGCCACCACGGTCACGGTCACCGCGGCGACGGCGCGCCAGCTCTCCCGGGTCACGGGTCCGGGCTGCGCCACCAGCTGTTGGGTCATGGCGTCGACAGTAAGCGCCGGACGGTTCGGCCGTCGCCGACCTTTTTGGCCAGGCTTGGCAGAATTGCCGCCATGAGCGATCTGCCCGTATCCGCTGCGGCCATGGCGGGGATCGCCATCGTCGCCCTCGGCCTCGTCCTCACCCCGGGGCCGAACATGGTCTACCTCGTGTCGAGGTCGGTCACTCAGGGCCATCGGGCCGGCCTGATCTCCCTGGTCGGGGTGGCCGCCGGCTTCCTCGTCTACCTGGTCGCCGCGGTGGCCGGGATCACCGCCGTCTTCGTCGCCGTACCCGCCGCCTACACCGTCCTCAAGATCGCCGGGGCAGCCTATCTGCTGTACCTCGCCTGGCAGGCGGTCCGGCCGGGCGGGCACTCCGTCTTCACCGTGAAGGAGCTACCGCCCGACTCGGCGCGGCGGCTGTTCACGATGGGGATGGTGACGAACCTGCTCAACCCGAAGATCGCCGTGCTGTACGTCGCGCTGCTGCCGCAGTTCGTCGACCCCGGTCGCGGCTCGGTGGCGATGCAGAGTCTGGTGCTCGGCGTCACCCAGATCGTGATCGCGATCTGCGTCAACGCGGCGATCGTGATGACCGCCGGGTCGCTGGCCGGGTTCCTGGCCGGGCGACCGGTCTGGCTGCGGGCGCAGCGCTGGCTGATGGGCAGTGCGCTCGGCGCGCTCGCCGTACGCCTGGTCAGCGATCGTGGACACGCCGCCGCGACGCCCTAGCCGCGTGCAAACCCGTTGCAGGCAGGCGGACCCGAGTCGTAGCGTCGCCGGTATGGCAGCAGCCTTCTTCACCGACAACGCGCTGGTCGCCCTGACGGCCGGTCGCGCCGTCGCGCATCGTCGCCCACGCGTGCGCCGCCTCGCCCTGGATCTACCAGGACGCGCCGGCGCCTGACGCGCTGCTTCACGCGCGAGCGTTTCCTTCGTACATCCGGGCCACCGTCCACATCCACCTCGGACGGGCCGGCGGAGTGCGTACTCCCCCATCACGGCTGCGGACCACCGAGCCGCCACAAGCTGCCCGTCCACGTCCCGACCCGAACATTCGGATCGGAGCGAAGGACATGCGCCATGGCGTACAACCAGAACCGCCGCAGCCGGTCGCAGAACTTCCTGCATGATCGCGCGACCATCCAACGCATCGTGCGAGCCTCCCGGAGCAGGTCATCCGATCTTGTCGTCGAGGTCGGCGCCGGTGAAGGTCGGCTGACGGCAGCACTCGCGGTGACCGCCCAGCGCGTCGTCGCCTACGAGATCGACCCGGTGGTGGCGATCAAACTGCGGGCGCGGTGCGACGACCTCGACAACGTGCAGGTGGTACGCGGCGACTTCCTCGAGAGTCGAGCTCCACGGGAGCCGTTCGCAGTGGTCGGCAACATCCCGTACTCGGTGACCTCGCGGATCGTCGACTGGTGCCTGCGCGCACCGCGACTGACGTCGGCCACGCTGGTCACCCAGCTCGAGTACGCGAAGAAGCGCACCGGCGGCTTCGGGACGTGGAGCAAGGTGACGGTGCTGAGCTGGCCCGAGCTCGACTGGCGGATGGCCGGGCGGATCGGCCGAGAGGTGTTCCGTCCCGTGCCAAGCGTCGACTCGGCGATCCTGCGACTGGTCCGACGCGAGTCGGTGCTGCTTCCAACAGCCGCACTCCCGTCGTACCGGCGTCTCGTCACGCTCGGATTCCGCGGCCGGGGCGGATCTTTGCACGCGTCGCTACGGCAGCAGCATCCGCGGTCATTGCTCGACTCGGCGTTCGGGCAGGCGCGGATGAGGTCTGACACGGTGGTGGGCGCGGTGCATCCCGACCAGTGGGTCACGGTGTTCCGCGTGCTCCATGAGCTGCGGTAGTCGTCACGCGCGGGCGCGGAGGCGGCGCAGCATGCGGGCGTCGCCGAAACCGACTGCGTGCGCGGCGGACTCTACGGTCTCGCCGTGGCCGATCAGGTGCTCGGCCCGCTCGACGCGGAGGATCTGCTGGTACCGCAGCGGCGTCATCCCGGTGGCCGCACTGAACACCCGAGTCAGCGTCCGCTGGCTCACGCCGGACGAGCTGGCCAGGTCGGCGAGCGGGAGTGGCTCGGTGAACCGTGCCTCGATCACGTCCTGCACCCGGTGCGCGGCATCGCTGAGGTGCGCTCGGTGGCGCAGCATCGCACTGTGCTGCAGCTCGTCGCCGTTGCGGCGGGCGTAGACGACCATCGAGCGCGCGATCTGGGCGGCGGACTGCGGGCCGTGCTGCACCGCCACCAGGTGCAGCGCGAGGTCGATGCCGCTCGCGATGCCGGCCGAGGTGATGACCCGATCGTCGGCGACGAACAGGACATCGCGGACGAGCGTGGCCCGTGGATACCGCGCGGCGAGCTCGTCGGCCAGGTCGTGGTGGGTCGTGTAGCGCCGGCCGTCGAGCAGCCCGGCGGTGCCCAGGGCGTCGGCTCCCGAGCAGACGCTGACGACGGTGCCTCCGGACGCGTGGTGGGCTCGCAGCCGCTCTGCCGACACGGCGCCGATCGGGGCGTGATGCGGGCCAACGGAAGAGCGCCACCCGGGTACGACGACTAGGTCCGTCGGCTGCAGGGTCGGCCAGTCGACGACGGCGCGCACCGGTACCCCTTGCGCAGTCACCACCTCGGCCGACTCCGACACGTAGGTCAGCTCGTACGGGTAGCCCAGGTCGTCGGCGGTCGAGAACACCTGAGCCGGGCCGGCCAGGTCGAGCAGGTGCAGGCGGGGGATCAGCACGAACACGACGCGAGTCATGATCTGGTCATCATGCCACGGCGCGGCTCGTGCCCACGACCTCCTCGATGGTGCGGATCGTCGCGAACCGGCCGGCCAGCGCGTACTCGGTGCGCTCGATGACGTCGGCCGTGGAGAGCGTCATCGGGTCGGCGAGCACCTCTGCGTACGGACGATCGACCGGCGCCCCTCGATGAGCGATCGGGAACGTTGCGGTGGCGTCGATGACGAAGGTGACGTCGTAGCCGAGGTCGGCCGCGACCCGAGTGGTGGTCTCACAGCACTGCTCCGTCTGGATGCCACAGATGGTCAGCTCGGTGATGTGGCGCTGGGTCAACAGTTGCTGCAGATTCGTTGTGGTGAAGGCATTGATCGAGGTCTTCGTGACGACCGCTTCTCCCTCAGCCGGCTCCAGACCTTCCATCAACCGCACGTAACCGCGCGCGGTGTCGAAGACGGTGTCGGTCCCCGGTTCACTGTGCAGAACCCAGATGACGAGGTCGGCGCGGCTGCGAGCATGCTCCACGAGCGAGGCGACCCGGTCGACGATGTCGGGCGTGGACGCCGCCGACCAGCTGGGGCGCTGCCGGAACGACTCCTGGACGTCGATGACGATCAATGCTCGGTTCATGCCCCGATCGTGACCGACCTCGCAGCATCGCCGCAAGGCACGGACGCGACCGGAGCCGGACCGATCTGGTCACCGCCAGGGGATCTCCTCCGCGGCGAAGTAGTTGACGTCCATGACCCCCCAGCGGGGCGCCTGACCGCCGAGCCTGTTCTTGTACTCGTCCCAGGAGCGGTCCGCCGCCGGCGTCCAACCGATCTCGGCCACGCCGGGCAGCCGCGGGAACGCCATGAACTCCGCCTTGCTGATCTCGTCCAGGGTCTCGCTCCACAGCGGCGCCTCCACGCCGATCACGTCCTCCTCGGAGACGCCGGCGACCAGGGTCGCGGGGTCCCAGTCGTACGCCTTCTGCACCGGGATGAGGCCAGCCCATCTCAGACCGTACGGCGTGTTCTCGTCGTACTTCATGTCGAGGTAGACGTGGTTGGCCGGCGACATCAGCACCTTGGCGCCCTGCGCGACGGCCATCCGGGCCAGGCCGGCGGACCGCGAGTCCCCGGTGCCCCAGTACTGGGCGGTGCTGCCGGGAGGTAGCGGGGTCTCGGCGATCTCCTGCCAGCCCTGCACCGTCTTGCCGCGTTTGGTGACCAGCGCCGCGGCCTTCGGCACGAACTCGAGGTACTGCTCGTGCGGCGTCACGTGCGCCTCGTCACCGCCGAGGTGGATGCGCGGCCCGGGCGACTGCTCGGCGACCTCGCGGAACACGTCGTCGAGGAACTCGTACGTGATCGGCTTCGGGATGCACAGCGAGCTGAAGCCGACGCTGGTGCCGGTGTAGAGCGGCGGCGCGATGCCGTCGCAGTTCAGGTCGGCGTACGACGCCAGGGCTGCGTTGGTGTGCCCGGGGGTGTCGATCTCCGGCACGATCTCGATGTAGTGGTCGGCGGCGTAGCGCACGATCTCGGCGAACTGGCCCTTGGAGTACGAGCCGCCCGGCGTGCCGCCGACCTCGAGGCTGCCGCCGTACGTCGTCAGCCGCGGCCAGGCGTCCACCTGGATCCGCCAGCCCTGGTCGTCGGCGAGGTGCAGGTGCAACGTGTTGATCTTGTACAGCGACGCGAGGTCGATGTAGCGCTTGACCTCGTCGACCGAGAAGAAGTGCCGCGAGACGTCGAGCATCGTGCCCCGGTAGTCGAACCGAGGTTCGTCCGTGATCTCAGCGCCTTCGACGAGCCAGGGGCCGGGCTGCTTGGTCTGCGCCTCGACCTCCGGCGGCAGCAGCTGACGCAGGGTCGTCAGCCCGCGGAACACACCTTCGGCGGTGTGCGCGACAACGCTGACCTGGTCGTCGTCGACCATGAGCTGGTAGCCCTCGTCGCCGAGCGAGCCCGGGCCGGACGTCGACAGGGTGATGTCGCCGTCGCGCGCCTCGCCGACGGTCACCGGCAGGCCGAAGCCGGTGGGGTTGCGCAGGTGCTTGGCGAACTTGAGCGCCACCGTGCGCGTCTCGCGATCGTTGACCGGCACGACGACGCGGCTGAACATGCCGAGCTCGAACTCATCGTCGGGTTCTGCGTCGTACGAGACCGGCCGTGGGATCAGGTCGGGCGTGCCCGGCTGGGCGGCCTGTGCACCGAGCCCCTCTTGGGTCGAGGGGGCGGCGACGCCGGCGCCGGTGAGGAGGAGAGCGGGTACGCCGACGACGAGGCCGGTGACCAGGGTGATAGTGCGGGTGCGACGGGAGGTCATGAGGGTGCGCCTCGATCCGTAGGAACATGGTCTAGACCAACACCCTCAGTGGAACGCCGCTTACTCCGTGCTGTCAAGCCCCGAAACCAGGCGGCCGCCATCGACTTCCCGTGGTGA
>JBOHDE010000210.1:0-6989 GCA_050699035.1 Nocardioidaceae bacterium | reverse complement strand
GCATCGAAGAGCGGTACCTCGCGGGTGATGAGCGCGTCCGCGGCGATCGCACCCTGGGCCAGCAGGCGGACGGCGTTCGCCATGTCGTCGGAGCGGTAGACGCGAGCGCCGACCAAGGTGAGCTCCTTCGTCACGGCAGCGGAGACGGGGAAGGGCAGGTCCCCGTGCGGCAGACCGCCCAGCAGGATCGTGCCCTGCGGTCGGGCGAAGGCAGCGGTCGACGCCAGGCCTGCCGCGACGCCGGTCAGCTCGAACACGACGTCGAACCCCGACCCGTCCACCCGGTCCAGCAGCCGCTGCCGATCGTCAGTGACCGGGTCGAACGTGTCGATGCCGATACCGGCGATCAGCGCTCGACGCGTCTCGTTCGGCTCGCTCACGACGACCATCGCCGCACCCGCCGTACGGCAGACCGATGCGACCAGGGCACCGATCGGGCCACCACCGACCACGAGAATCCGATCGCCGACTTGGGTGCCGGACCGGCGCACCATGTGCACAGCGACCGAGGCCGGCTCGGTCAACGCCGCGTCACGCAACGACAACGAGTCCGGCAACGGATGCAGCCGCGTCGCCGGGACCGAGACGTAACGCGCAGCCGCGCCGTCAGCGTCGACGCCAAGAATGCGGAGCCGCTCACACACGTGGGAGGCGCCCGACCGGCAGGTCGGGCAGGTCTCACAGCTGAGCAGGGGCTCGACAGCGACCCGCTGACCGACGGGCACCTCCGCGCAGTCGCCGTTGTCGGCGACCACCCCGCAGAACTCGTGCCCGACGATCACCGGCGGACGGACCCGGGCGAGGCCGCCGCTCCACATCAGCAGGTCGGTGCCGCAGATGCCGTAGTGCGCGACCTCGACGACGACCTGACCCGGGTCGGGACGCGGCTCGGAACGGTCGAGCAGGGCGAGCTCCCCCGGTCCGACGTACACGATTGCCTTCACTCGGGTGAGATTACTGTCTTGTGGACAATGCGTCCACTGAGCGATAACGTGGCCGGTTCATACGGGGCCCACCTCCGTGCCGTGCTGATGGTGAGGAAGCGTCCATGCACGCAGTAGTGATCAAGGGTCCGTCCGAGGTGGCGGTCGAGCAACGGGCCGATCCGTCACCGGGGAGCGACGAGGTCCTCCTCGAGGTCTCGCTGACGGGGATCTGCGGGACCGACATTCACATCCTGGACGGCGAGTTCGGGACCGCCACGTACCCGTTGGTCCCCGGCCACGAGGTGACGGGGCGGGTGGTAGCCGTCGGCGGCGAGGTGGCACGTCCTGAGGTCGGCGACCGCGTCGTCGTCGACCCGGCCCTTCCGTGCAAGGCGTGCTGGTTCTGCCGGTCCGGTCGCGCCAACCTGTGCGAACGGCGACATGCGCTCGGGGTCACCCAGCCCGGCGGCGCGGCGGAGCTGGTCGCCGTACCCGCCGGGAACTGCTACGTCCTCGACGGCAAGGTCGATGACGCAGCGGGAGTCCTGTGTGAGCCCCTCGCGTGCGTGATCCACGCCTTCGACCTCGTCCCCCGCGGGTCGGTGCGCGAGGTCCTGATCTACGGCGCGGGGCCGGTCGGTCTGCTCGCGGTCCACGTCGCCCGGCAGCTGGGCGCGCGGTCCGTCGACACCGTCGACATCAACGAAGGGCGCCTCGGCAACGCCACCCAGGCTGGTGCGCGGGCGGTGGCCACCTCGGGCGACCAGCTCGACCAGGGCGGCGGGTGGGACCTGGTCGTCGATGCCAGCGGCGCGCCACCCGCGATCGAGGACGGACTGTCACGAGTCCGCCGGGGCGGCACCTTCCTGCAGATCGGCGTCGCACCGGAGGAGGCCCGCGTGCCGCTGTCGCCGTACCAGCTCTTCTCCCGCGAGATCACCCTCGTCGGCAGCATGACGACGAGTCACACGTTTCCGCGGGCGATCGAGCTGATGGAGTCCGGTGTGGTCGACGCCGAGGCGATCGTCGGCCCCCGACTCCCGCTCGACCGCTACCACGAGGCCGTCGCCGCGGTGCGAGCCGGCGACCATCTGAAGGTGCTGCTGAAACCGGGGGGATGACACCCGGATCGCCGAACACGGAGGCCGACGATGGCGAGGACCCGACTCAACCACCGGCTCGAGGGTGACGGTCAGCCGGTGCTGCTACTGCACGCCGTCGGGCTGGACCTGACCTGGTGGGACGTGGTCGCCAGGTCCCTCCGCGCTGACTTCGCCGTGGTCAGGGTCGACCTCAGAGGTCACGGCGCATCACCAGTCCCGCCCGCGCCGTGGCGGATGGAAGACATCGCCGACGACGTCCACGGCGTGCTCGGCGACCTCGGCCTGGGGCCGGCGCACGTCGTCGGCCAGTCGTTCGGCGGGCTGGTGGCCCAGGCTCTCGTGCTCGAGCATCCCGAGGACGTGCGGTCGCTCGTCCTTTCCGGCACCTCGTGCACCACGTCCGCTGACGAGTACGAGGTGTTCGTCGGCCGAGCGGAGGCGGCCGAACGCGGCGGCATGGCGGCGGTGACGCAGGCGGCGTTGGACCGTTGGTTCACCGCGCCGTTCATGACGTCGGAGGTCGTCGAGCGAGCTCGTCGGCGGCTGCTGGCCGACGACGTCGCAGGCTGGGCCAGCACGTTCGGGGCGATCGCCCACCACAACACGCTCGACCGGCTCCACGAGGTCACCGTCCCCACCCTGGTGATCACCGGCGACGCCGACGTGGCGACTCCCCCGTCGATGTCGCGCACGATGGCCGACGCCATCCCCGGGGCACGGCTGCACCTGATGCCTGGCGCCCCCCACATGGGGCCGTTCGAGCGACCCGACCTCTTCCTGCCCGAGCTCACCGCCTTCCTCGCGCAGGTGTCCCGTGGCTGACCTCAGGGACCGATGTTCGTTTGGTGGACAACCTGTCCGCACATTGATAATGTCAAATCCTCTTCCAGGGAGATGCGGGCCATGGACTTCGAGCTGACGGACGAGCAGCAGAGAATTCGCGACAGCGTCCGCGAGCTGTGCCAGGACTTCCCCGATGCGTACTGGCGGGAGCTCGACAAGGACCGCTCGTACCCCGAGAAGTTCCTCCGCGCCATGCTGGACTCGGGCTGGCTCGGTGTGCTGATCCCGGCGAAGTACGGCGGCAAGGGCCTCGGGATGATGGAGGCCGCCGTCATCATCGAGGAGATCTCCCGGTCGGGTGGCAACGCGATCTCCTGCCACGCCCAGATCTACAACCTCGTGATGCTTCTGCGGCACGGCTCCGAGGCGCAGAAGGATGCTTACCTGCCGAGGATCGCCGCCGGCGAGCTCCGCTTCCTCGCCTTCGGGCTGACCGAGCACGAGGCCGGGCTCAACAGCAGCCGGATCGCCACGACGGCGGTCCGCGACGGCGACTCGTACGTGATCAACGGCAGCAAGAACTGGCTGTCCAGGATCCAGCACTCCGACCTGCTCCTGCTGATCGCGCGGACGACCCCGTACGAGCGGGCGGAGAAACGTACTCGCGGGCTCAGCGCCTTCCTGGTCGAGCTGCCGGCCGACGGGATCGACGTCGTCCCGGTGCCGACGATGATGAACATCGAGACGAACGAGGTCACGTTCCACGACCTACGTGTGCCCGCCGAGAACCTGGTCGGCGAGGAGGGCGGTGCGTTCCGCTACATCCTGAGCGGCGTCAACGGCGACCGGATCGCGGCGTCGTCGGCCGCGATCGGCGATGCGCGCTGGCTGATCGACAAGGCCACGGCGTACGCCAACGAGCGGGTGGTGTTCGACCGACCGATCGGTCAGAACCAGGCCGTTCAGTTCCCGATCGCGCACGCCTACGCGGCGACCGAGGCGGCGAGCCTCGTCCGCTACCAAGCCGCCAGCAGGTACGACCGCGGCGAGGATCCCGGCGCCGCGGCGAACGTGGCGAAGCTGCTGTCGTCGGAGGCTTCCCGGGAGGCCGCGGACGCCGCGATGGCGACCCATGGCGGTTACGCGTTCGCGACGTCGTACGACATCGAACGGAAGTTCCGGGAGACGCGGCTGTTCCTCAACGCACCCGGTTCCAACAATCTGATCCTGTCCTACCTGGGACAACACGTCCTCGGCATGCCCCGGAGCTTTTAGCACCCACGCCAGCATCCATGGCGACCACCATCGCCCTCGGGGAGACAACAGAGCCGAAAGGTCTGTGACCGAAAGGGGAAGTAGATGCACTCCGCCCGTGGGACCCGCCGCGCTCGTCTGTGCGGTGCGCTCGTGACCTCTCTCCTGCTCGCCGGCTGCGGCGCGAGTGGCGGTGACTCCGACAACGCCGCCGAAGGAGGCGACGGATACCCGACTGAACCCATCCAGCTGATCGCGCCCGCCGCGGCCGGAGGTGGGTACGACACCACGGCCCGGGTGTCGCTCGAGGTGCTCAAGAAGGAGCAGCTGGTCGACGTCCCGATCGTGGTCGAGAACCGGGAGGGCGCGGACGGCTCGGTGTGGATGGCGGAGATGGCCACGAACCAGAAGGGCACCGACAACGTCATCTCGATCGGCGGTACCGCGTCGATGTACAACGACGCTCGAGGGGACACCAAGTACGACTTCGGCGACGTCACCCCGATCGCCTCGCTGATGACCGAGTACTACGTCGTGGTCGTACCCAAGGACTCGCCGTACCAGACGCTCGAAGACGTCGTCGAGGCGGTGAAGAAGGACCCGAAGTCGGTGCCCGTCGGCGGTGGCAGCCTGGATCGCGCCGCGTTCGACCTGATCGTGCTCGCCGCCGAAGGCGATCCGTCCAAGACCAACTTCGTCGTCTACCCGACCGGCGCGGAGCAGACCGTCGGGCTGCTGAACGGCGACCTCGCGGTCGGCGTCGCGGGAACCCCCGAGTTCAAGGGCCAGATCGAGTCCGGCGACCTGCGTCCCCTCGCCGTCACCCGACCCGAGCGCTTCGAGGACGAGACGTTCGGCGAGGTCCCCACCGCGGTCGAGTCCGGTTATGACGTGACGCTGGCCAACTGGCGATGCGTCTACGGACCCGCCGACATGCCGGAGAACGCCGTCGCGTACTGGGAGAAGACCCTGAAGTCGATGGTCGAGACGAAGACGTGGGAGGACATGGCGACGAAGAACCAGTGGGAGACGACCTTCAACACCGGCGACGACCTCGACGAGCTGGTCGCCTCGACCTACCAGGAGATCGAGGACGCGTACAAAGCGACCGGCGTGATCAAGTGACGACCACAGCCGAGGTCGAGGTCCGGCCGTTGGCCAGGCGCCTCGCCGTCCCGGATGTGATCGGCGGCGGCGTCGCGGCCGGCCTCGGCGCCTTCATCGTCGTCGCGACCCTGCAGATTCCCGACACCACCTTCGCCAACTCGGTGATGGGGCCACGCGACCTCCCGTTAGTCATCGGTATCGGCATGGTTCTCTGCGGTTTGGCGCTGTCGGCCCAGGGCCTGCTGGAGACACGAGGGGCAGGGCGACGGCCGCCGGCGCCGCCCGCTCCGGTCCCCCGCCAGAGCCTGCGGCAGTTCGTGGTCATCGTGGCCATGTTGTTGGTCTACCTGCTGGTGTTCATCCCGCTCGGCTATGTGCTGTCGACGTTCGCATTCCTGATGGCGAGCACGTCGTACTTCGACCGGACGCATCTGCGGCGCAACCTGGTCTACTCGATCGCGTTCGCCGTCGTGGTGTTCTACGGATTCAACGAGGTCCTGAACGTCACGCTGCCCGACGGGTTGCTGGGGTCCGTCCTGTGAACGACATCCTCGGCCAGCTCGGCGAGGGGTTCCAGGCGGCCCTCACCCCGCAGAACATCGGCTGGGTCTTCGTCGGCATCGTGGTCGGGACCGTTGTGGGGGTTCTGCCAGGACTCGGCTCCATCACCGCCGTCGCGCTGCTCATTCCCATCACCTTCGGACTCGACCCGCTGAGCGGCCTGATCATGCTGAGCGGGGTCTACTTCGGCTCGCAGTACGGCAGCTCGACGACCGCGATCCTGGTGCGCACACCGGGCGACATGGGATCGGTCGTCACCACCCTCGACGGCTACGAGATGGCCAAGCAGGGCCGCGCCGGCCCGGCGCTCGCGACGGCCGCGATCGGGTCGTTCCTCGCCGGGACGGTCTCGATCCTCGGGCTGACGTTTCTGTCGTCGTTCTTCGCCGACCTGGCCATCAAGCTCGGCGCCGCCGAGTACTTCCTGCTGATGCTGCTCGCACTCTTGCTGGTGGCCACCCTCACGACGGGGTCGTCGTTGAAGGCGGTGCTCGCCGCACTGGTGGGGCTCTTCCTCTCGGTGGTGGGCACTGATCCGGGCAGCGGCGCACCGCGGTTCACGTTCGGCCTGATCCACCTGAGCAACGGGGTCAACTTCGTGCTCGTGTCCATCGCCTTGTTCGCGATCGCCGAGGCGGTGCGGATCCTCGCTCAGCGGTCGACCGACGACGAGGAGCAGCAGCCGATCGGGTCGCTCACCATGACCAGGGAGGACTGGCGCCGCTCGGCCGCGCCCTGGACTCGCGGATCGGTCCTCGGCTTCGTGATCGGCGTGCTCCCTGGCATCGGCCCGTCGCTCGCCTCGTACGCGTCGTACATCCTCGAGAAGAACGTCGCTCGCAAGCACAAGCACGAGTTCGGCCGGGGCGCGATCGAAGGGGTGGCCGGGCCGGAGGCCGCCAACAACGCCGGCGTCGGCGGCGCGATGGTCCCGATGTTCACCCTGGGCATCCCCGGCTCGGCCACGACCGCCCTGCTGCTCCTCGTGTTCACGATGTACGGGCTGCAGCCAGGTCCGCAGATGTTCCAGACCGACTCCGCCCTCATCTACGGCATCATCGCGAGCCTCTACATCGGCAACGTGGCGCTGCTGGTGCTCAACCTTCCGCTGGTGGGACTGTTCGCCCAGCTGCTGCGGACACCGAAGGCGCTGCTCTACACGGGCGTGATCGCCTTTTCGGTGCTCGGCGTCTACGCCCTCAGCTTCAACCAGTTCGACCTGATAGCGCTGTTCTTCTTCGGCCTCTTCGGCTAC
>JBOHDE010000209.1:0-6998 GCA_050699035.1 Nocardioidaceae bacterium | reverse complement strand
CGTGTCGGGTGCGCGCAAGCTGCCCAAGCTCACGGTGACCCGAGCGGCGACCACGGCTGGTAAGGCCGCGACCACGGCGAAGAAGACGGCCACCAAGGCGACCGCCAAGAAGGCGCCGGCCAAGAAGGCGCCGGCCAAGAAGGCGCCGGCGAAGGTCGCAGCTAAGAAGACCACGGCGAAGAAGGCGCCGGCCAAGAAGGCGCCGGCGAAGGTCGCAGCTAAGAAGACCGCCGCGAAGAAGGCGCCGGCCAAGAAGACCACGGCGAAGAAGGCGCCGGCCAAGAAGACCGCCGCGAAGAAGGCGCCGGCCAAGAAGACCGCCGCGAAGAAGGCGCCGGCCAAGAAGACCGCCGCGAAGAAGGCGCCGGCCAAGAAGGCCGCCGCGAAGCGGACCGCCAAGAAGAGCTGATCGAGCCGCCGCGAGGGCCGCGTCCGTCAGGGCGCGGCCCTCGGCCGGTCCGGTACGACTCACCCCGACAGGGTCAGAATCTGCAGCGTGCTGACACTGCCGTCGTCGGCGAGCTCGACCCGTACCCGTTGACCCGGCCGCAGCAGGCGTAGGCGGCTGCCGGTGAGCGCTTCGGCCGCGTACGCGAGCCTGATGCCGTCGTCGGCGAGCAGGGTGCCCGAGCGGGAGTCCGCGTCGTACGTCGCGACGGTGGCCTGCATGGCGCTCATCGTAGTGATGACGGCGCGGCGGAGGTGAGACGGTCGACGACGTCGCGGGTCGCGGGGCCGACGCCCAGCCGCTCGGCGTCCCATAGGTCGACCGGGGTGTCGACGTCGCGCCGGAGTGAGGGCGCCACCACGTCGAGCTCGACGGCACCGGAGCGGCGGTGTGCGGCACGCGACGCACCTTCGAAGTGTGGGTCCGGCGCCACCCCTCCGGTCGCGGTCAGCAGCGTCGTACCCACGCCGCGGGCGTCGGCGACGAACGCGCGCTCGTGTTGCGCGGCCGAGGCGAGTGCGGTGCCGAGCTCGGCCGGCCGGAGTGCCGGCAGGTCGCCCGACAGCACTGCGACGGCCCACCCGGGGTGCTGTCCGCGGGCAACCTCGGCACCGTGGACGACCGCAGCGTTGAGACCGGCGGCAGGTGCGTCAGCGACGACTGACACACCGGTCCCAGCAAGCAGCGCGGTGACCTCGGGATCGTCGGTCACGGCGATCACCGCGCCGACGCCAGGTGCCTTCGCGGCGGCGGCAATGCAGTCGGCCGCGAACGCGCGGGCCAGCTCCGGGCGCATCGCTCCGGCCGCATCGCTGAGCCGGGTCTTGGCCACCTCGCCGTGCTTGACGGGCACGACGACCACCCACTCCGGTGCGTCGGGGGACTTGCCAGGTTGGACCATGCTTGAACGCTACCGTCGAGACGGAGACAACCCGACCGCGCCCAGGCTCGCCCACCGGGGAACCCCCGTTGCGGTCGTGACGGAGCGCCCGTCACACTGATCTCCCTGGCAGTCCGGACGGCAGCGAGAAGGGTCGGTGTGACGGTGCGCAGGACGGCGCGCAAGAAGGGCTGGGCGCTGAGCATCATCGTGGCGATCCTGCGGCCGCTGCTGATGGTGCTGACCCGCCGGGACTGGCACGGCGGCGACAAGCTGCCGACGTCCACCCCCGCCGTCATCGTGGCCAACCACCTCTCATACGTCGACCCGCTGGTCTTCGCCCACTTCGTCTACGACAACGGCGTCCTGCCGCGCTATCTCGCCAAGGCCGAGATCCTCGAGCTGAAGGGCCTGAGCTGGCTGCTCGGTGCGGCCGGCCAGATCCCGGTGTACCGGGAGACTCGCGAGGCATCGTTGGCGTTCCGTGGCGCGGTGGCCGCGATCGAGCGCGGGGACAGCGTGCTGGTCTACCCCGAGGGCACGATCACCCGCGACCCCGGCCTGTGGCCGATGACCGGCAAGACCGGAGCTGCCCGGATCGCGCTCACCACCGGAGCGCCGGTGGTCCCGGCCGCGCAGTGGGGAGCCCAGGACATCCTTGCGCCGTACGCGAAAATGCCCCGGCTGCTGCCTCGCAAGCGGGTGAGCGTACGGGCTGGCGACCCCGTCGACCTCGACGACCTGCGCGAGAAGCCGCTGAGCCCGGACGTCCTGCACGAGGCGACGACCCGCATCATGGATGCGGTGACCGCGCTGCTGGAGGAGATCCGCGGTGAACAGGCACCGGCGGTACGTTTCGACCCACGAGTCAAGAAGGTGGCCACCATCGGCAATCCCAACAAGCCCAAGAAGACCCGCCGGTGGAGGTCGTCATGAGCCGGGTCGCGGTCTTCGGGGCCGGCTCGTGGGGTACGGCGTTCTCGATCGTGCTGGCTGACGCGGGCAACGAGGTGGCCATCTGGGGTCGGCGGGAGGACGTCTGCCAGACCATCAACACCAAGCACGAGAACTCCGAGTACCTCCCCGGCATCGACCTGCCGACCACCGTGTCGGCAAGCCATGAGCCGGAAGAGGTCCTCGACGGCGCCGACGTTGCGGTGCTCGCCGTCCCTTCGCAGTCCCTGCGCGAGAACCTGGTCCAGTGGGCACCGGTGATCAAGGACCACGTGGTGCTCGTCAGCCTGGTGAAGGGCGTCGAGCTCGGGACCACGAAGCGGATGAGTGAGGTGATCGACGAGGTCACCGGCGCCGGCCCCGCTCGGATCGCCGTCGTGACCGGTCCGAACCTCTCGCACGAGATCTCCGAGCGGCAACCGGCGGCGAGTGTCGTCGCCTGCCTCGACCACGCCGTGGCCGAGCGGATCCAGGCACTGTGCCACACCCCGACGTTCCGCCCGTACACCAATGCCGACGTGGTCGGTTGTGAGCTCGGCGGCGCGACCAAGAACGTCATCGCGCTGGCGGTGGGCATGGCCGCCGGGTTGGGCTTCGGCGACAACACCCAGGCGTCGGTGATCACCCGCGGCCTCGCGGAGACATCGCGTCTCGGCGCCGCGCTGGGCGCCGACCCGTACACGTTCGCCGGCCTCGCGGGGCTCGGCGACCTGGTCGCGACCTGCTCGTCGCCGCTGTCGCGCAACCGGACCTTCGGCGACAAGCTCGGCCAGGGAATGACGGTGGACGAGATCGTCCACTCGACCCGCCAGATCGCCGAGGGCGTCAAGTCCTGCCAGGCGATCCTGGAGCTGGCCCAGCGCCACGACGTGGACACGCCGATCGTGGAGCACGTGGTCGCGGTGATCCGGGGCGAGATGGGGCCGAAGGAGATGCTGTACAGCCTGCTCTCCCGGTCGGCGAAACCCGAGCGCCACTGACCCGGCTTTTCGTCACGGCGGCGCCCCGTGACGGAAAGGTTCGTAGTGATGCCGCCCAGTCGGGCTACTGCGCCAGCGCCTTGTCCAGGTCGCTCCAGAGGTCTTCGACGTCCTCGATGCCGACCGACATCCGCACCAGGCCCTCGGGGATGGACTCCGGCTCTCCGGCCCATCGGCGCCGCCGCTCGAACGTCGACTCCACCCCGCCGAGGCTGGTCGCGTGGACCCACAGGCTGGTGCCGCGGGTGAGGGCGTCGGCCGCTTCGGCGCCCCCGCGTACGACGATCGCGATCATGCCACCGAAGCCCGGGTAGCGGGTCTCCTCGACCGCCGGGTGGTCGGCCAGCCGGCGGGCAAGCTCCTTGGCGTTGCTCTGGGCCCGCTCAACCCGCAAGTGCAGCGTGCGCATGCCGCGCAAGGCCAGGTAGGTCTCCAATGGCCCGGGGACGGCGCCGACCCGCCGGCGCCGCTGGTCGACCGCTTCGTACACCGCGTCGTCGCGCGTGACGACGGCGCCGAGGAGTACGTCGCTGTGACCGGCGAGGTACTTGGTCGCCGAGTGCAGCACGATGTCGGCGCCGAGGCTGAGCGGTCGCTGCAGGATCGGCGTCGCGAACGTGTTGTCGACGACGACCGGGACACCGGCCCCGTGCGCACCGGCGGCGATCGCCTCGATGTCGGCCACCTCCATCGCCGGGTTGGTCGGCGACTCGAGCCACAGCAGGGCGGCGTCGTCGCAGGCCGCGACCACAGCTGCCGTGTCGGTGATGTCGACCAGCCGTACGACCGCACGTCCGTGCTGCTCCAGGTCGGCGAGCTGGGCCAGCGTGCCGAGGTAGCAGTGCCTCGGCGCGACGATGGTCTCGCCGTTCGTGACCAGGCTGAGCAGCGTGTCCACGGCGGCCAGCCCGGAGGAGAAGGCCAGCGCCCGGCCGCCCTCCAGCCGACCGAGCGCGTCCTCGAACGCCACCCAGGTCGGGTTGCCGTACCGGCCGTACTCCATCTCGCCGCCTGCGACGTACGTCGACGCGAGCGTCAGCGGTGTGTTGAGCGGGTTGTCCGGCTCGTGCGGAGGTCGTCCGGCCGTCACGGCGACGGTGGCGGCGGCGAGCGTGGAGTCGGGTGTCGGGTCTGTCATCTGGCGATTGTCGCAGCCCGTGGGAGTAGGGTCGGCCCGATGTCTGAGCAGCAAACACCCCAGACCAAGCCGCGCATCGCCGTCGTGTTCGGTGGGCGCTCCGCCGAGCACGGTGTCTCGTGCGTGACCGCCGGCAGCGTCCTCGCCGCGATCGACCGCAGCCGCTACGACGTGGTGCCGATCGGCATCGCCACCGACGGCCGCTGGGTCCTCGAGGCTGACGACAGCACCCGGCTGGCGATCACCGACGGCAAGCTGCCCGAGGTCGACCCCGGCAAGGCTGTCGTGTCGCTGGCGGGTTCGGAGATCGTGGTGCGTGAGCCGAGCGAGGTGCCGCGCGTGATGGGCGAGGTCGACGTGGTCTTCCCGCTGCTGCACGGGCCGTGGGGGGAGGACGGCACGATCCAGGGCCTACTCGAGACGGCTGGCGTACGGTATGTCGGCGCCGGTGTGCTGGCCAGTGCCGTCGGCATGGACAAGCACTACATGAAGCTGCTGTTCCAGGCGCAGGGGCTGCCGGTCACGCCGTACGTCGTCGTCACGCCACGCGAGTGGAGCGGGGACCCCAACGCCTGCCGGGAGTCCGTGGCGACGCTCGGGTTCCCGGTGTTCGTCAAGCCCGCGCGGGCCGGCTCCAGCTTCGGGATCAGCAAGGTGGACAAGCCCGCCGACCTCGACGCGGCGATCGCCGTGGCGCAGCGGTTCGACCCCAAGGTCTTGGTGGAGGGCTATGCCGCCGGTGCCCGTGAGATCGAGTGCGGCGTGCTGCAAGGCCTCGACGGCGGGGCACCGGAGGCCAGCGTCGTCGCCGAGATCGTGGTCGGCGACGACCACGACTTCTACGACTTCGAGGCGAAGTACCTCCCCGAGGAGGCGACCCGGCTCGACGTACCCGCGAAGGTCCCGGACGACCTCGCCGAGCGGCTGCGGGAGCTGGCCGTGCGGGCCTTCGAGGCGATCGACGGGGAAGGGTTGGCGCGGGTCGACTTCTTCGTACTCCCGGACGACTCCGTGGTGATCAACGAGATCAACACGATGCCCGGGTTCACCCCGACGTCGATGTTCCCGCGGATGTGGGCAGAGGCCGGGCTCGACTACCCCGCCCTGGTGGACCGGCTGATCACGCTGGCCCGCCAGCGGCCGCTCGGCCTGCGCTGACGACATGCGAACGCCCGCCGACCTCGCGGTCGACGGGCGTCGGTGCGGTTGGTCAGGTCAGATGTGGACGACCGGGCAGGTGAGCGTACGGGTGATGCCGGCGAGCGTCTGGACGCGGGCGACGACGAGCTTGCCGAGCTCGTCGACGTTGCGGGCCTCGGCGCGGACGATCACGTCGTACGGTCCGGTGACGTCCTCAGCCAGCGTGACGCCCTTCAGCTCGGCGACCGACTGCGCCACCTCGGCGGCCTTGCCGACCTCGGTCTGGATAAGGATGTAAGCCTGAACCACCACAGTGTCCTCCGGGCATCGATCGCGCCCCCTCGACCGCAGGGGCATGGTCGTAAGTGCGTTCACGCTACCGCCTGGTTGGCTGTCCCCATAACCCGGTCACGTTCCAGGAGAGGCACCAGATGACGCAGCAGTCCGGCACCCTTGCCGAGATCGGCGAGTTCGGCCTGATCGAGGCGATCCGTCCGCTGTTCCCGCAGGGCGCCGCGGTGGAGGTCGGGCCGGGCGACGACGCGGCCGTCGTCAGCGTGCCCAGCGGTCGGGTCGTGCTGAGCACCGACCTGCTGGTCGAGGGCCGGCACTTCCGCCGCGACTGGTCGTCGGCCGAGGACGTCGGCCACCGGGCGGCGGCGGCGAACCTGTCCGACGTCAACGCGATGGGCGGCCGCGCCGACTCGGCGGTGGTGGCCTTCGGCGGACCGGCCGACCTGCCGGTCGCCTGGGCCGTCGACCTGGCCCGGGGGATCGCCGACGAGTGCACGTTGGTCGGCGCGAGCGTCGTGGGCGGGGACGTGACGGCGTCGGACGCGATCGTGGTGTCGGTGACGGTGCTCGGGTCGTGTGCCGGCCCGGTGGTGCTGCGGTCCGGAGCGCGCCCCGGCGACGTGGTGGCGCTGTGCGGCCGGATCGGCTGGTCCGCGGCCGGTTGGGCGGTGCTGGCCCGGGGCTTCCGGTCACCGCGGGTCGTGGTGGAAGCGCACCGTCGTCCCGAGCCGCCGTACGCCGCCGGTCCTGAGGCGGCCGCGGCGGGTGCGACCGCGATGATCGACGTGTCCGACGGGTTGCTCGCCGACCTCGGGCACGTCGCGGCCGCCAGCGGTGTCGCGATCGACGTACGGGCCGGGGCGTTCGAGATCGCCGAGCCGCTGCAGGCCGTCGGCGCCGCCCTGGGCCTGGACCCCGTGCAGTTCGTGCTGACCGGTGGTGAGGACCACGCGCTGGCCGCGACGTTCCCGGCCGACGTGGCGCTGCCGGCCGGCTGGCTGACGATCGGTGCGGTGATGGAGGGGAGCGGGGTCACGGTCGACGGCGCGGCGTACGACGAGGTGCCGCCCGGTCACCAGCACTTCCGCTGACCGGTTAACTGGGTGGCGCTGGTCCAGAACTTTTCTGGTACGGGGGCGCCCCGTTCCATACCTATTGGAACGG
>JBOHDE010000208.1:0-7121 GCA_050699035.1 Nocardioidaceae bacterium | reverse complement strand
CACGGTGCGTCGCGTCCGGGCTACTCCTCCTGGCCACAACCCATCTCAGCTGCCTCCTCCAGATAGGACACGTCGGCGATCGTGGCCGGGTCTACCGGCTCACTGATGTCACCGGTCTCCACCATCGCGTCGACCAGCCCGCCCAGCCCGTCGACGGTGAACACGTCGCCGGCGTCCGTAGGCCACATCCCGACCTTCTTCCCGGCCTGGTGGATCGACCGGGCTGCCTCCTCGGTCGCACCGGGCACGACCTGCAGCACGTAGTCGACGAAGCCGTCCTCACTGGAGCTGATCCAGGCGTTCGCCTGCAGGTTCGCGCACGCCAGGGCGAGGGCGACGTCGGAGTTCTCCTCCCAGTAGTCGGCCTTCGCGAAGTACGCCGTCGCCGGGAACTCCGGCACGACGTCGGCCATATAGAGGATCAGCTCGAGATCGTCGGTCTTGCGACGCAGCTCCTCCCAGTCGTCCATGATGATCGTCGCCGCATCCACCTGTCCGGCCAACAGTGCGGACGCTCGTTCGGGGCTCCCGCCGATCTGGACGAACTTGACGTCCTTGCGCGGGTCCAGCTGCTCATCCTCCAGGGCGAAGCGGCCCAGCAGCGCGTCGAATCCCGACGGGCCCGACATGCCGATGGTCTTGCCCTTCAGCGCCTTGACGTCGCCCAGGCCCTTCTTGGCGACCAGCACGTACTCCATGGCGGTCGACGGCGCGCCGACCGCCATCATCTCGGCACCCTCGGCCGCACCGAGAATCACCTCGTCCGAGCCCTGCGACGCGATGTCCGCGCGCCCGGCGATGATGGTCTGCACGCCGCTCGTGGTGGTGATGATGACCGTCTCCACGTCGGCGCCCCATTCCTCGAGCCGCTTGTACGCGAAGAACGTGCCCATGTTGATCGCACCGGGCGGGGAGGTCGTAGCCACGACCTTCTTCCCGGACAGGTCGAAGTCGGGACCTCCCTTCACCCCCGTGGCGGGGATCTCGCCTTCGTCGAGCTTCTCCTTGCTCGGCGCCGCACCCTGGGGGGCCGCCGATCCGCCCTTGGTTGCAGTGCCCCCGCAGCCCGCCAGCAGAACCACGGCGGCGATGAGCAGGCTGCTCTTTCGAACTGCCCCTGGTCTGTTCATCAGAACTCCCTTGTCGAGTGGGACGGGCGGCGGAAAGTCAGACGTTCCGCCAGTACTGGAAGTGGTTCTCGATGCGTTCGAAGACCTTGGTCAAGACGATCCCGAGCAACGGCAGCGGCAGGATCGCCGCAAGGAGCAGGTCGGTACGGAAGGCGGCGCCGTACTGCACGATGAGCGTGCCGAGGCCGCCCAGCCGGAGGTAGACCTCGGCCACCGCCATCCCAACCACGGCGCGCCCGATGCCGAGCCGGTAACCGGCCATGATCAACGGCAGGGCGGCGGGGAGGATCACCTTGCGCAACCGGCCCAGCTCGGAGTCGACACCGAACGCAGCCCCGACCTCCAGCAGGTCAGCGGGTGCGTCCCGAACTCCGGAGTACGTGTTGATCATGATGGGGAAGAACGCGGCCAGAAAGACGACCACGACCCGGCCGGTCATCCCGAACCCGAACCAGAGCAGGATCAGCGGCAGCAAGGCGATGTCCGGGGTGGCGTACATCGCGTTCAGGAACGGGCCGAAGACGCGGTTGGCGAGCGAGTAGCGGCCGATCAGGATGCCCAGCAGTGTGCCCACACCGAGCGCCGTGGCGAAGCCCACGAACAACAGCTGCAGGCTGCTCAGCAGCGCCCCCGGTAACGGGCCACCGAAGGTGATGTCGAACAGTCCGGTGAGCACGGCCGAGACCGGTGGCAGCACCACCGGGTTGCCGATGCGACCGTAGAGCTCCCAGCTCCCGAACACGACGAGCGCCGCGAGCAGGTGCGGGCCGGCCGTCAGCCCGCGGAGGCGAAGCCGGCCGGTCGGGGCCTCAATCGCCACCCGTCGCCTCCTCCTCAGTCTGCGCCTGCAGGTCGCGGCGCAGCAGCTGCCAGATCTCGTGGCGGACCGGCGCGAAGTTGGGGTGGGCGCGGACGTCGTACTCCCATCGGGGCCGCGGCAGGTCGACGTCGACGACCCGGCGCACCGTCCCAGGCCCGCGCGACAGCACCAGGATCCGGTCGGACAGCAAGACCGCCTCGTCGAGGTCGTGGGTGATGAAGACGACCGTCTTGTCGGTCTCGTGCCAGATCTTCATCAGCTCTTCCTGCATGTACTCGCGCGTCTGGGCGTCGATCGCACCGAACGGCTCGTCCATCAGCAAGATGTCCGGCTCCGTCGCCAGCGCTCGGGCCAACCCGACACGTTGCTGCATGCCGCCCGAGAGCTGATGCGGGTGGCTGGTCTCGAAGCGGTCGAGGCCGACGCGGCGAAGCTGCTCGCGCGCACGCCTGGTGGCCTCCGCATCCGGCACCTTCCGGGTCGTCAGCGGGAACTTCACGTTATCGATGACGGTCTTCCACGGGAACAGCCCGAACGCCTGGAAGACCATCGCGCGCTCCGGCCCGGGCTTGGTGACCTCACGCCCGTCGATCAACACCTTGCCGATGTCTGCGTCGGCCAGGCTGGCGATGATGCGCAGGAGCGTCGTCTTCCCACAGCCACTGGGGCCGATCACGGAGAGGAACTCGTGCGGCCTGATGTCGAAGCTGACGCCCTCGAGCGCCGGCACGACATGCTGCTTCCCCTTCGACGTCCACCGGAACGTCTTGTGGATGTCGTCGAGCCGGATCTTGGGTTGCCGGCCGTCCTCGGGGCTCACGACAGGGTCCCGATGATGTCGTCGACTGCTTCGGATCCGTTGGTGGTCGCGGGCACTCGCCTGGTGAAGATCTGCACGATGGTCACGCAGCGCCCGCTCCGATCACAGTTGACTCCACAAGGTGAAAGTGCATTATGTACAATGCACATTGTGCGGAAAGAGTGTCAAGGGTCGTCCTCACGCCAGAGCCGGCAGTGCCGTTCAAGAGGAGGGTCGGATGGAGGCGATTGACGCCCGGCCACTCGTCGGAGTCCGCTCCCTGGGAGGCACCGTGGCGATGGCCTCCGCAGACACAGTGGGGGGCGCATCCGGGGGCGCAACCGGGGGCGCAGCGCCCCGGCTCGACGCCGCTGCCCTGGTCGCCGCGGTGCCCGCGCTCCTCGACGTCGCCAGCGTCGACGCCCGCTCGCTGTGCAATATCCCCAGCGCGTCCCTCGAGGTCGACCAGCTGCTCGAGTACGTCGACGACCTCGCGTCGACCTGCCGGGCCGGTGACCACGGGGTCGTCGTGACCCTCGGCACCGACACGATGGAAGAGGTCGCGTACCTGTTCGACCTCTTGTGGAGCCGCCCCGAGCCGCTGGTGCTGACCGGGGCCATGCGACCGGCCGACGCCCCCGGTGCCGACGGGCCGGCCAACCTGCTGGCCGCGGTCACGGTAGCGGCGAGTCCGTCGGCGGCCGATCGCGGCGTCCTGGTGGTGATGAACGACGAGATCCACGCGGCGCGGTCGGTAGGCAAGCGGCACACCACCAGCACGGCGGCGTTCAGCTCGACTGCGCCCGGACCGGTCGGACGAGTCCACGAAGGCGTGGCCCAGTTCTCCACCCCGCCGCCGCACCGGGACGTCCTGCGGCTCCCGGCGACAGCCAAGCCGCCCCGCGTGGCACTCGTGCGCATGGGGCTCGGTGACGACACGGCCCTGCTCGAGCGCGCGATCGAGGCGTACGACGGCATCGTGGTCGAGGCGTTCGGCGGCGGACACGTACCCGCCTGGTGGACCGAGCCGCTGATCACGGCGGCGCAACGGCTGCCGACCGTGCTGGCGTCACGCACCGGCAGCGGACCCCTCCTCCGGAGCACCTACGACTTCCCCGGCTCCGAGCGGCGCCTGCTGGCGAGCGGGCTGATCTCGGCCGGGATCCTCGACGGGCTCAAGGCCCGGATCCTGCTCACGGTCGCGCTGATGGTGACGCGCGAGACGCACCAGCTGGCCCAGACGTTCCAACGCCACAGCGAGTGTCAGGCACCCGTACCCAGAGCTCGAGGGGAATGTCCATGACCCAGGATCCGACGTCAGTCGCCGCCGGTGAACCGGCGGGGGCACAGCCCACGACCCTGCCGTTGGACATCCGGTTCGAAGCGCACACGCACCCACGGACCGCGCAGCAGCTGGCCTACGAGGTTGTACGGCGGGCGATCCTGCGGGGCGCCGTGGTGCCCGGCACCCGCCTCACCCAAGGTCAGCTCGCCGCCCAGCTGGAGCTCAGCACCACGCCGGTACGAGAGGCCCTCCGCCGCCTCGCCAGCGAAGGGCTGGTCCGGATCGACGCCCACCGCGGCGCGATCGTGCGGGGCCTCGACAAGTCCGAGCTCAGTGAGATCTACGAGGTGCGGTTGCTGCTCGAGCCGTTGGCGATCCGTAAGGCAGCCGAACGCGTCACCGACGCGGAGCTGGTGCGGGCCGAGGAGCTCTGGGAGCAGATGGAAGACCACAGCGACGTCGGCGCCTGGTCCGAGCTCAACCGCGAGTTCCACGGGGTCTTCGCCGGCGCCGCCCAGTCGCCCCGGCTGACCGAGATCCTGCGCGGTCTGCGCGACTCCGCCGCACCCTACGTGCGCTGGTCGATGGTGCTGCACCCGGACTTTCCGGTCACCGCCAACCGCGAGCACCGACAGCTCCTCGATGCCTGCCGCGCCCGCAACGGCGAGCTCGCGGCCAGGATCGAGGAGCAGCACCTGCAGGCGACGCTTGCGGCGGTGATGGCCCAGCAGGCCGGTCAGTCGACCTGACCCCGCACCCATCCAAGGAGAAGAGGAGCACATGCGTGTAGCACGAGCATTGTTCGGTGACCGCGTCGAGCCGGCGATCCAGCACGAAGGGCACTGGGTCCGAGCCGGGGTGCTCGCCGCGGGCAAGGACACGGACGTCCTCGAGCTGCTCGGTCGCCGCGCCGAGCTGCTCTCGCAGCTCGCGGACGCCGACCTCAGCACGCTGGTCGGCACCGGCGACGCCGTCCCCGTCGAGGAGGTCGACCTGCGTCAACCACTGGTCGGCCCGCGGGCGATCGTCGCCGTCGGCCTGAACTACCGCGACCACGTCGCCGAGGTGTCGTGGGAGGCACCTCCGACGCCGCTGCTGTTCGCCAAGTGGCCGTCGTCGCTCACCGGCCCGTACGACCGCGTGGCGCTCGATGCGTCGATCAGCGCCCAGGTCGACTACGAGGTGGAGCTTGCCGCCGTGATCGGGCAGCCCACGCTCGATGTGCCGGTCGACCGGGCACTCGACCAGGTCGCCGGGTACACCATCGCCAACGACCTCAGCGCGCGCGACATCCAGACCTCGGAGTCGCAGTGGACCCGCGCCAAGAGCTTCGACGGGTTCTGCCCGATCGGCCCGTGGGTCACGACGGCCGACGAGGTCCCCGACCCCCAGGGGCTCCAGCTGAGCAGCTTCGTCAACGGGCAGCGCCGCCAGCATGCCTCGACCGCGCAGATGATCCACGGCGTCGCCGAGCTGGTCGCGTTCGCCTCGCGCGCGACCACCCTGATGCCCGGCGACCTGATCCTCACCGGGACCCCGTCCGGGGTGGCGCTGGGGGCGTCGGACCCGCAGTGGCTGAAACCGGGTGACGTCGTACGCATCGAGATCGAGACGCTCGGACACCTGGAGAACCAGCTGGTCGACCGCGCCCACTGAGCTGCAGGCGGTGTATCACCGGGGCGGGGCCGTCGACCCGCGCGTCTTGAGCGCGAGCGGCAGCAGCACCGAGCGGGGCGGGCGGTCCGGCTCGTTGATCGCTTCCAGCAGCATCCGCGCGGCCTCGACGCCGATCTGGTGGTGCGGCACGCCGACCGAGGTCAGCGGCGGCTGCAGCTTGTCGAGGAAGGGCATGTCGTTGAAGCCGACCACGCTGATGTCATCCGGGCAGGTGATCCCGCGCTCGGCGAAGACGTCGTAGCAGCCGAGGGCGATCAGGTCGTTCCCGGCCACCACCGCCGTGAACTCCGTCTTCGAGTCGAGAACCGTGCGGAGTGCTACGGCGCCCTCGGCCTCGGTCCAGAAGTCGCAAGAGACGACCAGCGCCGGGTCGTCCGCGAGGCCGTGGTCACGGACGGCGTTCTGGAACGCCTTGGCCCGGATCACTCCGGTCGAGGTGGTCTGCGGCCCGGCCAGATGGGCGATGCGGCGGTGGCCCAGCCCGGCGAGGTGGGCGACGGCCAGCCCGATACCGGTGGCGTCGTCGGCCGTGATCGTCGGCACGTCGACACCGTCGGCCCGCCGGTTGACGAGGACCATTTTCACGCCCTGGTTGTGCAGCTGCTCGAGCAGCGGATGGTCGAGACGCGCGGTGGCGACGATCAGGCCCTCGACCTGGCGCGAGCGCAGTGAGTCGACCAGGGACCGTTCGCGGTCCGGGTCGTTGTCGGTGTTGACGAGCAGGGTGCTGTAGCTCGCGGACCCGAGAACATCGTCGATTCCGCGCACGATCGGCGGGAACAACGGGTTGGTGAGGTCGGGGATGACCAACCCGATGGTGCGTGACTTCGCCGTCTTCAGGCTGCGCGCGATCGGGTTCGGCTGGTACCCCAGCGACTCCGCCGCCCGCAGCACCCGGCGCGCGGTCTCGGCGTTCACCAACCGGCGGGTCTCCGGGTTCAGGGCCCGCGATGCGGTGGCTGCGTGGACACCGGCCGCGTGCGCCACGTCCCGAAGTGTTGGTGTCTGCACAGAACGGATCCTAGATCCCTTCTTACCGGCTCGATCGGGCATCAGGCCGCCCCGACGGCCGGTGGGGCGACCAGGACGGAAGGCGTGAACGCTCCGACCACCAGCCTCGTGCTCACCGCGACTCCTCTGTCGGCCCGCTCGATCAGTCCGAACGTACCGTACCTGCAGTCGATTGCAGAGGCCCACTGGACGCACGGTGCGTCGGTCTAGGGGCAGCACGCGACACGACTCCGGCGGACTGGCTTTGCGGCGGGGCTCGTGCCTGTCCGGGCCGGGGTGGGCTGCTGCTCGCTTGACGGTCGGAAGGCCCTGACCTACGTTATTACAAACGATTGCATTGGGGTGAGATGACCGACACGAGTACTGACAGCGCCGGCCTGGCGGTCGGCTGGATCGGCG
>JBOHDE010000207.1:0-7137 GCA_050699035.1 Nocardioidaceae bacterium | reverse complement strand
CCTGTTCGTTGCCGTCGGCGCGCCTCGACGGGTGGCCCAGGCAGGCAATGGCGCGGTGCGTCTGAGCCCACCGCCCTTACTGGGTGGCGGAGTCCGTTGACTGGTCCATGACGTAGAGGGTGGCCCCGCCGGGGTCCTGGTAGGTGGCCATGAAGCCACCAGGGATCTCCGAGGGTTTCTCGACCACGGTGAGTGACTCCGCCCGGGCCGCGTGGAAGGCCTCGACGCTGTCGACGACGAAAACTGGCCCGAGCGGGGCTTTGGGGTCGTTGGCATCGAGCATGAGCTGCACATCGGAGCCGGGCAGGGTCAGCGCGACCGTCGTGTCGCCCTCGCGCCAGACCTCGGTGAAGCCGAGGCCATCGCGGTAGAGGGCGAGCGACGCGCTCAGGTCGGAGGTCGGGACGAACAGAAACTCAAGCTTCATGGCGCATCCTTGGGTGTCGTAACTGGATTAACTCAAAGCATAACGACATTATGTCCCTATGCGCGAGTGGATCCCGGTATCGACCTCCCCGAAGGGCAGGCTCGCGCTCGCCGCGGTCAAGGCATTCGGGGCGCGCCCCTTCGACGAAGTCACGGTGGGCGAGCTGGCGGCGGCGGGGGAAGTCACCACCGGCGCGCTCTACCATCACTTCGGCAGCAAGCTCGGGCTCTACACCTTCGTGCGGGAGGACGTCGAGCAGCGACTGCTGGACCGGATGGAAGGCGCCCTCGCGGCGACGACGCCAGCATCGGATCGCTCCGCGGCCGTAACGGCCGCGCTGCTGGTTGGGTTCGACTTCGCCGTCCGCGAAGGCTTCCTCCACCTCTTGGGAGCTCCGCCCACGGGGGCAGCACACGACCGGCTGGCCGAGATGCTGAATGTGAGCGCCACCCCGGTGTCCCCCATTCTCGGCCGAGTGCTCGCCGCCACCTGGCGAGCAGCGCTCGACGCGGTCGGCGAAGGTACTGCGCCCCAGCAGGCCCGCGCCGCGCTCCTCGCGTTCGAGCTCCGAATCCCGTCATGACCGCTGAGCGCCGGCGTCGCTCCAGCTCAGGTCACTCTCCAGGCACGATCCGGTGCGGCGCTACATCGGAGAGCCGAGAACCCTAGTTGCCGGCGTCCAGTCGCCAGCCTCGAGGTGTGCGGATACCAAGCGTCCGGACTCCGCGAAGTGCCGCTCGGTCACCTTCCGCGCAGAGGCCGGATCTCTCGCCGTCAGAGCGTCGACAAGGGCGTCGTGGTCCTCGAGGCTGCACGGGATCTGTTCGGGGAACACCCGGAAGAAGCTCATCGGGATCATCCGGCCGGTCTGGCTGAGCAGGCGAAGCAGACGTGGCGACCGACTCGCCCGGTTGATCGCCCGGTGGAACTCCCAGTTCGCCGTCGCGATGTCGCCTTCCGACTCGACCGCCGCGATCACGGACGTCCGGAGCCCGCGGACCACTTTCAGCTCGTCAGGAGTGATGCGCTCGGCAGCCCACGCTGCGGCGACCCCTGAGAGCACTGCCATCACAGCGAAGTTCTCGACGGTATCCTCGGGCGTTACGCCGATAACGGTGACCCCACTTCGTGGTGCGACCCGGACGAGCCCTTCGTGTGCCAGCTCGAGGCACGCTTCACGGACCGGTGTCCGGCTGGTGCCGAACTCGGCGGCGAGCTGGTCCAGGTCGATTCGTGAACCCGACGCAAGGTCGCCGACGAGGATCCGGTCGCGCAGCTCCCGCGCAGCGCGGTCACGCACCGTGCCGCCCAACCTGCGGCGGGCGCTACCGACCACGGTGGGAACCTGCCAGGCGTCCCCCGACATATTCACGTGATCACCTGCAGCCGCGACGGCGGCGCAGCCGGGAGTTGCAACGGCATGCTCGCAACATATATCAGCGACCCCCTTCGGGTTGGTCGACTTCGGTCGGCACGGAAGAGGTGCGGCTGGTGGCGATGGTGCCGGCGGCGGCCAGGTTGTTGATGTCGACGCCGGACAGACCCGCTTCGGCGAGGACATCGGCCGAGTGCTCGCCGAGAAGAGGTGCTGGCCCAGCGGCACGAGTACGCATGCGCGGGAGCGGCCCACTGACATACCGGTACGTCCCGTACACGGGATGGTCAGCCGAGGCGACCAGCTGCCGGTCCACGATCTGTGGTTCGGTCAGGGCATGCTCGAGGTCGTTGATCGGAGCGCACGGCACGGCATGGCGCTCGAAGAGATCGACCCAGTGCGTGCTCGGACGCGCCGCGACCAACTCGCCGAGGCGTTCCAGGAGCCCGGCACGGCCGTCCTGCCGCCCCGCATTGGTGCCGAACCGTGCAGCCGAGAGGTAAGGGTCCGGCACGGCTTCAGTCAGGCGTCTCCACATCGCGTCGTTGCCGACGAAGATCGACACGTACCCGTCAGCTGTGGCGAAGTTCTGGGCCGGAACGAGCGACGGATGCGAGGCCGACGGGGTGCGCTCCCCGGTGAACCCCTCGTTGAGCTGCCAGGCGGCCAGGTAGGAAAGCATTGACATCTGGACGTCATAGAGCGCGAGGTCGATGTGCCCACCCCTACCGCATCGTGACCGCCCGACGAGCGCCGCGCAGACCGCGAGGGCGGCGGCGAGGCCACCGCTGTGGTCGACGTACGAGATGCCGGCCTTCCCCGGCGGCGCCTCGGGCTCCCCTGTCATGCTCATGACCCCACTCAGCGCCTGGATAGTGTAGTCGTACCCAGCCCGCTGGCTCAACGGGCCAGTGGCCCCGAACCCGCTCAGCGAACAGGTGACGACCGCCGGGTTTGCACTGCTCAGGTCGACGGGGCCAAGGCCGAGCTGCTCCATCACCCCCGGCTTGTGGTTGTCGAGGACCACGTCGACAGTCCGGACCAGGTCCCGGAGCAGCTCGCGTCCCGATGGGGTCCGCAGCCGCACGGCGAGCGACCGCTTCCCACTGTTCAGGGCGGCGAAGTACAGCGACTGGCCGTGCTGGAAGAACGGTCCGATCGTCCGCGCCTCGTCGGGGCGGTCCGGGTCCTCGACCTTCACCACGTCGGCGCCCAGCTCGCTCAGCACCCAGCTCGCGTACGGCCCGGCGAGGAACCGGCTGAGGTCAAGGACGCGGACACCCTCCAGCGGGCTCGTCACGAGTGCACCTGAGTCAGACATGGTCGAACCGACCCTCGTCGTGCGGCTGCGTGGACAGCACGCGTTGGATGCCCGCGACGATCTCGGCCTTCGTCGTGCCGGTTGCGAAAACCGCTGCAACTCCCGCCTCGATGAGTCGAGCGTGGTCCCGAGCGGGGATCGTCCCACCGACGACCAACGGGATGTCGGAGGCGTCGCGGTCGGACAACGCGGCGACGACCTTGCGGGTCAGACCCAGGTGTGCGCCGCTGAGCACACTGAGGCCGACGACATCGACGTCCTCGTCGACTGCGACCGCCGCGATCTCCGAGGGACGCTGGCGGATGCCGCTGTAGATGACCTCGAACCCGGCGTCCCGGAGCGCCCGGGCGACAACTTTCGCGCCCCGATCGTGCCCGTCGAGGCCTGGCTTGGCGATGAGAACCCGCACCGGCATGTCAGTACACCTTCGGCTGCTGGAACTCGCCCCACACGTCGCGGAGCACACCAGAGATCTCGCCCAGGGTGCAATATGCCGTCGCGCAGTCGACCAGGGTGGGCATCAGGTTGACGTCGTCCTTTCGCGCGCTCCGCTCCAGCACTCGCAGGCTTTCCACGGCGGCTCGGGCGTCCCTCGTACGGCGCGTTTCGGCGAGCCGTGACAGTTGGCCCTCGACCCCAGCTGAGTCGAGCTCGTACCCCTCGATGTCGGGTACGCCCGTGTCAGAGGTGTACTTGTTGACACCGACGACGACCTCCTCGCCCGACTCGATGCGGGTCTGGCGCCCAGCGGCGGTGTCGCCGATGAGCTGCTGGAGTTGACCAGTCTCGATGGCGCTCACTACTCCCCCGATATCCTCGATCTCGGACATGATCGAGACGATGCGTTCCTCCATCGCGTCCGTGAGCTCCTCCACGAAGTAGGAACCGCCAAGCGGGTCGACGGTCCGGGTCACGCCGGTCTCATAGGCGAGGATCTGTTGGGTACGAAGGGCCAACGTGGTCGTCTCCTCGGTCGGCAGCGCGAACGGCTCGTCCCACGCGGCGGTGAACATCGACTGAACCCCGCCGAGCACCGAAGCCAGCGCTTCGTATGACACCCGCACGATGTTGTTCTGAGCTTCCTTCGCATGGAGCGATGCACCGCCGCACACGCAGCCGACCCGGAACATGCAGGATCGGTCGTCCTTGGCGCCGTACCGCTCACGCACGATCTGTGCCCATCGTCGGCGGCCGGCACGGTACTTGGCGATCTCCTCGAAGAAGTCGTTGTGCGTGTAGAAGAAGAACGACACCTGCGGAGCGAAGTCGTCGATCGTGAGCCGTCCGCGTGACACGACCTCGTCGCAGTAGGCAACCCCGTCGGCGAGCGTGAACGCCATCTCCTGCGCGGCGGTGGCCCCAGCGTCTCGAAAGTGCGCACCGGCCACCGAGATCGCGTTGAAACGGGGTACGTCCGCGGCGCAGAACTCGATCGTGTCGGCGATCAGCCGCAGCGAAGGTTGCGGGGGCCAGATCCAGGTACCCCGCGCGGCGTACTCCTTCAAGATGTCGTTCTGAATGGTCCCGCGGAGTCGACTGCGGTGAACCCCCTGCTTCTCCGCGGCAGCGACGTAGAACGCCAACAGGATCGCAGCCGTCCCGTTGATGGTGAAGCTCGTACTGACCTCCCCCAGCGGGATCTCGTCGAACAGCAGCTCGACGTCTCGCAGGGAGTCGATCGCGACCCCTACCCGCCCGACCTCCTCCTGGGCGTCGGGATGGTCGGAGTCATAGCCGATCTGGGACGGCAGGTCCAGGGCGACTGACAAGCCGGTCCCTCCTTGTTCCAACAGATATCGGTAGCGTCGATTCGACTCCTCCGCAGTCCCGAACCCCGAGTACTGACGAAACGTCCATAGCCGATCCCGGTAACCCCCCGCGAAGTTGCCGCGGGTGAACGGGAACTGACCAGGTCGAGCGTCGCGCGGATCTGTCGTGGACCCGCGCTCGTACAGCGCGCGAACCGGGATGCCGGACTCCGTCGACGGGTCGTCCACGCGCCGATCTGCCCCTCGAGCGTTGTCGAAGCTCACCATGGCGGGCAAGATATATCAGATACCCAAGGCAAGCAATCATGAGGAGACCGCGGATGCCCGACGTCAGCATCGAGCACGACGGAGCCGTGGCGACTGTGCGGATCGACCGACCGCAGGTGCGGAACGCGATCGCACGGAGCACTATCGCCGAGCTCGAAACAGCGTTGAGCCGGGTCGAGGAAGGGCGGTCGGCCGTGCTTGTCCTGCGCGGAGCCGGCGAGCGCGCCTTCGTCTCGGGCGGTGACCTCAAGGAACTGTCCGCCATCCGTTCGATGGACTCCGCCGTCGACATGGCGCTGCGGATGCGCCGCCTGCTGGACCGCATCTCCACGATGGCGATTCCGACCATCGCCGCCCTCAACGGCCACGCTCTCGGTGGGGGTGCCGAGATCGCCGTCGCCTGCGACTTTCGCATCGCCGCCGACGATGTGATGATCGCGTTCAACCAATCCCAGTTGGCAATTATGCCTGCCTGGGGAGGTGTCGAGCGCCTCGTTGATCTGGTCGGCCGGTCCCGCGCACTACAGCTCTTGCTGACCGGTGACCGGCTCCGCGCCGTAGAGGCGAAACGGGTTGGCCTGGTCAACCTGACGCCAACTCGAGACGAGTTCGACCGAGCCGTCAGCGCCTTTGCCGCGTCGATCTCCGCCCTGCCGCCAACAGTGAGCAGGTCGATCAAGGCGTCGGTCAACGAAGCCAGTCCGAACCATCACCCCGCCCTGGAACAAGCGGCCGTACAGGCGTTTGCCGAGCTTTGGGTGGCCGACGACCACTGGGTCGCGGTCGAGGAAGTCGAGCGTGCCCGGAGAGCACGGGCAGTACCGAACGGCGGCGGTCCCGGCACGTAGGAAGGCTTGACGGCCGTCAGCATCTAATATATCTGTTGTCTCCTGCGGTTCGGGCCACGTGATCCCGCGTGACCCCGGCGACTCCGGATTTCAGGAAGGTCAGTCGATCATGAACAGATCCAAGACCATGCTTCTCCTCGTCAGTGCGCTGACGACCTGCCTTGCGGTGGCCAGTTGTTCTCGTGGCGCCGGTCAGCAGTCTGGCGACGCCACGTACACGATCAAGTTCTCCCATGTGGTGACGCCGAACACGCCGAAGGGCAAGGCGGCGGAGAAGTTCAAGGAGATCGTGGAGGAGGAGTCCGGTGGTGATATCACCGTCGAGATCTTCCCGAACTCCGAGCTGTACGGCGACGAGGACGAGCTGCAGGCGTTGCAGAGCGGTGCGGTGCAGATGCTTGCGCCGGCGGGGGCGAAGTTCAGCACGATCGCGCCGCAGCTGCAGGTGCTGGACCTACCGTTCCTGTTCGACTCGGTGGACGAGATCCCGGAGGTGTTCAGCCCGGACACCGTGGTGGGCAAGGCGATCTACGAGAACGAGGACCTGGCCAAGCGTGACATCAAGGTGCTCGGCCTGTGGGACAACGGGCTCAAGCACCTGTCGTCCAACCGGCCCATGCACTCCCCCGCTGACCTGAAGGGACTGAAGTTCCGGATCCAGCCGTCCGACGTACTCCGTAGCCAGATCGAGGCATGGGGCGGACAGGCAACGCCGATGGCGTTCGCCGAGGTCTACAGCGCGCTGCAGCAGGGCGTCATCGACGCCCAGGAGAACACCTACTCGAGCATCGAGTCGCAGAACATGTACTCGGTGCAGTCCCACATGACGGAGACCTATCACGGCTATGTGGGCTACATCTTGGTGATCAACAAGAAGTTCCTCGACGGCCTGACCGAGGACCAGCAGAAGATCGTCACCGACGCGGCCGACGAGGCCAGCGCGTACAACCGGGAGATCGCCGAGGACGTCAACGCACACTCGAAGGAAGTGATCACCGAGTCGGGCGAGACGACGATCACCGAGTTGAGTGATGCGGAGCGGCAGGCGTTCAAGGATGCGGTGGTTCCGTCGGTGTGGGAGCAGTATGCCGACGTGGTCGGGCAGGACCTGCTGGATGAGTTGTTGGCGA
>JBOHDE010000206.1:0-7151 GCA_050699035.1 Nocardioidaceae bacterium | reverse complement strand
CTGCTCGACTTCGACCTGGCGGCGGCCGGCGAGGCGGCGCTCGACCTCGCGAACCTGCTGGTGCACCTGGAGCTGAGGTCGGTGCAGGGGCGGTGCTCCGTCGAGCGGGCGAACCGGTGTGCGGTCGGCGTCGTCGAGGGGTACGGGCCGTCGAAGGCCCTGCTGAGCCGCCTCCCGGCGTACCTGCTGACGACGCGGATCCGGCTGGCGGCTGTCTACGCGTTCCGCCCCGGCCGGTCGCCATGTGCCACGTAACCGTGGCGGTCGTGCCCGCCAGCCGCAAGTTCACCCTCCGAACCGACATTCTGAGCCCGGAATCGGGGCCGAAAGTGACGGTTCGAGGGGTGAAGTCACCCAGGCACGCCGAGATCCGTCCGCGGCACGTGATCTGCCGACATGTGTCCGCAGAATGCATCCGGGTCCGGTCTCCGGCACCCGGTCACCGCCCCGGGTCGTCGCCATCGGCCACGGTTTACGTGGGGAGCGGCTAGTGGTCAGTCGATGATGATCTCGACCGGGATGTTGCCCCGGGTCGCGTTGGAGTACGGGCAGACCTGATGCGCCTTCGTGACGAGCTGGTGGCCGGTCTCGCCCTCGAGGTGACTCGGCAGCTCGACGCGGAGGACCGCCTCCAGTGCGAACCCAGCGGCGAGCGAGCCCTTCAGGCCGATGTCGGCCGTCACCGATGCCTCCGACGCGTCGATCCGCATCGTCCGGGCGACGACGCCCATGGCGCTGGCGAAGCAGGCGGCGTACCCGGCCGCGAACAGCTGCTCCGGGTTGGTGCCGGTGCCGGTGCCGCCGAGCTGGGCGGGAGTGGCCAGCATGACGTCGAGGATGCCGTCCGAGCTGACCGCGCGCCCCTCCCGGCCGCTGGCGGTGGCTGAGGCCGTGTAGACGGCGTTCATCATGTCCTCCGGGTCTGTCAACAAGATCAGCGTATCGCAACTAAATTGTGCACAATTTAATGTAGACTGATTCCATGACGCCACGCAAATCGGCTGCGCCACGGACGATCAAGATCGAGCAGCAGGTCTGCTTCTCGCTGCACGCGGCGGCCCGCACGTACGACGCGCTCTACCGCGACCTGCTCGCGCCGCACGACCTCTCGTACCCGCAGTACCTGGTGCTCATCGTGCTGGGCCAGTCGGGCCCGATGAGTGTCAACGAGGTGGGAGCGGTGCTGCGGCTCGATTCGGGCACCCTTTCGCCGCTGCTCAAGAGACTCGATGCGAAGGGTCTGGTCAGCCGCGAGCGCGACCCTGCGGACGAGCGGCGGGTGCAGGTCAGCCTCACCCGCGCCGGGAGCCGTACCCTCGCCAACCTCGCCGACGTCCCGGCCCAGGTCGCGAAGGCCAGCGGCATGACGATGCCCGAGCTCAGGCGGCTGATGGACAACCTCCGCGCCACGACGGCGGCGGCCGACGAGCACATCCGGGCGCGGTCGAGGTGAGCCTCCGGGCGTTGGTCGTCGACTGGGGCGGGGTGCTGACCGAGCGGCTCGACCTCGCCACCCTCCGGTGGGCCGAGCAGGAGGGCATCGACGTGGTGGCCTATCTCGGTGCGATGCGTTCGTGGTTGGACCCGGCCCAATCCGGCACTCAGCGGTCCGACCCCCAGCAGCCCAACCCGGTGCATGCACTGGAGCGTGGCGAGCTGAGCCAGCCGGAGTTCGAGCGGATGCTCGCGGAGCGGGCGGCCGCGCACGGCATCCACGTCGTAGGTGAGGGCCTGCTGCAGCGGATGTTCGCTACCTTCGACGACGCGCCGGCGATGAGCGCACTGGTCGTACGCGCTCGTGCCGCGGGGCTCCGCACCGCCCTGCTGTCGAACTCGTGGGGTAACGACTACCAGCGCGACGGCTGGGACGACATGTTCGACGAGGTGGTGATCTCGGGCGAGGTCGGCCTGCGCAAGCCCGAGCTGGCGATCTTCACCCTGGTGTGCCGACGGCTCGGCGTCGCGCCGGCCGAGTGCGTGTTCGTCGACGACCAGGCGCACAACGTCGAAGCCGCCGCGGCGCTCGGCATGACCGGCGTCCTGCACACCTCGTACGACGAGTCCGCGGCTCGGCTCGAGGCGCTTTTCGAGGTACGTCTGTCGGGGGGCTGACGGGAGCGAGGACGAGGGCTACCTTGTGCGAGGGGGCCCTATTCCGCTGCAGCCAGGAGGATGCCATGTCGGTCGAGCGACGCACGGTGCTCACAGGTGGGGCCGCGGCAGCGGCGACGGCCGTGGTCGGCGGACCGTTCGCCGGGCTGGTGTCGGCGCAGGCGGGCACCGGACGGGCGCCGCGCCGTCGCGACCTGGTGCCGGTCCCCGACCTGCGAGACGGCACGGTGCGGCTGCACCTGCCGGCGGGCTTCTCGTACCGCTCATTCCACGACACGGAGACCCCGGTCCTCCTCGACGACGGCACCGCGCTGCCGGGTCGGCACGACGGCATGGGCGCGTTCCGCGGACGGGACGGCAACGTCATCCTGGTCCGCAACCACGAGATCACGAACTCGCCGAACACGCCCGCGTTCGGCCCGGGCACGCCGTACGACGCGATGGCGGGTGCCGGCTGCACCACCATCGAGGTCACGAAGTTCGGTGAGGTCGTCAACGCCTTCACCAGCCTCAACGGCACGATGTTCAACTGCAGCGGCGGCGTGATGCCGTGGGGCTCGTGGATCACCTGCGAGGAGACCATCAACGGTCCCGACGTCGGACCTGACTTCACCGGTGCGTCGAACGTCGGCTTGACCCAGCGGCACGGGTTTGTCTTCGAGGTGCCGAGCGACGGGCAGTCGGACCGCCAGCCGATCACCAAGGCCGGCCGGTTCGCGCACGAGGCGGTGTCCTTCGACCCGGTCGACGGCATCCTCTACCTGACCGAGGACAACTTCGAGTTCCCCTCGGGCTTCTACCGTTACATCCCGGCAACCAACCCGATGCACACGGGCAAGCTGGACAACGACGGCCGACTGCAGATGCTCGCCGTCAAGGGTCAGCCGAACATCCACCTCGAGGCGGCCCAACGCCGGCGGGCGACGTACCAGGTCGAGTGGGTCGACATCGACGACCCGGACCCGTCCTTCCCGTACACACCTGGGCAGGTGGCTCCGACGACTAACGACGCGGCGCTCGTCTACGTGGGCGACCAGGGGCGGGCCCAGGGCGCGGCGCTGTTCTCCCGGCTCGAGGGCCAGGTGTACGACGACAACGTCGTCTACTTCACCTCGACGCAGGGCGGCGGGCCGGCCGAGGACGACTCGGACGACGACAACGCGAACGGCTTCGGCCGGGGCAACGGCCAGGTCTGGGCGTACCACACCCGGTCGCAAACCCTGCAGATCCTGTTCGAGGCGCCGGTCGACCGTGACGAGGCGAACCTGCGGTTCGACTTCCCGGACAACATCACGACGAGTGCCCGCGGCACGCTGGTGGTGTGCGAGGACAGCTCGGTCGACAACTACATCCGGGGACTGTCGCGTGGCGGGCAGCTGTGGGACATCGCGCTCAACCGGCTCGTCAGCAGCACGGGCACACCGCGCTTCGGTGACGAGTTCGCCGGGTCGACGTTCTCGACCGACGGGCACACGCTGTTCGTCAACATCCAGGCCAGCCGCGGCCTGACGTTCGCGATCTGGGGGCCGTGGCACACGATCGGGGTCTGACGCCGCCCTTGGTGACCCTCTGCAGTTCTACAGTCACCGCAAGGATCCCCTCTCGGGAAGGCGTGCGCCATGCACCGACGGTTGTCTCGGCTGCTTTCTGCTGTTGTGCTCCTGCTCGCCGGTCTGGTCGGCAGTGTGGTGGGCGGGGTGGTCGGCGGGGTGGTGGTCGCCGCCCCGGCCCACGCGGATGCCTGTTACACCTGGGGCCGCACGCTCTCCCAGGGCACGTCCGGCGCCGACGTACGCCAGCTGCAGATCCGGGTGTCCGGCTACGCGGGGTTCGGCGGCGTGCTCGCGCTCGACGGTGACTTCGGTCCGGGGACGAAGTCCGCGGTGACGCGGTTCCAGCAGGCGTACGGTCTGTCCGCCGACGGGGTGGCCGGTCCGCAGACGTTCAACAAGATCTACGCGCTGCAAGACGGCGACTGCACCCCGGCGAACTTCTCGTACGCCGAGCTGAACAACTGCAACTCGTCATGGTCCGGCGGCGCCGTGTCGGCCGCCCAGGCCAAGGCCAACGCGCTGGTCTCGATGTGGAAGCTGCAGGCGATGCGGCATGCGCTCGGCGACCAGCCGATCCGGGTGACCAGCGGGTTCCGCAGCCATGCCTGCAACGATGCCGTCGGCGGCGCACCGAGCAGCCGGCATCTGTACGGCGACGCCGTCGACCTCGGCTCCGGCCCGCACTCGCTGTGCACGCTGGCGCGGCAGGCCCGCAACCACGGCTTCCGTGGCATCCTCGGTCCGGGCTACCCGGGTCACAGCGACCACACCCACGTCGACCACCGGTCCAGCCGGTTCTGGTCGGCCAGCAGCTGCGGCATCTGACCGAATCGTCGGCACCCGACCGGCCAGTGCGGCGCCCGCGCCGATCGCCAACCGCCATAACCGCGCAAGTGTCCCAAGATTGCACTGTCTTGAGTGCCTCGTGCACCATCTCGGGACAGTTGCGCGGTTATTGCGCCGGGGCGCTGTCATCCTCGTCGTCGCGCCGACCGCCGCCAACACCAGTTACGGGGCAAACGGCCGGGCGGCCGGCGCGGTCAACTGGAGAGCAGGAGGTACAGCCCGCCGGCGGTGAAGAAGATCATCACCAGCAGCAGCGGGAGCTGACCCACCAGCTCGCGCCCCTTCGGTAGAACCCGGACCGCGCGGTCGTGCGCCGCGAAGGCCGCCAGCAGGTGACCCGTCACCACCGCCAGGACCTTGGTCACCGCCAGCGCGGTGACGTGGAAGCTGAAGAAGGTGTTGGCCCCCAGGTCGGCGGTGCCGAGCAGGTCGGCACCGGTGCCGAGCGGGTCACTGAGCTGACCCACCGTCTGTTGACCGACCGACACCAGCAGACTCAGGTAGTGCGCGATGAAGTACCCGATGATGATCGGCACGATCGAGTGGGCGAACAGCGCCGGCAGCCGCCGCCGGTCGAGGTCGAGGTCGAGGTGGCCGAGGCCACCGACCGCCATCACCGCCCCACTGAGCGACAGACCCACCAGCAGCACGAACCCGAGCAGCAGCAGCGTCGGCACCAGCACGCCGTTGATGCCGTACTCGAGGGAGAGCTGGGTCCAGTACGGGCTCTCGCTGAAGCTGTCGAACCCGGTCGACCCGAACAGCGTCGCCACCACCGCCACCAGGCCTGGCAGCGGCGGCACGGCGTCGAGGTTCGCGAGTGGGTTGCGGACCACCACCAAGCCGTCGGTACGGCGCCCGAACGGCGACATCCGCGCCACCAGCGCCGAGAACACCTCGAACGGGTCGGCCTTGGCGAACCACTGTGCACCGAACAGCGCCGACCCGACCAGCATCAGCACGACGTACAGGCCGACCCAGGTCTGCAGCGCGAACAGCTCGGTGTTGCGCGGGTAGACCAGCTCCAGCCAGACGAACGCGAACAGGCCCACGGCGCCCGGCCACAGTCCCCAACGCGAGGGGTACGACCGGAGCCCCTCGCCCGGTGGCACGCCGAGCAGCCGGGACAGGCCGAGGTGGACGGTGCGCATCGGGCTGAGCCAGCGCCAGACCGGTCCGAGCAGCAGAGCCAGCGGCACGATGCCGATCCACAACAGGACGTAGAAGCTGCCGAACGCCGGGTTGGTCAGCAGGTCCTTGCCGAGGATCAGTGAGGCGGCGAACCAGCCGAAACACACCAGCCCGACCAGCCGCAGCACGGCCTGGGTGACCGGTGAGTCGACTAGACTCGTGACCCACGACGGCAGCGCGACACCCGACTCGTCACCGCGGAAGATCGAGCGGCGCCAGGCAAAGGCCGCCACCCCGAACGAGATCACCAACGCCCAGGAGGCACCGATGATGGCGTACTCCGGCGGGATCGGCAGGTCGCGACCACTGCCGACTCCGTGCGCCAGCACCCACTCGTTGCCGTCGAGCACGGTCGGCGTTACGGCTGGATCTGCAGGGACAGGACCTGGGTCTCCAGGTGATGTGACTCCACCGCGTAGACGCCCGGCGTGTCGATGCGGAACTCGAACTCCTGGTCGTCGCCGACCACCACCTCGAAGCTGTGCTCGGGCTCGGAGTGGATGTGCAGCTCGTCGGCCGCGTCGCTGTCCACCAGGAGCCGGATGGTCTCACCGGCCTTCGCCTCGATCCGTTGACCGGCCGGGTCGGTCTTGCCGCCGGCGATGGTGATCTCGATCTCCAGCGCCTCGTCCCCGGCGTCGTCGCTAGGCGATTCGGTCGACCCGCTGGCAGACCCGCTGCCCGACCCGCTCCCGCTGCCCGAGCCGGACCCACTGCCGCTCCCACTGCCGCTGGTCGTGTCGGTGGCATCCGCACCGTCGTCGCCGCAGCCGGCCAGGGCAAGCACGGCAACGGCGGCCAGGGCGGCCAGGGACCCGGTGGACCGACGCATCACATCTCCTCGACGTACGGGCGGGGTGGGCACACCAAGCATGACGACCATGCCACGATGATGGTTCCCGGGGGTCCGCGAGACGAGAGGTGCGGGTGATGGCGGAGCGGTTGCGTGCCGCTGACCTGGCCAACCTGTCGCAGGAGTCGGCGAGGACGCCGATGCACGTGGCGACACTCGAGGTCTTCGAGCCACCGCGCGACGGCTTCGACTACCAGAGTCTGGTCGCGCTGATCAGCGACCGGATCGCGTTCGTGCCGCGCTACCGGCAACGCATCCAGGCGGTCCCCGGTCATCTGGCCAACCCGGTCTGGGTCGACGACGACGACTTCGACCTGACGTTCCACGTACGGCGGTCCGCCCTCCCGCGCCCCGGGACAATGGACCAGCTGCGTGACCTGGTGGCGCGGATCATGAGCCGCCCGCTCGACCGGTCAAGGCCGCTATGGGAGACCTACCTGGTCGAGGGGCTGGAGGACGGCCGGTTCGCCGTGCTCAGCAAGTCCCACCAGGTGCTGGTCGACGGCGCCACGACGCTCGACCTCGGCCAGCTGCTGCTCGACGTCAGCCCCGAGCCGCCGGAGACGGTCGCCGACGAGTGGGTCCCGCAGCCGGGT
>JBOHDE010000205.1:0-7211 GCA_050699035.1 Nocardioidaceae bacterium | reverse complement strand
GAAGGCCCCGAGATCGCCCGCTACGCCTCGTTGCTGTCGATGGGCAGCTTCGCGGCGGTCTACCTCGGCGTCGGGCTCGGTGTCACCGGCGCCCGCTGACGTACGTAGAGTCCCCCTGCGATGAGACGACTCGACAACCCGGTGCGCCGCTATGCCTGGGGGTCCACCGAGGTGATCCCGAAGCTGCTCGGCGTCGCGCCGGACGGTGAGCCGCAGGCCGAGCTGTGGATCGGCGCGCACGAGCGGGACAGCTCCCGACTCGACGGCGTCGACCTCGCCGGGCTGGTCGCTGCCGATCCCGGCCGGTACCTCGGTGCGCGCTTCGCCGGGGAGCATCGGCTGCCGTTCCTGGCCAAGGTGATCGCGGTCGCGGAACCGCTGTCGCTGCAGGTCCACCCCGACAGCCGATTGGCGGCGGCCGGGTTCGCCGCCGAGGAGGCGGCCGCCGTCGACCGCGACAGCCCGCTGCGGACCTACCCCGACGACCTGGCGAAGGTCGAGATGGTCTACGCGATGTCGCCGTTCAAGGCGCTCTGCGGCTTCCGCCCGGTCGACGACCTGGTCGGCTGGCTGGACGTCCTCGACCTGCCGGTCCTCGCACCGACCCTCGCCTCCGTCCGGCGGTTCGGCGCCGCCGCGCTGAGCACTGAGGCCGAGCGGCTGCTCACCGGCATCGACCCCGGTGCGGCCGTCGCGCAGATCGAGTCGCGCTGCGCCGCGCTGGCCGACGACCCGGACTGGGGCTGGTCCGCGGCGATGCTCGGCGAGGTCGCCCGGCACTATCCGGACGACGCCGCCGTGTCGCTGGCGGTACTGCTGCAGCCGCACCTGCTCGCACCGGGTCAGTGCCTGCTCGTACGGCCGGGCCAGCCGCACACCTACCTCGGCGGGACGGCGTTCGAGGTGCAGGCCAACTCCGACAACACGATCCGGGCCGGGTTGACGACGAAGCATGTCGACGTCGACCTGCTGCTGACGGCGCTGCACACGCAGGGCGTCCCGCCGGTGGCCGCGGTCGTGGCGTACGACGAGGGTGCCGAGCGGGTGTTCGCGCCGGACACTCCGCGGTTCGCGCTGTCGGTCGTGACGGGTCCAGCGGGGGCACTGGGGGTCACGCTCACCGACGTACCCGGGCCGGAGGTTTTTTGCTGCCTGGACGGCGGGTTCGCGGTGTCCGACGACGAGGCCGGTGTCGAGCTGCGGGCGGGCCAGGCGGCGTTCGCGGCGGCCGACGGGGGAGCCGTCCGAGTGTCCGGGCGTGGCACGTTGTTGCGGGTCACAGCCGGTCGGGCATGATGAGCGACCATGAGCACTGAGGGCGGTACCAAGGCGGTCGTCGCCGCGCTGCTGGCCAACGTGGGCATCGCCGTGCTCAAGTTCATCGCCTTCGCCCTCACCGGTGCGTCGTCGATGCTGGCGGAGGCGATCCACTCGGTCGCCGACTCCGGCAACCAGGGCCTGCTGCTGTTCGGCGGCAAACGGTCGCAGCGGGAGGCCACCGAGCAGCACCCGTTCGGGTACGGGCGGGACCGCTACATCTACGCGTTCATCGTCTCGATCGTGCTGTTCAGCGTCGGTGGGCTGTTCGCGCTGTACGAGGCGTACCACAAGTGGCACGAGGTGCGTGAGGGCCACCCGAACGAGCTGCTCGAAGGCCCGTACTGGTGGGTGGCGATCGCGGTCCTGAGCGGCGCGATCGTGATGGAGAGCTTCTCCTTCCGTACCGCGATCGTCGAGTCCAACAAGGCCAGGGGCGACGCCGGGTGGGTCGAGTTCGTCCGGAACGCCAAGTCGCCGGAGCTGCCGGTGATCCTGCTCGAGGACCTCGGTGCGCTGATCGGCTTGGTGCTCGCGCTGATCGGCGTGGGCACAGCGCTGCTGACCGGGAACGCGATGTGGGACGTCGCCGGCACGGCGGCGATCGGGCTGCTGCTGGTGACGATCGCGGTCGTGCTCGCGATCGAGACCAAGAGCCTGCTGGTCGGCGAGGGCGCCGCGCCGGCGGCCGTTCGGCGGATCCGCGCGGCGATCGAGTCCGAGTCGGCGATCGACCGGGTCATCCACATGAAGACGCTGCACCTCGGCCCGGACGAGCTGCTGGTCGCGGCGAAGATCGGGGTGCCTGGGTCGACCAGCGCTGCCGACGTGGCCGCTGCCATCGACGCCGCCGAGCGCCGGATCCGCGATGCGGAGCCGCTGGCCCGGGTGATCTACCTCGAGCCCGACGTCTACCGCAGCGACTACGAGCCGGATCCGCGACCCGAGCCACCCGCGAGCCCCGCCGCCCACTGAGGTTTCGCTGCACCCCTGCACCATTTGCCACCACTCGGCCCATCCCGGTGCAGAAGCCCGCCGTTCGTGCACCATCTGCCACCACTCGGCGCATCCCGGTGCAGAAGCCCGCCGTTCGTGCACCATCTGCCACCACTCGGCGCATCCCGGTGCGGATGCGGCCCGCCGCGGCGTACTCACCCCCACGCGTGTGGGATCACCCCCACGGCTGCAGAGGTGGGGCTGGTCGGGAACGGCACGGGTCCGTGCCGTTCGGGAGGCCGGCGCGCATGATCGGATGACCACCGACGCCGCCGCCGGAACGCCTGAGTCCGGGTTTCGAGACGGCTGCCACTACCCTGGTGGGGTTGACACCACCGCTTCGTTAAGGAATCCCATGGACTTCAAGGTCGCCGACCTTTCGCTGGCCGATTTCGGCCGCACCGAGATCACCCTCGCCGAGCACGAGATGCCCGGCCTGATGGCGATGCGTGAGCGCTACGGGGACAGCAAGCCGCTGGCCGGCGCGCGGATCGCCGGGTCGTTGCACATGACCGTGCAGACCGCCGTACTCATCGAGACACTGCTCGATCTCGGCGCCGAGGTCCGCTGGGCCAGCTGCAACATCTTCTCCACCCAGGACCATGCGGCCGCGGCGATGGTGGTCGGCCGCGACGGCACCGTCGACCAGCCGGCCGGCGTCCCGGTCTTCGCCTGGAAGGGTGAGTCGCTCGAGGAGTACTGGTGGTGCACCGAGCAGATCCTCACCTGGCCGGGTGGCGAGGGCCCCAACATGATCCTCGACGACGGCGGCGACGCCACGATGCTCGTGCACAAGGGCGTCGAGGTCGAGAAGGCCGGCCAGGCCCCCGACCCGTCGACCGCCGACAGTGAGGAGTTCGAGGTCGTCCTCACGGTCCTCAACCGCACCCTGGCCGCCGAGCCCGGCAAGTGGACCCAGATCGCCAACCAGATCAAGGGCGTCACCGAGGAGACGACGACCGGCGTCCACCGGCTGTACGAGATGCAGAAGGCCGGCGGGCTACTCTTCCCGGCGATCAACGTCAACGACTCGGTCACCAAGAGCAAGTTCGACAACAAGTACGGCTGCCGGCACTCGCTGATCGACGGCATCAACCGCGCGACCGACGTACTCATCGGCGGCAAGGTGGCCGTGGTCGCGGGCTACGGCGACGTGGGCAAGGGCTGTGCCGAGTCGCTGCGCGGACAGGGCGCCCGGGTGATCGTCACCGAGATCGACCCGATCTGTGCCTTGCAGGCGGCCATGGACGGCTACCAGGTCGCCACCCTCGAGGACGTCGTCGAGACCGCCGACATCTTCGTCACCGCCACCGGCTGCTACAACGTCATCACCGCCGACCAGATGAGCCGGATGAAGCACCAGGCGATCGTCGGCAACATCGGCCACTTCGACAACGAGATCGAGATGGTCGGCCTCAGCAAGATCGACGGAGTCACGCACAAGAACGTCAAGCCGCAGGTCGACGTGTGGACGTTCGCCGACGGCCACTCGGTGATCGTGCTGAGCGAGGGCCGGCTGCTCAACCTCGGCAACGCCACCGGTCACCCGTCGTTCGTGATGAGCAACTCCTTCACCAACCAGGTCCTCGCCCAGATCGAGCTGTACACCAAGGTCGACGACTACCCGCTCGGGGTCTACGTCCTCCCGAAGCACCTCGACGAGGAGGTGGCCCGACTGCACCTCGACGCGCTCGGCGTACGGCTCACCACGCTGACCGAGGAGCAGTCCGACTACCTCGGTATCCCCGCCGAAGGCCCGTACAAGTCGGAGCACTACCGCTACTGACGTCAGGGTCGAGGGGACGGAGGACGCAGAGGACGCATGGAGACCGCCAAGGTGACCAAGGGCAAGGTGCTGGTCGTCGACGACGACGCGGCGCTGGCCGAGATGCTCACGATCGTGCTCCGCAACGAGGGCTTCGAGCCCGTGGTGTGCATGACCGGGGACCAGGCCATGCCCGCAGTACGTGAGCACCGGCCCGAGCTCGTCCTCCTCGACCTGATGCTGCCGGGCAAGGACGGCATCGACGTGTGCCGCGAGATCCGGCTCGAGTCGGGGGTGCCGATCGTCATGCTGACGGCGAAGAACGACACCGTCGACGTCGTACTCGGCCTGGAGTCCGGCGCCGACGACTACATCGTCAAGCCGTTCAAGCCGAAGGAGCTGGTCGCGCGGATCCGGGCCAGGGTGCGGCGGTACGACGAGCCGGCACCCGAGTCCCTGACCGTCGGTGACCTGGCCATCGACGTCGCGGGGCACACGGTCAAGCGGGACGGCATCGCGATCAACCTCACCCCGCTCGAGTTCGACCTGCTGGTGTGCCTGGCGCGCAAGCCCTGGCAGGTCTTCACCCGCGAGGTCCTGCTGGAGCAGGTGTGGGGTTACCGGCATGCTGCCGACACCCGCCTGGTCAACGTGCACGTCCAGCGCCTGCGGGCCAAGGTCGAGAAGGATCCCGAGGATCCCGAGATCGTGCTGACGGTGCGAGGTGTCGGATACAAGGCCGGCCCCGCCTGAAGGGCCGATGAACGCGCTGCGCCGGCTGCTGGCGCTGCTGACCAGCCTGGGTACGTCGTGGCGCCGCTCCCTGCAGGCCCGCGTCGTCCTGCTCACCGTGCTGCTGTCGGCGATCGTCGTCGTGCTGGTCGGGTGGACCCTGCTGCGGCAGGTCAGCGACAACCTGATCGAGAGCAAACGGGTGGCGTCGCTGCAGCAGGCGGCCGAGGGCTTCGACACGGCCCAGGAGGCGCTCACCGCTGACCCGGGCAACCCTGACAGCAGCCCGGTGATCCTCGACGACCTGCATCTCGACCTGAGCCAGCCGGGGTCGGCCAGTGGACTGTACGAGGTGCTGCTCTCCGGACCGCTCGCCAGCTTCTCCTCGTCGACCGCGATCGGGCAGTCCGAGGTGCCGGCCGAGCTGCTCGGCCGAATCGCCGAGGACCCGGCGCGGAGCGCGTGGACGTACGCGCGGGTGCCCGACCCGACCGGTGCGGAGGCCACCGTCCCCGCTCTGCTGGTGGCGGCGGAGGTGCGGCTGCCGGCCGACGACGACGCGTACGCCCTGACCTACGTGTTCCCGCTGGACGAGCAGGAGGATGCGCTGAACGTGGTCCGGCGCGCCATGCTCACGGCGGGCTCGCTGTTGGTCGTCCTGGTCGCCGGTGTTGTCTACCTCGTCATCCGGCAGGTGGTCACTCCCGTACGGCTGGCCCGCCGGATCGCCGAACGGCTCGCCGCAGGTCGCCTGCAGGAACGGATGCTGGTGCGCGGCGAGGACGACATCGCCCGGCTCGGCACGTCGTTCAACCAGATGGCCGAGAGCCTGCAGAAGCAGATCCGTCAGCTCGAGGAGCTGTCGCGGGTGCAGCGCCGGTTCGTGTCCGACGTGTCGCACGAGCTGCGTACCCCCTTGACGACGGTGCGGATGGCCGCCGACGTGCTGCACGAGGCGCGCGACCAGTTCGACGGTGTCACGGCCCGGTCCGCCGAGCTGCTCCAGACCGAGCTCGACCGGTTCGAGTCGTTGCTGTCCGACCTGCTGGAGATCAGCCGTTTCGACGCCGGCGTCGCCGCCCTCGAGCTCGACGAGGTGGATCTCGCAGACCTCGCCAACCGGGTCGTCGCCGCAACCCTCCCGCTGGCGGAGCGGCGTGGCAGTCCGTTGCTGGTGAGCACCCCCGGCCGGCCCTGTGTCGCCCAGGCCGACGTCCGCCGGATCGAACGGATCGTCCGCAACCTCGTGGTGAACGCGATCGAGTACGGCGAGGGCAGCGACATCACGATCACCGTGGCCGCCTCTGACCACGCGGCCGCGCTGACCGTACGCGACCGCGGCGTCGGCCTCGCCAAGGACGAGCCGTCGCTGGTGTTCAACCGGTTCTGGCGGGCCGACCCGGCTCGTGCCCGCACCAGCGGCGGCACCGGGCTGGGGCTCGCGATCGCCCGCGAGGACGCCCGGCTGCATGGCGGCTGGCTGCAGGCGTGGGGTGAGCTGGGGCATGGGACGCAGTTCCGGCTGACCCTGCCACGACAGGCGGGTGAGCCGATCGACCGTAGCCCGCTTCCGCTGGTGCCGAAGGACGTCCGCCACAGTGGCGTCGGCACACCGTACGCACGGCTCGACGACGGGGGTGGCCGGTCGTGAGCGGGGCTCGCCCCGAGCCGCCCGGCCTGGCTCCGAGGGTGGGTCTGCTGCTGGCCGTGCTGGTGCCGGCCGTGCTGACGGCCGGCTGCGTGTCGGTGCCGGACGGCGGACCGGTCCATGACGGGCCGCGCGCGGTCGCCGGCGACGAGGAGCCGCTGCAGCGTCAGATCGACGCCCTCGGACCGGCCGAGGACGCCGACCCCGCGACGATCGTCCGCGGTTACATCGCGGCGATGCGGGCCCAGCCGGCCAGCCCGGGTGTGGTCAGGGAGTTCATGACCGACGAGGCCGCCGGGCGCTGGCGTCCCGACGCCGGCACCGCGGTCTACGAGGGCTCGCCGACGCTGCGGGCGGGCTCCGCCGGCGTCGTACGACTCGCTGCCGACCGGATCGGGTCGCTGGACCGGCGCGGCTCCTGGGCCACGACCCGGGGTGCCGCCACCGACTTCGAGCGCCAGCTGCGGCTGGTCGAGGTCGACGGCCAGTGGCGCATCGCGAACCCGCCCCAAGGGACCCTGGTCGCGCACGACGTCTTCGACCGCAACTACCGGCCGTACACGCTGTACTTCTTCGACTCGACCTCGAAGATCCTGGTCCCGGACCAGGTCTACCTCCCCGACTCCGACCAGACCGCCACCCTGTTGCTGCGTGGCCTGGTGAGCGGGCCGACCGAGCGGATGGCCGGCGCACTCGACTCGTACGTGCCGGCGTCGACCAACCCACGGGTGTCGGTGCGGGTCGACGACGACA
>JBOHDE010000204.1:0-7297 GCA_050699035.1 Nocardioidaceae bacterium | reverse complement strand
CAGGCCGGGTCCGGGCCCGAGGACGTCGTCGGCGACCCCGACTTCACCCCGCCCACCCGCTGACTGAGGACCTTCGCGCCGGCAGGGGTCACCAGGTCACCGGTCGACGTGGAAAATTGCCCAATTGGGCAAAATTCGACCCGGATACGCGAGATCGAGGTGGAACTTTGCCCAATTGGGCAAAATTCGACCTCGGTCGCGGGGGTCAGGGGTGCGCCTTCGCCACCTTGGCGCGCAGGGTGTTCGGCGTGTCGACGGTAGCGCCGCGCTCGCCGAGCCAGGCGCCGAGCCGATCCCGGTCCTGGTGGCACATCACCGCGACGACGTCACCGGCGGCGGCGCGCTGCACCAGGGTCTGCAGGCCGGCCAGCTCCGAGTCGACGGCGTCGATGCCGGACACGCCGACCGCGGCCGCGCCCTCCCGGAACAGCCCCGCCAGCGTCTCGGGGTCCCGACCGCGCAGGTAGTCCCGCTTGTGCACGATCAGCACCTCGTCGCTGCCTCGGGCCCCGATCTCGCCGAGGCCGCGGACGATCTCGTCGGTCCTGTCGCCGGCCGTGCCCAGCCCGAGCAGCAGCCGGCCACCCGGCGCGCGCAGGCCGGCCATGATCTCCAGCAACGCCTCCAGCCCGGCCTCGTTGTGGGCCAGGTCGACGACCACGGTGACGTCGCCGAGCGAGTAGACGTTCATCCGGCCGGGGTTGAGCACAGGCCCTGGCGCGAACGTCCGCAGGCCCTCGACCACGGCCTCTCGCGGCAGCCCGATGGCGAGCGCTGCCGAAGTTGCCGCCAGCGCGTTCTCCAGGTTGTGGCGGGACAGCCCGGCCAACGTCATGGGTACGTCGACGACGGCCACCAGCGGGTCGGCGTCGGTGCCCGGCCGGAGCACACTCACCCAGCCGTCGATCACCGTGGTGGCCCGGTCGCCGGCGGACAGCACGGTACGCAAGGCTGGCGAGTCGGGGTCCCGGGAGAACGCCCAGATCTGTGCCTTCGTGCCGCCGCGCATCGCGATCACCCGCGGGTCGTCGGCGTTCAGCACGCACCAGCCGCCCGGCTTGGTGATCCGCGTGACGACGGCCTTCACCTCCGCCAGCTGGTCGAGCGTGTCGATGCCGTGCAGGCCGAGGTGGTCCGCCGACACGTTCGTCACGACCGAGACGTCGTTGTGCACGACCCCGATGCCGCGCAGCAGGATGCCGCCCCGCGCGGTCTCCGTGACGGCAAGCTGCACCCCCGGGTGGGACAGCACCCGACCGGCGCCGCCGGGACCGGAGTAGTCGCCTGCCTCCACCAGCTCGCCGTCGACGTAGATCCCGTCCGTGCTCGACCACCCCACGTGCCGGCCCGCCGTGCGGCCGATGTGCGCGATCATCCGTGACGTCGTGGTCTTGCCGTTGGTGCCGGTGACGGCGACGATCGGCACCCGCGGGCGCAGCGTGCGCGGACCGGCGCCGAGGTCCGCGGCCCGGACCCGCTCGGCCGCCCGCCCGACCAGCTCGTCGATGTCGGCGGTGCCGAGAGCATCGAGTACGTCGGCCACGCCGCGGCCGAGCGCCTCGGCCCGGTTGCGATGTCGCCACGGGTATGCCACCACCAGCCGGTCGCGGTCGGCCGTCGGGCGGACCCGGACCGCGAGCCGATCCGTGCCGGCCTCCGCAGCGACCTGACGGACCAGCCGGGCGACGGCGCGCGCGGCGAACCGCTGCCGGAAGCCGCTGACCCGGGGTCCCGGCCGTACGTTGCGCAGGCCGATCCGCGCGGCGAACCGCCGTACGTCGGCCTCACTCGCACCGGTGAGGTGCGACAGGTCGAGGGTGAGCTTGACCGCCGGCCGCGGGAAGTAGAGGTTCGGGCCGTCGAGGACCCGGAGCTCGACCAGCGACGTCTGCACGGGCGTCATGGTGGCAACGAGGTCAGGAGCCGAGACGGGTGACGGCCGCCCGCAGCAGGTCACCCGCGCGGGCGAGATCGGCGACCACGTCCGCGGCGGCCGGTCGCCCAGCGCCGAGCCGGCCGACACCCTGCCCGGCGTACAACGCCATGGCCGACAGGTCGCGCGACGTCGCCGCGGCCCGGAACGCCGCGTTGGCCTCGGCATCCGAGGCCAGCTCGGCCTCACGTCCCTGCCAGCTGGTGAAGAACTCGTTGCGTACGGCGCGGCCACCGAACTCGCTCGGCCACCCGACCGCCGACGCCGTGTCGAAGACCGTCCCGTAGGCCGTGCCGGTCTCGTCGGTCTCCGCCAGCCGACTCACCATGTCGTCGGCCCACAGCGACTCGCGGCAGGTGAGGAACGCCGTGCCCACCCACGCACCCGCGGCTCCGGCGGCCAGCACCGCTGCGACGCCGCGCGGCCCGCTGATGCCGCCGGCGGCCAGGACCGGGACGTCGACGGCCTCCAGGACCGCGTCCAGCAGCGGCAGCGTCGCCACCTGGTTGCGACCATGGCCGCCGCCCTCACCACCACGCGCGACCACGACGTCGACGCCGGCGTCCACCGCCGCCACCGCATCGGCGACCGTGCCCGCCTGGGTCGCGACCGCCACGCCGGCGTCCTGCAGCACCGGCACGTGCTGCGCGTACTCGCCGTAGCTCACCGAGACCAGGGCGGGCCGTCGCACGCTGTCGTCCAGGACCGCATCGATCAGCTCGGGACGGTCGGGGAGCGACCAGGCCAGCAGGCCGACGCCGTACGGTCGCCCCGCAGCCGCGGCCAGCGCCCGCTGCTCGAGGACCCAGTCGACCGGCACGGTCGAGCCGCAGCCGACCATGCCCAGCCCGCCTGCGGAGGAGATGGCACCGGCCAGCGCACCACCGGCAGCGCCGGCCATCGGTGCGCCTACCAGCGGCACGGTGACGCCGAACCGCTCGGCCAGCCAGCTGCCCATCGCGCTCAGGCGCCCATCGCGTGGTAGCCGCCGTCGACGTGCACGATCTCACCCGTGGTCGCCGGGAAGAAGTCGCTGAGCAACCCCACGACCGAGCGCCCGGTCGGCACCTGGTCGGTCTCGTCCCAGCCGAGTGGCGACCGGTCGCTCCACATCGCCTCGAGCTCCTCGAAGCCCGGAATCGCCTTCGCAGCAAGGGTTTTCAGCGGACCGGCGGAGACCAGGTTGACCCGGATGCCCTTCGGACCGAGGTCGCGGGCGAGGTAGCGCGAGCACGACTCGAGGCTGGCCTTGGCGACGCCCATCCAGTCGTACGCGGGCCAGGCGACAGTCGCGTCGAACGTCATGCCGACGACCGAGCTGCCCTTGCCCAGCAGCGGCAGACAGGCGGTGGTGAGCGACGCGAACGAGAACGCCGACACCTGCAGGGCCTGCGCCACGTCGGGCCAGGGAGCGGTGAGGAGCTTGCCGCCGAGCGACGTCTCCGGGTTGGCGTACGCGATCGAGTGCACCAGGCCGTCGAGACTGTCGACGTGCTCACCGAGCCGCGCCGGCAGGCTGGCCAGGTGCTCGTCGTCGGTGACGTCGAGCTCGATCACCGGCGCCTCCCGCGGCAGCCGCCCGGCGATCCGGCGGGTGATGCCGAGGGCCCGGCCGAAGTTGGAGATCACCACGGTCGCGCCCTCCTCCTGGGCGACCTTGGCGACCGTGAAGCCGATCGAGGTGTCGAGCGTGACACCGGCGACCAGGATCCGCTTGCCGTCGAGTATTCCCATCGAAGCTCCCGCTCTCTCGCGTGTGGTCAGTGCCCCATGCCCAGGCCACCGTCGACCGGGATCACGGCTCCGGTGATGTATCCGGCCCGCTCCGACGCCAGCCACTCGACCGCCGCGGCGACCTCGTCGCTGCTGGCGTACCGGCCGAGCGGGATCGCGCCGAGGTACTCCGCCTTCTTCGCGTCCGGCAGCTCGGCGGTCATCTCGGTCTCGACGAACCCCGGCGCGACGACGTTGGCGGTGATGCTGCGGCTGCCGAGCTCACGCGCCAGCGACCGGGCCATCCCGACGAGCCCGGACTTGCTGGCCGCGTAGTTGACCTGGCCGGCTGAGCCGAGCAGCCCGACGACGGAGGAGATGAAGATGATCCGGCCGCGCCGCAGCCGAAGCATCCCCTTGGCGGCCCGCTTGGCCACCCGGAACGAGCCGGTCAGGTTGGTCTGGATGACGGAGTCCCAGTCCTCGTCGCTCATCCGCAGGACCAGGGTGTCGCGGGTGATGCCGGCGTTCGCGACCAGCACCTCGACCGGACCGTGCTCGGCCTCGACCGTGCTGAACGCCGCGTCGACCTGCGCGGCATCGGTGACGTCGCACCGGACACCGAGGAAGCCCGCCGGCGGCTCACCGCTGCGATAGGTGACCGCGACCTGGTCGCCGGCGTCCTTGAAGGTCTGCGCGATCGCCCGACCGATGCCACGGTTCCCTCCGGTGACCAACACCGATCTGCCCACGTGACGCGCCCTTCCTGTCCGGTCGGTTCGGTTCTCGCGGTGACGCTACCGCCTACCCCTGGGTACGACGGCATCGACCGCTACTCGTCGTCCTCGAGCCGGAAGCCGACCTTCATCGTGACCTGGAAGTGCTCGACCGCGCCGTCCACGATGTGTCCCCGAGTCTGCGTGACCTCGAACCAGTCGAGATGGCGCAGCGTCCGGCTGGCCCGGTCGAGGCCGTTCCGGACCGCCTGGTCGACGCCGTCCGGCGAGGTGCCGACGATCTCGGTCACCCGGTACGTGCGGTTGCTCATCGTGCCGCCCTTCGTCGGTGTTCACCGCTGTCTTGCTCATCATGGCAGCGGCGTACGCTGAGGGCAGGCAGGACCGGTGAGGAGGCGACGATGGCTGACCGGCACGCGGTGCACATCACCAGTGCGCGCACCAGCCACAGCGAAGGCGTCCGTGGGCGCCAGCGCCGCTACCTCATCTCGATGTCCATCCGGACGGTGTGCTTCGTGCTCGCCGTGGTGACCGACGGTCCGCTGCGCTGGGCGTTCGTCGTGTGCGCGGTCTGCCTGCCGTACATCGCCGTCGTGGTCGCCAACGCCGGCTCGCCCGCTGACCCGGACGGTCCCGAGGCCTTCTTCGACGAGTCGCGCCCGATGCTGCCGCCTGGCAAGACGCCACCTTGAGTGTCACACTGCAGACGCGCTCTCCGGCCGTCGTTCGGGGAGCCCGGTGCGAGGCCGGACGGCTCCCCCCGTGGCTGTTCGGCCTCGCTCCTATCCGCACCCAAGACGTGTGGCCGCGATGACGGGCCAGGGCACCGACGCCACGCCCGAGCCGATCTGCTCGGCCCGTGGCTGCCGGGCGGCCGCGACCTGGCAGCTGGTGTGGAACAACCCCAAGCTGCACACCCCTGACCGGCGCAAGATCTGGCTGGCCTGCGACGAGCATCGCGGCAGCCTGGGTGACTTCCTGGCGGCGCGCGGCTTCCTGCGCGACACCGAGCCGTTCACCGCAGAGCCGGACTGAAGGTGAGGGCGACGGAGGGCTCGTGGCCGACGATCTGGTCCGCCGGCCACCGGGCCTTCGCCACGTGCCGGACGTCGTCGATGACCAATTCGACCTGGTACGTGAACGGCGCCGGACCGAGATCCTTGGCGGACTGACCTGCGGCGTCCGGCCCTCCCCACAGGACGGTGCCGGCCGGGGTGCACCGGTCCTTCATCGGCACCGGCTCGAACGTCAGTGACCGGCCGTTCGCGGCCGTGACCGTGACCTCGGCCGTCACCCGCGCCGGGGTCTCGGCCAAGTGCGTCACCGCCATCTCGACTCCGTAGCTGTCCACGTCGCCGTCGTTGTCGGCCAGAACCGCAAGCGTCGCGCTGGGCGCCGCGTGCCCGCCGGCGGCGGTCGTCGTCCAGCGGAAGTCCACGAACAGGTCGCCGTCGCCCCGGCCGAACAGGGTGACATCGTACGTACCCGGCTCACCAGGGGGCTCGAGGACGTGCGTGGTGTCCCCGGTGCGCTCGAGCTCGACCGTCTCCTCGCGGCCACCGCACTGCTTGCCGGCGGGCACGAACGTCGCCTCGAAGGTCCAGCCGTCCAACGGGAAGGCGACGTTGAGCCGGTCGGCCGCGGCGATGACCGGCAGCGTCTCCGGTGGCACGCCGTCGACGCATGACGACCGGTAGCAGTACGTCCGTGCCGCGAGCTCGACCGACGTGTCGCCGCTGTGGACCGTGACGGCCGGCGGCGCGTCGCCCGGACCACCTGACGTACCCGTCACCGCCTCGCTCACCACCCCGCACGATCCCAGCAGCAAGGCGAGGACACTGACCTCGAGGAGTCTCCGCACTGTCGACATCATGCAGTTTCGACGCGCCAGTGGCCGCGCCGGTTCCGCCCGAAGGCGAGCACCGCGTCAGTCAGCCACCGATCGCCGACATCGGGCGGGTCGGCTGCAGGAAGCTCGGGTCGTCGATGCCGTGCCCGGCCCGCTTTGTCTCCACCGCGGCCTGCCACCGGCGTACCAGCTCGTCGTCGCTCGCGCCGTCGCGCATCGCGGTGCGCAGGTCGGACTCCTCGCGGGCGAACAGGCAGTTGCGGATCTGCCCGTCGGCGGTCAGCCGCACGCGGTCGCAGTCGCCGCAGAACGGCCGGGTCACCGAGGCGATCACGCCCACCGTCGCCGGCCCGCCGTCGACCAGGAACTTCTCGGCCGGCGCACTCCCCCGCTGCTCCTCGCTCGGCGTCAGGACGAACCGGTCGGCGAGCCGCTCGAAGATCTCGTCGGCGGTGATCATCGTGTCGCGGCGCCAGCTGTGCTGGGCGTCGAGCGGCATCTGCTCGATGAACCTCAGCTCGTACCCGTGCTCGACCGCCCACGCGACCAGGTCGGGTCCCTCGTCGTCGTTGATGTCGCGCAAGAGTACGGCGTTGACCTTGACCGGTGTCAGCCCGGCCGAGGCCGCGGCGGCCAGCCCGGCCAGCACGTCGTCGAGCCGGTCACGGCGGGTGATCTCGACGAACCGGTCGTGCCGCAGCGTGTCGAGGCTGACGTTGACCCGGTCGAGGCCGGCGTCGTGCAGGGCCGCGGCCTTCTTCGCTAGGCCGAGCCCGTTGGTGGTGATCGCGATCCGCGGACGAGGCTGCAGCGCTGCCGTGCTCGCGACGATGTCGACCAGGCCGGGCCGGATCATCGGCTCGCCACCGGTGAACCGCACGTCCTCGACCCCCAGCCGGGTCACGGCGATGCGGATCAGCCGAATGATCTCGGCATCGCTCAGGGTCTCGTCGGCCGGCAGCCAGGCGAGACCCTCGGCGGGCATGCAGTACTGGCAGCGGAGGTTGCAACGGTCGGTCAACGACACCCGCAGGTCAGTGGCCTGCCGGCCGAACCGGTCCCGCA
>JBOHDE010000203.1:0-7301 GCA_050699035.1 Nocardioidaceae bacterium | reverse complement strand
TGACCGTGGGCTTCGTGGTCGGTGACATCTCCAACCCGCTGCTCGCCGAGATCGCGTTGGGTGCCGAGACCTCGCTGGGCAAGCTGGGCTACTCGATGCTGCTGGCCAACTCCCAGAACGACCCACGCCTGGATGCACGGCACATCAGCCTGTTCCGGCAGCGGCGGGTTGACGGCCTGCTGTTGAGCCTGGCCGACGAGACCTCCGAGGCAACGCTGCAGGCACTGCGTCTCGTGCAACAGCCGAGCGTCGTGATCGACCGCGAGATCGACCCGTCGATCGGCGCCAGCGCGGTGTTGTCCGACCATGCGGTGGCCATCGGTGCCGCCGTCGACGACCTCGTCGGCGCCGGCCACACGCGCATCGCCCTGGTGACGGGACCCTCCACCGTGCGGCCGTCACGGGTACGGGCGGACGCACTGCAGGCGAGTGTGCGGCGGCACCCGGGGGTGCGGGCCGTCACCCGCGCCGGCCAGTTCAGCGCCGAGCACGGCGCGGTGGCGACGGCCCAGCTGCTCGACGACCGTGATCCGCCGACCGCCCTCATCGCCGGCAGCAACCAGGTGCTCGTCGGTGTGCTCCGGACGCTGAAGCGCCGCGCGATGTCGATCCCGGACGACGTGTCCGTGGTGACCTGTGACGATGTGCCGTTGGCCGAGCTGATGGCCCCCGGCTTCGCGACCATCCACCGCGACTCCGCCCAGCTCGGTCGGGAGGCGGCGGCGCTGTTGCTGCGGCGGGTCGAGGGCGGCGGACCGGAGACGCGGACGCTCCCGGTCAAGTACCGGCGCGGCAAGAGCGTCGGACCTCCGGCCTGATGTGACGTCGAACTTTGCCCAATTGGGCAAAGTTCTACCTCGATTCGGCGTGACCGGGTCGAATTTTGCCCAATTGGGCAATCTTTGACGGCGGCGGGCGGTCTCCAGACCCGGCGACGGCGGCGTCGCGGGTTACGGCTCGGCGGTCGCGTAGACCTCGACCTCCGCGGCCGACCCGTACCCGCCGCCCGCCTCCTCGGCCGTCAACCGGACGAAGCGGGCGGTGGTCTGCTCCCAGCTGACCGTCTTGTCCGAGGAGTCGAGGACCCACGATCCCGACGCCGCGGTCGTCCATGCCACGCCGTCGGCGCTCAGCTCGATCGTGTAGCGCGTGATGATCCCGTTGGGGTTGCCGTCCTGCCGCGGCAGGTACGTCAGCCCGGTGGTCGCGCGGGCATGGCCCAGGTCGAGAGTGAGCGCCTGTGGCAGGTGCTCCCTCGGGTCCCACTGGGTGTGCCACATGGTGACCGGGTCGTCGTCGATCGCCTTGGCCGCGGCATAGCTGTCGCCCTGCGCACTGGTGGCACTGGCGGTCATCTCGTCCGGGGGTACGGCACCGAGCCGGATGTCGAGCGGCGCGCTGACCGTACCCGTGTCGCCGTCGGACCGGTAGTCGACATCGACGGAACCGGCGTACCCGCCCGGCTCGGCGTCGACGGCCGTCGTCACCGTCCACCGGGCCGTCACGCTCTCACCTGGCTGCAGCTGGGTGGTCGTCTCGGCGGCGGGATCGGCGGTCCACCCGGCCGGTAGGTCGATCCGTGGCGTGACACTGCTCGTCGATGGGCCTGGGTTCCGGACGTCGGTGGAGACGACGAACGAATCGCCGGCGCGGTCGACGCGCGGCCGGTCCGGCGACGTCAGGTCGACCGTCGGCACGCCCGGCTGTTGATGGGGCGTGACCGTGACGTCGTCGACCTGGAACGTCGTCCACGGGCTGCCGGCGATGTCCACCTGCCCGTGTCCATGACGTGCGTCGCGGACGTCCGCCAGCAGGTCGCCGTCGAGGAACGCCCGGATGCGGTCGCCGTCGAAGTCGAGGGCCAGGGTGTGCCAGCGCCCGACTCCGAAGGCTGCCGCACCGGAGGCGAGGGTGCGGTTGTCGCCGCCGCGCCACAACCTCCAGCTACCGTCGTCCTGGACCTGCAGGCGGTAGCCGCCGGTCCCGTTGGTGCTCCGGCCAGCCAGCTCGACGCCGCCGCCGGACTGCTCCAGCAGGGCGTCGATCTGCACCCGGTAGTTGCGCCAGTTCTGCTGGTCGCCGATCACGGTCAGCGGGTAGTTGGCGACGTTGTTCCACTGGATCGGCTGATGGTCGACGACCGACCGGAGGCAGCCGCCGTCACGACCGGTGCAGGGTGCGACCTCGAACACGCTGCCCAGGTCGGAGAAGTACCGGGGCGTGCTGCCGGTCGCGTAGTCGTCGAAGTCGTCCTGGTACGGCAGCCGCCAGGCGAGCGACTGGGGGGACGTCGCGGTGCCCTTGCCCTGCCCGGCGGTCGTCGTGATCGAGTAGTGGTGTCCAGGTTTCGCCGTGAACGTGAAGCGGCCGTTGCTCGGGCGGATGTCGGCGGACTTGACGAACCAGTCGTCGGAGTCCGACGAGTCCAGGTCGCTCTCCCAGACGTGCACGTCGCCGGCGTCCATTCCGTCGGCGAGCTCGTAGCTCAGCGTCTGTTCGCTGTCCGCGTCGGCGGTCTCGACGATGCTGCTCCACGCCCCGTCGGCCGGGTCGCGCAGGGTGACGACGCTGCCGCCGGGAATCCGCCGGCTGGCGTCGTCGACGTAGCGCCAGCCGCGACGGGTGAACTGCGTGGTGTGGCCGGTCACCCAAATGCTCTTGCCGACCTCGTACGCACCGGACCACGGCTCGTTGGCGAGCATCAGCCCGGCGCCCTCGAACGGCAGCCCGGCGTACGCGGACCACACGGTCGACCAGTTGATCGAAGACGTGATCCGACCGTCGACATAGGCCCGGTTGACCGACCGGGCCCACGCGGTCGCTCCGGTGTCGTAGTGCTGGGAACCCTGCTCGCTCGCCGACAGTGGCTTGCCCAGGGACCGGGCGGTGTCGGTCGAGGGGCACGACTGGTACTCGCCGAGGTAGCCGCAGATGTAGTGGTTGCCGACCACGTCGACAGCGGCGGCGAACTCGGGGTTCTGGGCGAGCTCTTCGGCGACCGTCCAGCTCCAGGAGTCGTCCGCGACCACCTTGACGTGGTCGTAGCCGTTCGCGAGCAGCGCCGCCTTGAGGTCGACGAACCAGCCGGCGTCGAAGCCCCGCTCGTTCCAGCCGCCGAGGTAGTCGATCCGCAGGCCATGTCCGCGCGCACAGTCGAGCCAGCTGACCAGGTAGTCGATCATGTCGGCGGACCAGAAGTCGCCGTCACCGATCCAGCCCGGTGCACCCCACGCGAGCGCGTCGAAGACGATGGCCGGGTTGCGCTTCTTGGCCTCCTTCATCAGCCACCACTCGTACCCTCGGTCGCAGTCGACCTCGCCCCGCTGGTGCAGGTGGCTCGGCTCGGTGCCGTCGGTGGAGTTCGTGTCGCCGCCGATCTCGACCTTGAGGATGTGCTGGGCGGCGCCGTACCCGGGCTTGAACAGGTAGTCGAGCACCTCGTCGCGCTGGCGGGGCGGGTAGTCGACGAGCAGCCGAGACGACGCTCCGGCCGACAGGGAGCCGACGCCGTTGAAGACCAGGCCGGGGCTGTCCGGGCTCACCTGCAGGTCGATCGGCTCGGCTGCCCCCGCGGGTCCGGTCACCGCGGCGAGGCCGAGCGCAGCGCCGACGACGAGGGCGGTCATCGCCGCGGCCCAGCGGGCGATCGTCACTCGATGGCGGCCGGCGCGGTGGGGCTCCGGTGGACGGTGCGAGGTGCCTGATGAGACCTGGTTCGACATGGTCGGCGTCCTTCGGTGCGAGGAGAACGAAGCCGGTCGCGGGGCCAGTGTCGGCCCGGTCCTGGTCGCCCGAAGGTAACAACGCGGTCGCGCATTTGTCTAGATAATCAGATTGATTCACCGACGGCCAGCAGCCGGCACGCTTCCCATGGCGAGGTGAATCCGCTATAAATCAAACAATATGATTATTAGCGGAGGTCTAGCATGAACGTGCGACGTCGTCGAAACGTCCTCGGAGCAGGAGTCCTGGCGATGGCGGTCGTAGCCGCCGGGTGCTCGTCCGGCCAGGAGGAGGGCGGCGAATCCACCGGGGGCTCCAAGGGGTCCGGCGAGATCACCATAGCCGTGCTCCAGAAGCAGGGGGACCAGCAGTACTTCGTCGACGAGGCCGACGGCGCCAAGGAGATGGCCGAGGAGCTCGGCGACGTGAAAATCACCGTGGCCGACCTCGGTCTGGACGCGAACCAGGCGATCAGCGAGCTGGACGCCGCCATCGCCCAGGAGGTCGACGGCATCGTCATCGTCGTCCCGGACCAGCAGATCGGCCCGCAGGTCATCGACGCGGCCAAGCAGGCCGGCATCCCCTTGGTGGCCGCCGACGACGTCATCAAGGACGCGAGTGGGGCCGAGGCGCCGTTCGTCGGCTTCAACGGCACCCAGATGGGCGAGTCGGTCGGTGCCGAGGCCGCCAAGCTCTACGAGGAGAGCGGGTGGGCCGCCGCCGACACCAGGATCATCGCTGCCTGGAAGCAGGACCTGACCGTGTGCACCGACCGCGTCGAGGGGGCGGCCGCGGCCTTCGGCGAGACCGTGTCCGACGTCCCGGAGACGATCAACCTCGGCACGGACAACACGCCGACCGGTGCCCAGAACAAGGCCGGCGCCGCCATCACCGCCAACCAGGGCGTCAAGAACTGGGTGGTGTGGGGCTGCAACGACGAGAACGTCGAGGGCGTCGTCACGGCACTGCAGAACTCGGGAGTCAAGCCGGACAACATCATCGGTGTCGCCCTGGGCGGCTACCTCGCCTGCAAGCCGTGGCAGGCCGAGGAGCCGACCGGCATGAAGTCCGCGCTGTTCATCGACGGCCGCGCGGTCGGCTCCAGCGCCGTCGAGGTGCTCGTCAAGCACCTGCGGGACGGAGACGACCTCCCTGCGGAGACCATCGCGCCGACCGAGATCGTGGACCCGACCAACTGGCAGGACGCTGGGCTCGCGTGCACCTGACCGAGTCGAGCGACGGCGAGGTGACACCGACGCTGCTCGTCGTCGAGCGGGCCAGCAAGTCGTTCGCGGGCGTGCATGCCCTCATCGACGTCTCGCTCGACGTGCGCGCCGGCGAGATCCTCGCGCTCGTCGGCGAGAACGGCGCCGGGAAGTCGACCCTGCTGAAGGCGCTGAGCGGCGACCATCAGCTCGACCAGGGACGGATCCTGGTTGACGGACACGAGGTTCGGTTCGGCAAACCGTCCGAGGCGCGCAGGTCCGGGATCCGGGTCATCGCGCAGGAACCGGAGATCGTCCCGGAGCTGACCGTCGCCGAGAACATCTACCTCGGTGAGCTGCCGCGCTCGAGGACGCGCTGGTTCGCTCGGCGGCAGCTGCTGGACCAGGTGCGGCACGACATCGCGGACGCCGGTTTCGACCACGTACTCGATCCCGGGACCCTGGGGCGTCGGCTGTCCGCGGCGCAGCGGCAGCTGGTCGAGATCCTGCGCGCGTTGACGTCCGGTGTGAAGGTCCTCGCGTTCGACGAGCCGACGTCGTCGCTGTCGACGCACGAGACCGCCGGACTGTTCGAGCTCATCCGTCGGCTCCGAGACCAGGGGGTGGGCATCATCTACGTGTCCCACCGGATGCCCGAGGTGTTCGAGCTGGCCGACCGGATCGCCGTCCTCCGAGACGGCGCCCGGGTGGGGGTGCTGGACGCCGCCGAGGCGACGGAAGACCGGGTCGTCCGGATGATGGTCGGCCGCGACCTCTCGTCGCTGTTCAGGAGGACCGCCCCAGGCGTTGCCGGCGACGTCGTGCTCGAGCTGCGCGACGTCGCGACGCAGGACGTCGAAGGCATCAGCTTCGACGTACGAGCCGGCGAGGTGGTCGCCCTGGCGGGGCTTGTCGGCGCGGGACGCACCGAGCTGGCGAACGCCATCTCGGGTGACGTGCCGATCACCCACGGGGAGCTGCGCCTGCACGGTCAGCCGCAGCGGTTCCGGCGCCCGGAGGACGCCATCTCCGTCGGGATCGGCCTGGCGCCCGAGGAGCGCAAGTCGGGGGCGTTGCTGATGGGGCGCAGCGTCAAGGACAATGTGTCGCTGACCAGCCTGAAGCGGCTCAGCCGTTGGCGCTTCGTCCAGTCGGACAGCGAACGTCGGCTGGTCGCGCGGTACGTGAGCGCCCTCAACGTCCGTACTCCCTCGATCGAGCAGCTGGTCCGCAACCTCTCCGGCGGCAACCAGCAGAAGGTCGTACTCGCCCGGTGGCTGGCGACCGAGCCGCGGCTGCTGATCCTCGACGAGCCCACGCGCGGGGTGGACGTCGGTGCGAAGGCGGAGATCTACCGCATCATCGACGCGCTTGCGACCGCCGGCATGGCGTTGCTGGTCGTCTCGTCGGAGCTGCCCGAGGTCCTCGGTCTCGCGGACCGGATCGTGGTGATGAAGGCCGGCCGGGTGACCGGCGAGCTGAACCGAGAAGACGCATCGGAGGAGCGTGTGATGGAGCTGGCGATGGCCGACGTGCCCGAGCGACGGTCCGGCTCGTGACGGCGACGAAGACCGAGGACCAGGCGGCCCCGGCGCGCCGCGGCGCGCTGCGGACGGCCCTCGACACCATCGGCGTGCAGAACGTCAGCCTGATCATCGCGCTGGCGGGTCTGGTGGCGCTGATCGGCAGCCAGAACTCACGGTTCTTCCTGACCAGCAACATCAAGATCATCGGGATGGCGGTGGCCGTCACCGGCGTCCTCGCGATCGCCCAGACCATCATCATCATCTTGGGCGCCCTCGACATCTCCGTCGGCTCCGTCGCCGGCCTGGCGTCGGTCACCTCCGCGATGATCTTCACCGCGATGTCGAGCAACGCGGGGCTCGGCATCTTGGGCGCGCTCGCCGTCGGCGCCTTGTGCGGAGCGGCGAACGGCTGCATCGTGGTGTTCGGCCGGGTCAACCCGATCATTGCGACGTTGGCGACCCTGGCTGCCTTCAAGGGCCTCGCCCAGCTCGTGTCGAACGGCCGGGCGCAGGGCTACACCGGGGCCGACCCGGTGTTCGTCTTCATCGCGCGCGGCACCATCGCCGGCATCCCGACGCTGATGTGGATCTTCGCCCTCGTCGCGCTGGGCGCCCACATCCTGCTCAAGTACACCGACATCGGCCGGAACATCTACGCCATCGGTGGGAACGACACCGCGGCCCGGCTGTCGGGCATCAACATCAACAAGTACATCGTCGCCTGCTATATCGGCACCGGGGTCGTCGCCGCACTGGCCGGCATCTTGATCACCGCTCGCACCGGGTCCGGGCAGCCGATCTCGGGCAGTGAGGGGCAGGAGCTCGAGGCGATCACGGCCGCCGCCCT
>JBOHDE010000202.1:0-7352 GCA_050699035.1 Nocardioidaceae bacterium | reverse complement strand
TGGTCGAACACCCAGGACAGGACGTACCCGAGGATCAGGCCGAGGAAGATCGCGATCCGGCCGAAGAACCCGCGCAGCCCGACCGCCATCAAGATCACCGCGGTCATCACGATCAGCGCGATCCACTGGTCCTGCGGCCAGTAGATGTCGGCGACGACCGGCGCGAGGTTGAAGCCGATCAGCATCACGACGGCGCCGGTCACGACCGGCGGCAGCACCTTGTGCAGCACGGCCGACCCGAGGAAGTGGATCAGCACCCCGGCCAGGACCAGGACCGCACCGGCGACGAAGATCGCGCCAGTGACATCGGAGGAGTCCCCTCCTTGGGCCCTGATCGCTGCCACGCCTCCGACGAAGGAGGCGCTGGTGCCCAGGTAGCTCGGCACCTTGCCCGACACGATCAGCAGGAAGCAGATCGTGGCGATGCCGCTCATCATGATCGCCAGCTGGGCGTTGAGGCCCATCACCAGCGGGAAGACGAACGTCGCACCGAACATCGCCACGACGTGCTGGGCTCCGAGCCCCGCCGTGCGTGCCCACGACAGCCGTTCGTCCGGGCGTACGACCTCGCCCGGCGGCGGTGTCTTGCCCCCGTAGACGACCTTCCAGCCAGCAGCCATTTCGGTGTCCTCCCCGCGACGGTGGGAACGCGATGCTCGCAACCATGACATCACGGCGTGGGCCCGGCATGGGCACTATCTGCCGAGCGAACCGCCCCTCTCTCGGCAATCTCTGTGCCGCTCCGGACCACTCGGCCACCTTGGGAAGATTGAGCCCGGGGTGCAGTGCCGGCCCCCGATACTTGCGCCGAGGTTGCGCGTATGTCTCGTTCGGCGCGTTGCTCGCGACGAAGTGAACGGAATTGCTGTCTGCAGTCGCTGGTGGCGACAGTTTCGTTCACTTCGGGCAGCGACATGGACGAACTCGGGGTCCTCGCCACCTGATCGGGCCCGACTTCGTCCATCTGGAACATGAACGTCGCCGACCCGCACCTCCGGGCTTGCCGCCGTCGACTGGCGCGTTCCGTAGGGACAAACCGGACGCCGGGCCTACGCAACGCGCCAGTCGATGAGGTGGGGTGCCAGTCCTCCAGTGCGCTGCGGGAGGAGTGGGACATTCGTGCAACCTCGGCGGGACGGGGTGTCGATTTCGGGGCGGGCCGGTTGACGGAGATACGTCCGGCACAGCTGAACGCGCCGAACCGGCGTGAACCACGAGAGGATCAGCACCATGACTGACCAGACCAAGACCGTCGCTTCGGCCGACGGCACCACGATCGCGTACGACCAGACCGGTGAAGGCCCGCCAGTCGTGCTGGTGTGCGGCGGCTCCGTCGACCACCTCGCCAACCTGCCGCTGCCCGAGCTGTTGGCGCCACACTTCACCGTGTACAACATCCACCGTCGGGGCCGGGGCGACAGCGGCGACACGGCTCCGTACGCCGTTGCGCGCGAGGTCGAGGACATCGACGCCGTGGTCAGCGCGGCCGGCGGGTCGGCCTGCCTGTGGGGCTCCTCGTCCGGCGCCGCGCTCGCGCTGGAGGCCGCGGCCAGCGGGCTCCCGGTCACCAAACTCGCCCTGTGGGAGCCGCCGTACTTCACCGGCGGACGCCCGAAGCCGCCGGAGGACACCGCGAAGACCTACACCGACCTGGTGACGGCGGGCCGACGGGGCGACGCGGTCGAGTACTTCATGGCGAAGGTGGTCGGCCTCCCGCCGGAGTTCGTCGCCGGCGCGCGCAGCCAGCCGTTCTGGGCGGCCAGCGAGGCACTCGCCCACACCCTGGCCTACGACGCCACCGTGATGGGCGACTACTCGCTGCCGGTCGAGCGGGCGGCCGCCGTCACGGTGCCGACGCTGGTGCTCGACGGCGGGGCGAGCTTCCCCGGCATGGCCCAGACCGCCGAGCAGCTCACCGATGCCCTCCCGCACGGAGAGCGTCGCACGCTCGAGGGGCAGCAGCACAACGTCGACATGAGCGTCCTCGCGCCGGTCCTGGTGGAGTTCTTCAACGCCTGACGAGGGCGGTCAGGGCAGCCCGCGCATCTGCAGCACCTTCAACGCGAGCGCCAGGTCGAGCCGGACGTCCGGGTCGGTGGTGAACGGACCGACGACCCGCTCCAGCTTGCCGATCCGGTAGCGCAGCGTGTTGTAGTGGAAGTGCAGCTCGCGGGCTGCCACCGCCACGTTCAGGTTGGTGTCCAGCAGCACCTGCAGGGTGTGCCGCAGGTCGGCGATCTCAGGGTCGTCCTCGGCGGCCAGCTCGCCGAGCGTCTCGCGGACGAACCGGCGCAGCTCCTCCGCGTCGGTGATCTGGCTGAGCAGCCTGAACGACCCGAGACCGTCGAAGTGCGCCACCGACCCGCGACCGTTGGTCCGGCGACCGACCTGCACCGCCTTGACCGCCTGGTCGTACGCCTCCGGCAGCGCGTCGGCCGACGTCACGACCCGGCTGACGCCGGTCGAGAACGAGCGCCGCCCGCCCCCGCCGTCACCCGCGACCTGGCGCACGACCTCGCGGACGGCGGTGTCCGGGTCGCCGCCCGCCGGGACGCCGAGCAGGGCCACCACCTCCTGGGTGAACCCGACGACCGCCGCCTGCGGGTCGCGGCGCCGCACCGCCGTCTGCCAGCCGGCCGCGAACCGCTCCTGGGCCGGCCGCAGCTCCAACGCCGTCTCCAGCTCTGGGCGCAGCGGCGGGTCGGCCTCCGGGTCGAGCTCGGCGACCACGACCACCAGCGGCCGGTCGATGTCCCAGCCGAGCGACACGCAGTGCGCGACCACCCGGCCACGGCCGCCGGCCCGCCCGGCCAGCACATCGCGCAGGAAGTCACCGCGGTACTTGCCCTCCACTGCGGTGACGGCGAGCTGCTTGGTCACCACGAGCGCGGCCACCGTCGCCGCCCGCTCGAGCACGTTGACGTCGCCGTCATCGAGGACGCGGTCCCGACTGAGGGCGACGAGTCGGCCGTGGTCGACCCGACCGGCGACGATCGGCACCACGGCCCGCTGACCGGGCCCGCCGTCATCGGCCCGTATGCCCCGCTGCTCGTGCTCGGTGCGGAACCGACCCGACGCGTCGAAGCACCGAGTCGCCCGCCACTCCCCCAGCTCCGCGGCGTCACCGCCCTCGGCCAGCGGTCGCCCGTCGGCGGTCGTCACCAGCACCGGCGTGCCCAGCACCCGCGCCGTCTCACCTGCCAGCTCGTCCAGACCACCGCCCTCGAGCACTACCGAGAGGAGTACGTCGTGCACGGCCCAGGTGCGTTCGAGCGCGGCCGCCTGCCGGTTGAGCACCCGGGTCAGGACCTGGTTGAGGATGTCGTCGAAGCCGATCGCATCAGGCAGCAGGAGCAGCGGCAGGCCGACCCGGTCGGCCTCCGCGAGCATCGCCGCCGGGAGCTCGTCGATGTAGCGGTGCAGCTTGACCCCCAGTGCCGACAGCTGCCGGTCGTCGAGCTCGGTGACCAGCTCCGGCAGCCCGTACGGGGTGTTGCGCAGCGGATAGCCGGTGGTGAGCAGCAGCTCGTGGGGCTTGACCCACGGCAGGATGTCCGGGACCTCCATGATGTTGCCGCGGTGCACGACGCGGTCGAGTCCCGCCGCGCCGGCCAGCACTCGCGCGCCGGTCAGCGCAGGGACGGTCAACGCGTCGCGCACGGTGAGACCCGGCATCGCCCGGGCCGGCCACTGCTGCGGACCCGAGGGTGCTGGCAAGTCCGGCGAAGTCCGGGGTGGATCGTTGGCAACATTCCCCATGCGGATGACGCTAGCGCCCCGGCTACGTTCGGGCCGTGGAATGCGCTGCGGAACCGGCCCGGGCAAGCGGTGTCCTGCCTGCGGTGGCCAGCAGCGCGGTCGAGGCACTGCTGGTCGGTCCACGGCGCACCGGCCGGGTCGTGACAGCGACGCGACACGCCGTCGTCGTCACCGTCGAGTCGGCGGCGAGGCACCCCGACGTGGTCTGCGTGTCAGGCCCGGACGCCGTACGCCTGCCCTGTGCGCTCGTGCTGACCACCCCTCCGCCGGTGGCCGAGGTCGGCGCACCCGCCGCGGTTGGCCGCGGGCGGGTCCGGGTAGGGGGCGAGGTCGTCGCGGTGGCCCGCTGGTGGCGCGTCCCGCGACCGGTGCTGACCGATCCGCGTGCCGCCGCGGCCAAGGCTGCGTCCTACCCGGTCCCGGCACCCCCACCCGATGTGCCGCCCGACGTCACCCACGCCGAGTCGGCAGATCTGCCCAGCTGCGTGCCGCGGTTGCTGGGCCTCGGACCCGGGCTCACCCCGGCCGGCGACGACGTGCTCGCCGGCGCCCTGGTCGCGCTGTCCGCAGCGGCGCACCCGGCGGCCGGACGTCTCGTTGCGGCGGTCGCCGCGGCCCGGCCGTTCACGCGTACGACGACGGTGTCGGCCGCATTGCTGGCCCACGCCGCCCGGGGTGAATGCATCCCGCCGGTCGCGGCGTACCTGCGGGCGTTGGACCGCGGCACCGACCTCGAGGCGGCTCGCGCCGACCTGCTCGGCGTCGGCCACACGTCCGGGTGGGCGTTGCTGCTCGGCGTCCACTACGGGCTGGCCGCGACCCGCACCGACGCCGAGGCGTTCCGATGACCCGGCACGTCGAGCTGCGCGCCGGCGCCTACCACGACTCCGTCACCCTGATGCAGGTGAGCCGCGACGTCGCCGGTGAGCCCGGCGTGACCGCGGCGCTCGTCGCGATGGCGACCGACCTCAACCTCGATCTCCTGGTGGGGATGGGATTCGACCCACCCGACGACGCCGGGCCGGCCGACCTGCTGGTCGCCGTCGACGCCGCCGACGACGATGCCGTGGCCGGCGCGCTGGCCCGGCTCGAGACCGACCTGACGGAGAGAGCCGCGCCGTCGGCCAGTGGGTTCGGTGACGCACCCGCGCCACGCACGATCAGCTCCGCGGCGGCGGGCTCGGACGCGACCCTGGCCTTCGTCTCCACGCCCGGCGCGTACGCGTTCGCCGACGCGATGGACGCGCTGGAGTCCGGCCTGTCCGTGGTGGTGTTCTCGGACAACGTGTCGGTCGCGCACGAGATCCGGCTCAAGGACGAGGCGGCCCGGCGCGGCCTGCTGGTGATGGGTCCGGACTGCGGCACGGCGGCGGTCGGTGGGGTCGGTCTGGGCTTCGCCAACGTCGTACGTCCGGGGCCGGTCGGATTGGTCGCGGCCTCGGGCACGGGCGCCCAGCAGGTGATGAGCCTGCTCGACGGGGCCGGAGTCGGCGTCAGCCACTGCCTCGGCGTCGGCGGCCGCGACCTGTCGAGCCAGGTGCGCGGTCGGTCGACGCTGGCGGCCCTCGACCTGCTGGCCGCCGACGACGCGACCGAGCTGATCGCGGTGATCAGCAAGCCGCCCGCGCCGGAGGTCGCCGAGGTCGTCCGCGCGCACGCCGACCGGCTCGGTAAGCCGGTGCTGTTCGCGCTGCTCGGCCCCGACCAGCCCGACCTCACCGCGGCCGCCAAGGAGATCGCGACCGCGGCCGGAGCGACCTGGTCGGAGCCGAGCTGGTGGCCGGCGCCGCGGGAGCGTACCGGCGACTATCGGTTCGTTCGCGGCCTGTTCGTCCGTGGCCTGTTCGCCGGCGGCACGCTGTGCGACGAGGCGATGCTGATCGCCGCGGAGGCGCTCGGCGAGGTCCGCTCCAACATCCCGCTCCGGCCGGAGTGGGCACTCCCCGACGACCTGCGCGCACCCGGCCACCTGATGATCGACTTCGGCGACGACCGGCTGACCCGGGGGCGTCCGCACCCGATGATCGACGGCGCCCTGCGGTCCGAGCGGATGCTCGCCGAGGCCGCCGACCCCGACTGCGGGGTGCTGTTGCTCGACGTCGTGCTCGGGCACGGCGCCCACCCCGACCCGGCGGCCGAGCTGGCGCCCGCCATCACCGCCGCTCGTGGGCGGGCAGCAGAGGACGGCCGTGACGTCGCCGTCGTCGTGGCGATGGTTGGCACCACCGGCGACCCGCAAGGCGTCGAGCGGCAGGCCACCTCCCTCCGCGACGCGGGTGCGTCCGTCCACCTCTCCAACGCGGCCGCCGCCCGCACGGCCGTCGAGCTGGTGGGAGCGCCACGATGACCTCTCCCCTGCTCGGCCAGGAGCCGCGGGTCGTGACGGCCGGCGTCGAGCTGTTCGCCGACGCGCTCGCGGCCCAGGCCGTACCCACCACCCAAGTCGAGTGGCGGCCCCCGGTCGCGGGTACGGAGGCCGACGTCGCCGTGGTGATGGGTGACCCGCGCCGAGCCGCCGCGAACCAGACCGCGGTCGAGCGGATGCTGCGGTCCACGGCCGAGCTGGTCGACGTACGCCCGGCGGCCGAGGTTCTCGGCCTGCAGCGCGGCCAGCTCCTGCACGCCGGCCCGCCGATCACCTGGGAGCGCGCCTCCGGTCCGCTGCGTGGGGCGCTGGTCGGCGCGCTGCTGTTCGAGGGTCTGGCAGCGACGCCGGAGGAGGCCGAGACGACGCTTGCCGACGGAGCCGACCTCACGCTCGAGCCGTGCCACCGGCGTGGGGCGGTCGGCCCGATGGCCGGTGTGGTGTCGCCGTCGATGTGGATGTTCGAGCTGCGTGACGAGGTCAACGGCGGCACCGCCTGGTGCTCCCTCAACGAGGGTCTCGGCAAGGTGTTGCGGTACGGCGCGTACTCGGCCGAGGTCATCGACCGGCTGCGCTGGATGACCGACGTGCTCGGGCCGCTGCTGCAGGTCGCCGTGCGACGACACGGGCCGATCGACGTCAAGGGCATCGTCGCGCAGATGGTGCAGATGGGCGACGAGGGCCACAACCGCAACCGGGCCGGGACGCTGCTGCTGCTGCGCGACCTGCTGCCCGACCTGATCGAGAGCGGGGCGCCGAGCCGCGACCTGGCCGAGGCCGTCCGGTTCGTCGCCGGCAACGACCACTTCTTCCTCAACCTGGTGATGCCGGCCGGCAAGCTGCAGACCGCGGCGGCGGCCGGCCTGCCGGGGAGCACGGTCGTGACGACGATGGCCCGCAACGGCACCGACTTCGGGATCCAGGTGTCGGGCACCGGGGACCAGTGGTTCACCGGGCCGGCCCAGGTGCCGGAAGGGCTGTTCCTCGGCGGCTACGGACCGGCAGACGCAAACCCCGACATCGGCGACTCCGCGATCACCGAGACGATGGGGCTCGGCGGGTTCGTGATGGCGGCCGCGCCCGCGATCGTCCGGTTCGTGGGCGGCAGCGTGCCCGACGCCCTGCGCACCAGTCGGCTGATGTACGAGATCACGCTCGGCGAGAACCCCGCGTACGCGGTGCCGATCCTGGAGTTCCGCGGTGCCCCGACGGGCATCGACGTCACCCG
>JBOHDE010000201.1:0-7411 GCA_050699035.1 Nocardioidaceae bacterium | reverse complement strand
AGCGTGAGGACGCCGACCGTGCCGAGCAGCAGCAGCATCGCGCTCGAGACCGGGTTGCGGTTCACCGCCCGCTCTCACGGTCGAGGATCGGGAGTATGCCGCCGGCGGGGTCGGAGAACGGCATCGAGTCGCCCGCACCGGCGAACTCGGAGGAGAACCGCTCGACCGGTGGACGCACCGGCTGGGCCTGCGCGGGTCCCAGGGAGTACGCGAGGCCGAGCACACTCACCGCCAGGGTGCCGGCGCCGGCCAGCGCCATCCCGGTGACCCGGCGCGACGGTAGCCGCCAGTGCCGGGCGGGGTCGTCGTCGAGGAACGCTGCGGCATCGCCACCAATGTCCTTCAGAGCCATCAGCAGGGCGGCCGACGGCTCGGCGCCCGGCAGCTGGTGCAGCTGCCGGCGTACCCAGAGCTCATGGTCGTAGGCGGCACGGCAGTCCGCACAATGCCGGAGGTGGGCCAGCGCCTTGTCCTGCGCGGCCGGCTCGAGCTGACCGTCGACGAGCGCGGTCAGCCGGTCACCGAGATGGCTCATCACCGCTCACCGCCGTAGCGGCTGCGCCCCTCGGCCGGAGCCCGGTGCTCGAGCTGCTTGCGCAGCATCGCCCGGCCGCGGTGGATGCGGGAGCGGACCGTGCCGAGCTTGATGTCGAGGACCGAGGCGATCTCCTCGTACGTCAGCCCCTCGACGTCACACAGCACCACGGCGGCCCGGAAGTCCGGCGGCAGCGTCGCGAGCGCGGCCTCGACGTCGGCGTCGAACAGGGCGTCGTGCAGCGCGTGCGCGGGGTTGGGGAGCCGCCCGGGCATCCGCTGGTCGGCATCCTCCGGCAACGCGTCGAAGCGGATCCGCTGCTTGCGCCGTGCCTGGTCGAGGAACAAGTTGGTGGTGATGCGGTGCAGCCAGCCCTCGAACGTGCCCGGGGTGTACGACGACAGCGAGCGGAACACCCGGACGAAGACCTCTTGGGTGAGGTCCTCGGCGTCGTGCTTGTTGCCGGTGAGCCGGTAGGCCAGCCGGTAGACGCGCGCCGAGTGGGTGCGCACCACCTCGTCCCACGTGGGGGGTGTCCAGGCCTGCGCAGTCTGCTGCTCCACGCCGCTGACACCTCCCGCCCAGGTCTCGATGGCGACCGTCATGACTCTCCTTGGAGGCTCAATCGTACGTGGTGTAAACCGGGTGCCTGCTCCCGATGCTGTCCAACGAGTCGGTGGCAACGCAGGTTCCCGCCCGATATGCCCCCCGATATGCCCTAGGCTGCCGGGCAGGTCAGTGACGCCGGGCCGGGGTGCCGGTCCCCAGCACAGGAGGCAGCCATCGCCACCGGGATCAAGCCTGCGACGTGGGCGTACGCGGAAGAGTTCGTGGCCGAGGACGACGTACTTGCTGCCGCGCGATCCCGCGCGACCGAGGTCGGGGTGGTGCCGGTCGGCTCGGGGGCGGGCGCGGCGCTCCGTTTCGTCGCCTCGGTGCTGGAGGCCCGGGCCGTCGTCGAGGTCGGCACCGGCACCGGTGTCTCCGGGCTGTGGCTGCTGCGCGGCATGCGCTCCGACGGTGTGCTGACGTCGGTCGACTTCGAGGCCGAGCACCAGCGGCTCGCCAAGGAGTCGTTCACCGAGGCCGGGATCACCCCGCAGCGGGTCCGGCTGATCGCCGGCTCCGCGCTCGACGTACTCCCTCGGCTGACCGACGGCCACTACGACCTGGTGTTCTGTGACGGCGACAAGCAGGAGTACGGCCAGTACCTCGACGAGGCGCTGCGGCTGCTCCGCCCGGGCGGCGTGGTCGCGTTCGACAACGCGCTGTGGCACGACCGGGTGGCCGACCCGGCGCAGCGAGACGGTGACACGGTGGCGATCCGCGAGGTCGGCAAACGGGTCGCGGAGGACGAGACGCTGCTCCCAGTCCTGCTCCCGGTGGGCGACGGCCTGCTGCTGGCCCAGAAGGCGTAACTCCGCGTCCCCCACCCGTGGGTGGCTCCGTTCCAATCGTTGTTTGGTACGGGGGCGCCCCGTTCCAGACCTATTGGAACGGGGCGCCCCCGTACCAAAAAAACTTGGTCAGGAGTACGCCGGGGCTGAGGTGAAGCCGGCGGCGCCTTCGGCGATGGCGACGATCTCGCAGGGCTCGATCAGGACCGGCGAGGACCCGACCAGCTGTGAGCCCGGCGACGTCGCCGCGTTCTCCTCGAACGACGCCTGGAAGCCGTCGCGCGCGGCCGGCGTCTCGAACACGTAGCAGCCCTCGAACCACTCCCCCGCCCGCGCTCGCCAGGTCTTGAAGCGAAGTCCTTTCAGGTCGGTGAACCGCGCATGCGACGTGTCGCGTACGTACTCGCGCAGTTGCTGCATCACCTCGTCGTCGGTGCCGTCGAGCGACCAGCGGACCGTCAGACCGTGCATGGGTGTCCTTCCCGGAACTGTTGTCGGCGTGTCGAGGCCCCGGTCGCGCGGGCGGCGCAACCGGGGCCTCGAGCAAAACGCTGGTGGTGCTGTGCGTGGAGGTCAGGCGACCACGGCGTTGAGTGCACTGCCGAGCTCAGTCGCCTCGTCGGCGTTGAGCTCGACGACGAGCCGCCCGCCACCCTCGAGTGGAACGCGCATCACGATCCCGCGCCCCTCTTTGGTGACCTCCATCGGACCGTCACCGGTCCGCGGCTTCATCGCCGCCATCTGCGCACCCCTTTCGTCATGAGCGCCGCCGACATCTGCATCGGTTCCTGCAGATCGGGGTCGGGGCGCGCGTGCGTGACCACCATTATTCCTTACCGGCGCCCATGCTCGTGCCGGACATCGCAGGTGGTGCAGACTCGTGCGGGTGAACGCACGCTCGGCGCTCTTCGACCTGTACGGCGATCATGTCCGTGCCCGGGGCGGCAAAGCACCGGTCGCCGCGCTGGTTCGGCTGCTCGGCGCACTCGACATCGCCGCACCTGCCGTACGCACCGCGGTGTCCCGGATGGTGCGCCAGGGCTGGCTGCAGTCGGTGCGGCTGCCGTCCGGTCCCGGGTACGCGCTGACGCCGAAGGCGACCCGCCGGCTCGACGAGGCGGCCGTACGCATCTACCGCACCCGCACCGACGAGTGGGACGGCCGCTGGCACCTGCTCGTGGTCGAGCCACCGGCCGACCGGAGCGCACGAGACCGGCTGCGCGCCGGGTTGTCCTTCCTGGGGTACGCCGCGCTCGCCGAGACGACTTGGCTGGCCGCCCAGAGCACCGAGGAGGTCGACGGCCTGCTCGCCGCCGACCGGATCCGCGCCCACCGCTTCCGCAGCGAGCTCGACGGCGACCCGGCCGCCCTCGCCGCCACCGCCTGGGACCTCGACGGGCTCGCTCGGGCCTACCGGCACTGGCAGGCCGATGCCGAGGGGATCGTCGCGCCCGCCGGCAGCCGGCCCACCGACGAGCAGGCCTTCGCCGTACGGTCCCGGCTTGTGCACGAGTGGCGGAAGTTCCTGTTCACCGACCCAGGCCTCCCCCGCGACCTGCTGCCGGCGCGCTGGCCGGGCGACCAGGCCGCCACCTTCTTCGACGAGCAGGCCGGCCGGCTGCTGCCCGCCGCCCAGCGGTTCGTCGCCACCGCCCTCGCCTCGAACGGAGATTCCCGATGACCTCTGAGCCCGTCTTGTACGACGTCGACGGCGGCATCGCCCGCATCACGCTGAACCGCCCGGACGCCATGAACGCGCTCGACTTGGCCACCAAGGAGTCGCTGAAGTCAGCGGTGCAGCGGGCCGCGACCGACGACGCGGCGCGAGTCGTGGTGATCGCCGGCACCGGGCGTGCGTTCTGCGTCGGCCAGGACCTCAAGGAGCACATCACCAACCTGCAGTCCAAGCCGCTCGCCGAGGTGTGGTCGACCGTGCCGGAGCACTATGCGCCGATCGCGTCCGGCATCGCCGCGATGCCCAAACCGGTGGTGGCCGCGGTCAACGGCGTCGCGGCGGGTGCCGGCGCCTCCCTCGCGTTCGCCTGCGACTTCCGCGTCGTCGCCGACACGGCCAGCTTCAACCTGGCCTTCACCGGGATCGCACTGTCGTGCGACACCGGCATCTCCTGGACGCTGCCCCGGCTGGTCGGCCGGGCCAGGGCCGCGGAGCTGTTGATGCTCCCGCGCACCGTCTCGGCGGCGGAGGCACTCGATCTAGGCCTGGCAACGACCGTGGTGTCGGCCGACCGTTTCGAGGACGAGGTCGCCGCCTTGGCGTCGGCACTCGCCGCCGGGCCGACCGTCGCGTACGCCGCGATCCGCGCCCTGCTCGACTACTCCGCGACCCACACCCTGGACGAGACGCTGGCGTTCGAGGGCGACAAGATGGCGCTGACCGGCGCCACCGAGGACCACGCCAACGCGGTGTGGTCGTTCGTGGCCAAGCAGAAGCCGGTTTTCGAAGGCCGTTAGCTGCAACCGGTCAGAGCCGGTCGGTCATCACGACGAAGGTGAAGTAGAGCGCCCCGCACAGCATGCCGAGGTGGGCGAGCAGCGACAACCCGGGCCCCTCACTCCACTCGTCGGTGACCTTGCCAACGGAGTGTTTGCCGTGGCTCGGCAGCCAGCGGGTGAGCAGCAGCAGACCAGCGACGGTGACGAGCCACCACGCACCGAGGCCGCCGAAGGCCAGCGTCTCGTGGTTGGTCGCGACCCCGGGGACCCACAGCGCCAGCGCGATCACCCCACACGACGTGTGCATCGTGAGCAGGGTGGTCGAGACGGCGGTGCGACCGCTGGTGAGCTCGCTCTTCTTGCCCAGGCGGAGCCGGGTGAGGAACACCTCGACCGCGGCGAGTGCGGTGAGCAGCCAGGTGAACTCGGACCAGTCCATCACTGCATCCAAGCGTCACGTGGCTACTCACCGCAACCGGAGGTCTCGACCCAGCAGTCGGTCAGGTGGTCGTCGACCATGCCGGTCGCCTGCATCAATGCGTACGCGGTGGTCGGTCCGACGAAGACGAAACCGTGACGTTTCAGGGCACGCGCGAGGGCGACCGACTCGGCCGTTTTGGCGGGTACGTCCGACAGTGTCGCCGGTCGCGGTCCGGGCTTCGGGGCGAACGACCAGAGCAGGTCGGCGAACGACTCGTCGAGCGCCAGCAGGGCCTGCGCGTTGGTGACGGCGGCGTCTATTTTCGCCCGGTTTCGGACGATTCGCGCATCGGCCATCAGCCGGTCGTGGTCGGCCCTGTCGTACCCGGCCACCACGCCCGGGTCGAAGCCGGCGAACGCCGAGCGGAACGCCTCGCGCTTGCGCAGAATCGTCAACCAGGACAGGCCAGACTGGAAGCTCTCCAGCGTCAGCCGCTCGTACAGCCCGCGGTCGTCGCGGACCGGGCGACCCCACTCGGTGTCGTGGTAGTCGACGTACTCCGGGGCGCTCAGCCCCCAGGGACAGCGCAGCCGCCCGTCCGCTCCTGCCTGCGCGTCACCCATCGACCCATCCTCCCAGCTCGGGGATCGGCTGCCGCGGTGCACGACAACGCTTAGCGCGGACGGCCCGGTCGGACCCGGAGTGCACCGTCCGGGCCTCTGCTCGCGGCCTCCGCGCCCGCCCGCCGTCGCTGTCCCGGTAGCCGGTCACGCAGCGCTCGCCGACGTCGCCAGACCCGGCAACCTGACCGCGGAGCGAGACGAGACCAGTCACTCTCAGTAGTTACCCGCCGACTCGGGGTGTGCTTCGGCCAGCGCCCGGAGCCGGTCCAGTGCGCGGTCGACGCCGACCTGCCACACCGGCGCGACGAGCCGCCAGCCGAGCATCCCGGCCGACCCGAGGGGCAGCTCGAGCGACTCCCACCAGACGAACATCGAGCGGGTCGCATCGACCCGGTCGACCTCGAAGCCGCCTTCACCGCGCAGCACGCGGCCGGTGTGCAGGACCTCGCACCGGCGCGGCGCGTCCCACACCGTGACCACCATCGGGTCGAGGAAGCCGACGGGTCCGACACCGGTCCAGGCCTCGATCCGGCCGCCGACCCCGCGGGCGTCGCCGGACACCGTCCGTACCCGGGTGAACGGGATCCACTCGCCTTGCCGCGACCAGTCGGTGACGACGTCCCAGAGGCGCACGGCCGGGACTTCGACGACCACCTCGTCGCGCAGCCGAGCGCGCATCAGCCGGCGTCCGGCTCGCCGGGCTCCCGCGGGGGAGCCTCGGCCGCCTCCAGCTGCATGGTCAGGCGACGCACCAAGCTGTCCACCTCGTCCATCCGGTATCCGCGGAACGCCACCGTGAAGCGCGTCGTCCGGAGGTCCTGCGCCGTCAGGTCGCGGTCGGCCGGCACGAAGACGTCGGGTCGGTCCACCTGCACCGGAGCCAGACTCCCGCCGTGCCCGGCGGCGACCACCGCGACGGCACCGATGAGGATGACGACCAGCAGCCCGAGGAACCAGATCACACGCAGATCGTGCCACGCTGGGCCCGTGACCCACACCTTGCGGCTCGGCGGCCGCGACTTCCCGGCCGGCACACACGCCGTGATGGCGATCGTCAACCGCACGCCCGACTCGTTCTACGACCGCGGGTCGACCTACGAGGACGCGGCCGCGCTCGACCGGGTCGAGCAGGTGGTCGCCGAAGGCGCCGACATCGTCGACATCGGCGGCGTGAAGGCGGGGTACGGCGACGACGTCGACGTGCGCGAGGAGCTGCGTCGTACGGCGGACTTCGTAAGTGCGGTCCGGTCGCGACACACCGACCTGGTGATCAGCGTCGACACCTGGCGCTCCGAGGTGGCCCGGGTGTTATGTGGGCAGGGCGCCGACCTGCTCAACGACACCTGGGCGGGCGCCGACGAGGATGTCGCCGCGGTGGCGGCGGAGTTCGGCGTGGGGCTGGTCTGCAGCCACACCGGCGGCCTCGGCCCGCGCACCGATCCGCACCGGGTCGGGTACGACGACGTGATGGCCTCGGTCGTCGAGACGACGACCGGGCTGGCCGACCGCGCGGTGAGTCTTGGGGTACGCGCCGACGGCGTACTCGTGGACCCGACGCACGACTTCGGCAAGAACACCCGGCACTCGCTGGAGCTGACCCGGCGCCTCGACGAGCTGGTCGCCACCGGCTGGCCGGTGCTGGTTGCCCTGTCCAACAAGGACTTCGTCGGCGAGACGCTCGACCTGCCCGCCGAGGAACGACTGCCCGGGACGCTGGCCGCGACCGCGGTCTCCGCGTGGCACGGGGCGCGCGTCTTCCGGGCCCACCAGGTCGCCGAGACCCGCCAGGTCCTCGACATGGTTGCGTCGATCCGTGGCGACCGGCCGCCGGCCGTCACCCGCCGCGGCCTCGCGTAGGGTGCGTCTCCTTACTCCCGACCGTCGCGAGCGGCGCTCGGTGGGATGCATCGCAAGGCGGAGGAGGAGGCGCGATGCGCAGCATCGTGCGACGACGACAACGCCGCGAGGCGCCCTCCGAGGG
>JBOHDE010000200.1:0-7494 GCA_050699035.1 Nocardioidaceae bacterium | reverse complement strand
GCGTCATCGCCCTGCCGTACTACCTCCACTCCAACCCGTCGATGGTCCAGACCGCCCGCCGCGGCATCAGCGCGGTCCTCGCCGACGTCGCCTGACACCTGGCATCAGCCAGGTGCCCACCTCCGGACGATGACATGTGCCGCCACGGCGAAGACGAGGCAGCCGAGCAGTCCGGCGAGGAGGAGAACCCACCACGGAGCGGCTGGAGCGAGGCAGACAGGCATCGCGCCGTTCAGGTAGACGTCCATGCAGACGGAGACCGGCCAGAACTCGGTGTACGCGACTGCTGCAGCCAGGACGAAAGTGATGGCGCCGGTCGCGCCAGCGAGGGCGGTGACAAGGAGCCGCATGGTGAGCGCCCACACGGCCGTCAGCCGCGGTCCGAGACGACGACGGCCCACCAGCCTGCGGCCGTTGCACCTGCCGTGACATCCCGCCCCGCGAGCCGGATCGTCACCTCGCCGTTGGGATGTGAGCGGCCATACGCGAGCACGGCTCCGGGTACGCTAACCCGACTCTCAAAGCCCTGGTCCGCAGGTTCCGGACCGGAGGAGCCACCCGGCGTCCACCATCCCGCGTCGTCGCGCCAGAACTGTTCGAACTCAATGTTGGCGCCGTCGCCGTTCGTGTCGACGAGTGCCATCCCGATGTTCGTACTGGCTGCCGTGACGAGGACTTTCGCGTGCTGGCCGTTCCAGCCGCCGAGGGCAAGAACCTCGGCATCATCAAGACGCATGCTCCACGTTCTCACAGCGGGACGGCGAAACCTGTGACCTTGCCGGGTAGTCGACACTACCCAGTGGCTCCAAAGCGGGCCGACTGCTCGCGCCGAGGTTGCGCGAATGTCGTGGTTCCTGCCAAGAAGTGAGCCTTTGTTGTACGAGTTCGACCGCACGAGGCGAGCGCGTGCGCGACATGGACGATCTCGGGGTTTCGCCACCTGATCGAGCCCGACTTCGTCCATCTCGAAGAAAAGACCTCGACAGCACAGCCATCCGCCAAGGTGGGAGCGAGGAATCGCTCACCGAGGCGATGCGGCGGCGTCACCCACGGTCGAGGTAGAGCTGCCGGATGACGTCTTCGATGGCGGGCTCCTGGATCGATAGGTCGGCGACGTCGTAGTCGGCCGCGACCGCCGCCACGATCGGTGCCGCGCTCGCCTGGGCCGGGAACTCCAACCACTGCCGCGGCCCGTCCACCCGGGTCACGGTCGCTCCCAGCACGTCGATCGGCGGGGCCGGGTCGGGCAGGTCGACGACGAGGGTACGGCGCGGGTCGCCGAAGGCGTGCAGCCCGGCGAGCTCACCGTCGTACACCAGGTGCCCGTGGTCGATCACCATCACCCGCCGGCACAGCTGCTCGATGTCGACGAGGTCGTGGGTGGTCAGCAGGACGGTGACGTTCCGCTCGGCGTTGACCTGGCGGAGGAACCCGCGCAGCGCCGACTTGCTCACCACGTCGAGCCCGATGGTCGGCTCGTCGAGATAAAGGATGTCCGGGTCGTGCAGCAGCGCCGCGGCGATGTCGCCGCGCATCCGCTGGCCGAGCGACAGCTGCCGCACCGGCCGGTCCAGCAGGTCGCCGAGGTCGAGCAGCTCGACGAACGCGTCGAGGTTCTGCCGGAACCGCGTGAGGGGCACCCGGTAGATCCGCCGCAGCAGCGCGAACGAGTCACGCAGCGGCAGGTCCCACCACAGTGTGGTGCGCTGCCCGAAGACCACCCCGATCCGGCGGGCCAGCTCCACTCGCGCCGCCGACGGGTCCAGCCCGGCCACCCGCAGGCGTCCCGACGACGGGATGAGGATGCCGGTGAGCATCTTGATCGTGGTGGACTTCCCGGCGCCGTTCGGCCCGATGTAGCCCACCATCTCGCCGGCCGCCACGGTGAACGACAGGTCGTCGACCGCGCGTACGACCTGCCGCGACCGCCGCAGGGCCGACGTCTTGCGGCGCACCACGAACGTGCGGCTCACCCGGTCGACCTCGATCAGGCTCATTGCGGAGTGCTCCTCTCAGCTTCCGGTGCTGCGGTAGCGACGGAGGGCGCCGCGCCAGCACACCGCCGCCACGCCGCACATCACCGCGGCGGCGACCGGCGACGCCAGCTGCACCCAGTCGGGCAGTCCGAGCGGGTCGGCGCGGTCCAGGACGTGCAGCGCGGGGTACCAGTTCACGAACGCCACCGGTACGACGAACGTCACGGCCCGCACCACCTCGGTCGGGAAGATCGTCAGCGGGTACTGCAGCATCGTGTTGCCGCCGTACGTGAACGCACTGCCGACCTCGGCGGTGTCGGTCGCGAGCACCTGGAACGCCCCGGCAAGGACGAGGATCGCCAGGAAGATCGCCGTGCCGAAGACCAGCATGGCCGGGACGAGCAGCACCCGGTCCCAGGTCCAGCCGATGTCGGCGGTCGCCAGCGCCCACCCGAACACCAGCCCCGCCTGCAGCACCCGGCCGAGCCGCCGGATCGCGAACTGGTCAGCCATCACCTGCACCAGGGTCGGGACCGGGCGCAGCAGCATCGCGTCCAGCGAGCCGTCCCGGACCCGGGCCCCGACCCGGTCGAGGCTGCCACCGAACAGGTCGGCGAAACCGAGGGCCAGCGACGTCGAGCCATACAGGAAGGCCACCTCCGAGACGGAGAACCCGCCGAGCCGGTCGACATTGGCGAACATGATCAGGATCGCCGCGAAGTCCAGGAACGTGATGGCGAACGACGAGGTCAGCAAGATGACGAACGACGTCCGGTAGGCCATCGACGACCGGATCCACATCCACGACAACAGTCCGTACGCGCGGGCCCGCCCGAGCGCCGGAGCGTCAGCCACCCTGCACCACCACCCGTCGCGTCGCGACCCGCAGCACGAGCCGCCCCAGCAGCAGCAGCGCGGTCGCCCAGGCTGCCTGGAAGGCCAGCGCCTGGACCACGGACCACCCGGTCCGTTCCTCCAGGAGTACGTCGGCCGGCAGCTGGAGGAGGGAGGCCCACGGCAGTGCGAACGCCACGTCCCTCAGCCACCCGGGGAAGATGACCAACGGCAGGAACAGCCCGGAGAAGAACGTCGACAACACGACGGCTACCGTCTGGGCGCCGCGGACGTCAAGCAGCCAGAAGCCGCTCAGCGCCACCAGATACCGGATGCTGAAGCTGACCGTCACGGCCAGCCCGACCGACAGCAGGAACACCAGCCAGGTCAGCGGGTTCGACGAGAACCGCAGGTCGAAGATCAGCAACCCGACGAGGGCCGGCGGCAGCCCACGGGCCAGCAGCTGGAAGGCCGCCCGACCGAGGTCGGCAGCCAGCCACCACAGCTGGAGATCGGTCGGCCGGTAGAGGTCGATCGCCACGTCGCCGGTGCGGACCCGCTCGACCAGGTCCGCCTCGGCGCCGGAGGCGAAGATCGCCACCGGTGCCAGCAGTGCCTGGCCGATCCACACGAACGTCACCGCGGTGGTCACGTCGTACCCGCCGAGGTCGGGCCGCTCGGACCACAGCGCGACGAACGTGTAGGCCAGGATCACGCCGAACACCGAGTTGGTGAACGCGCCGGCCAGAGTGGCCGCACGGTAGGTCGAGTAGCGGCGGAAGGACCGGACTGCGACGGCGGCGTACAACCCCGGTCCGGACACAGCCCTCGACCCTACGACATCGGCGCGACGGCGTCGCCCGGTTTAGGGGGCGACGGCCGGCGGGTCAGACCCCCTTCTCTACCACGACGGTGGACGCGATCTTGTCGTGCAACGTCTGCCGCCGGCCGTCGAACAGGCACCACAACGCGTCGACCCAGAAGTAGAGGCCGCAGCTCAGGATGGCCGGGAGGATCTCGCCGCCGAACCGCAGGAAGCAGGTCCGCCAGCTCAGCCGACCAGCCTGCTCCCACCCGCGTACCCGCAGGCCGAGCAGCAGCTTGCCCGGCGTGGCCGACTTCGCCCGCAAGAAGCCGATCACGTAGACCGCTCCTGCAAGCAGGCCGAAGCCGATCATGATCAGGTAGCTCTGCCAGAACCTCGGGTCGGTGTAGAGGGCGAACGGGTCGACCGGCTGGCCGGTCCGCATCGCGGCGTCCGCGTCGTCCAGGAAGTCGCTGTACGCCGCTGTCATTCGAGGCAACAACGGGACCAGGAGGACCAGCTGGACGACCGTGAGAATTAGCCCGTCGATGAGCCGGGCGCCCAGCCGTACCCACTGGCTGGCCAGCCGCGCGCCGTCCGGGGTGCGTGCCGTCGGGGCCAGCCGGGTCGCGACGTGTTCGGTCCAGACCTGCCCGTCCCACCAGCGGATCGTCGGCCGGTCGGGGCGGGACTGCGGATCCTGGTACCAGCCTGGCGTCGCGTCCACGCCGGCGTCAGTGTTGGTAGGTGCCGGTGAGGACGGCCCGGCCGAGCGCCTTGAAGGCGAGGTTGAACGAGACCACTGCGGCGCTGGCCTCGTCGTCGACGCCGAGGGTGTTCTCGCCGACCGCGTGGACGACGAAGTAGTAGCGGTGCACCTGGTCGCCCTCCGGTGGGGCGGCGCCCATGAAGTCCTTGGTGCTGGCGTCGTTGCGGATGTGGAACGCGCCCCCTGGCAGGGATCCTCCGGCCGCGCCCGCACCACTCGGCAGCGACGTCTCGGAGGCCGGGAGGTCCACCACCGTCCAGTGCCAGAAGCCCGACGGCGTCGGGGCATCCGGGTCATAGCACGTCACGACGTAGCTCTTGGTGCCCTCCGGCGCGCCCTCCCAGCTGAGCTGCGGCGACGTGTTGCCCTTGCTGGCCAGCTGGGCGTCGCCGAGCGGCTGTCCGTCGGTCACGTCGTCACTGGTCAGCGTGAACGACGGCAGGGCGGGCAGCAGCTCGTAGGGGTCCGGGGCTACCGGGCGGTCGAGACTCATCGATCCTCCATCCGGGTCGGTGTGTGTGCGGAGCACTGGTGTGAACCTACCCGGCGTCGACCCGGTCCCTCCATCGTGAGAACTTGGGCGCGGACCCGCCCGGGCCGAGGAGGAGGATCCGTGCACCTGCTGCAGCAGACCATCGATGCCGTCGCGACGCTCGACCTCGACGCCACCCGCGACGCCGAGCATCGGCAAGGCCAGCTGACAAAGCCCCGTGGCTCGCTGGGCGTGCTCGAGGACCTGTCCGTACGCCTGAGCGGCATCGCGGCGGTGTGCCCGCCGCCGGTCCCGGAGCCGGCTGCGCTGGCGATTTTCGCGGCCGACCACGGCGTACACGCCCAAGGGGTGACGCCGTGGCCGCAGGAGGTCACCGCGCAGATGGTCGCGAACTTCGTCTCCGGTGGCGCGGCGGTCAACGTCTTGGCCCGCCAGCAACACGTCGAGGTGATCGTCGTCGACGTGGGCGTGGCCGCCGACCTCGAGCCGGCGCCGGTGTTGCTGTCCCGTAAGGTCCGCCGAGGGACCCGCGACCTGGCGGTCGAGGCCGCGATGACCTACGACGAGGCGGTCGCCGCGGTCGAGACCGGAATCGCGGTCGCGCGCGACCTGGTCACGGCCGGCCACCGCTGCCTGCTCACCGGCGACATGGGCATCGCGAACACGACGGCGTCGTCGGCTCTGGTCGCGGCGTTCACCGGCGCCTCTCCGGCCGAGACCACCGGCCGCGGCACCGGTGTCGACGACGTGACGCTGCGCCGCAAGGTCGAGGTGGTCGAGGCCGCGCTCGCGTCGCGACCCGTCGGTGACGACCCGCTGCAGACGCTGGCGTCGGTTGGTGGGTTCGAGCATGCGGCGATCGCCGGGTACGTCCTGGGCGCCGCAGCTCGCCGGGTGCCGGTCGTGCTCGACGGGGTGATCGCCGGCGCGGCCGCCCTGGTCGTCCAGGCGCTCTGCCCGGACGCGGTCGACTACTGCGTGGCGGGCCATCGCAGCGCCGAGCCGGGGCACGCCCGCGCGCTGGCGGCGCTGGGCCTGCGACCACTGGTCGATCTCGACCTGCGGTTGGGCGAGGGGAGCGGGGCCGTCCTCGCACTACCGTTGGTCCAGGCTTCGGCACGCATCCTGCGGGAGATGGCGACGTTCGACGCCGCCGGAGTGACCGAGAAGGAGGCGCCTGCGTGAGTGCACCCGACCACCCGCCGTACCCCGCCGGGCTGTTCCTCTCCGGGCGTCGGGTCGTGGTGGTCGGTGGCGGGCACGTCGCGCAACGGCGGGCGCCCGGCCTGCTCGCGGCCGACGCCGACGTGGTGGTGGTCTCGCCGGTCATCACGCCCGCGCTCGAGGGCATGGCGAGCGCGGGTGAGCTGACCTGGCTGCCGCGTGGCTTCGTCGACGACGACCTCGACGACACGTGGTACGTCATCGCCGCGACCGACGATCCCGAGGTCAACGCCGCCATCTCGCTGGCGGCGGAGAAGCGCCGGATCTTCTGTGTGCGCAGTGACGACGGCACCCAGGCGACCGCCTGGACTCCGGCGGTCGGCCGGCACGGCGAGGTCACCATCGCGGTGCTCGGCAACCGTACGCCGCGACGCTCGGCCGCCCTCCGCGACGCCGTGCTGGACGCGCTCAACGACGGCACCATCACGGCCATCGACCACTGGGGCGCCGCACCCGGCGTGACGCTGGTCGGCGGTGGCCCGGGCGACCCGGAGCTGCTCACCGCGGCGGCCCGGCGGGCGCTGCACGAGGCGGACGTGGTGGTGGCCGACCGGCTGGCGCCGCGCGAGGTCCTGGACGAGCTGCCACCCGACGTCGAGGTGATCGACGCGGCGAAGCTGCCGCGCGGCCGGGCTGCCGCGCAGTCCGAGATCAACCGGGTGCTGGTCGAGCGGGCCAAGGCCGGTCAACGGGTGGTGCGGTTCAAGGGCGGCGACTCGTTCGTGTTCGGACGGGGCTTCGAGGAGGCGCTGGCCTGCGCCGCCGCCGACGTACCATGGCGGGTCGTGCCCGGCGTCACGAGTGCGATCTCGGTGCCGGCGCGGGCGGGGATACCGGTGACCCATCGCGGCGTGGCGCACGAGTTCACCGTGGTCTCGGGCCATCTCCCACCCGGACACCCGGACTCGCTGGTGGACTGGGCCGCGCTGGCCCGGCTGCGCGGCACGCTGGTGCTGATGATGGCGGTCGACAACCTGCCGGCGATCGCTGCCGCGCTGCTCGCCGAGGGCCGGGCGGCGGCGACCCCGGCCGCGGTCATCCAGGAGGGCACGATGCCGACCGAGCGCACGCTGTACTCCACCCTCGACCAGGTCGGCGCCGACGTGGCGGCCGCCGGCATCCGCGCACCGGCGGTCGTCGTGGTCGGCGACGTGGTGGCGGTGGCGCAGGACCTCGCCGGCGACTGAGGTGGCCCGACTCGTCCCGGTCGAGGACCCGGCCGACCCCCGGCTCGCCGACTACGTCGACCTGCGTGACACCTCGCTACGCAAGAGCCTGGAGGCCGCGCACGGCATGTTCATCGCCGAGGGGGAGAAGGTGGTCCGGCGCGCCGTCGACGCGGGGTACGAGGTGCGGTCCCTGCTGATGGCCGAGCGCTGGCTGGACGGTCTGT
>JBOHDE010000199.1:0-7501 GCA_050699035.1 Nocardioidaceae bacterium | reverse complement strand
GAGAAGGGCGAGGGCACCGAGGAACATGCCGTGCGACCAGACCAGTGGGTGGGCGCTCGGTCCCCAGCGCTCGTCCCACTCGGCCAGCCGATCGGGCGCGAGTCGCGGCGCGACCTGCTCGGGCAGCAGCAGGTCGGCGTCGGCCGTCCCGGCCACCCAGTCGAGCAGCTCGTGGGCGCGGGTGAGCGACCCCGCCCGCGCGTGGTGCCAGGCCAGCAGACACGCGAGTACGGGCCACTGTCCGCCGCCGTAGAACGTGTCGGTGGGGTAGCGGTGCACGCCGCCGTCGGTGAGCAACGCCTCGACGTGGTCGACGGTCGCCACCACGAGGGCATCGTCGAGCGAGAGGACGTCGTACAGTGCGGCGACCGCCAGCAGGCTGGCGTCGATCTCGTCGCCGCCGAGCCATTTCACCAGGTGCCCGTTGTGGACGCCGCTGCCGATGATGTCGGCCCGCGCCTCGGCGGCGACCTCGGTCGCCCGGTCCGCGAGCTGGTGGTCGAGTGAGCCCATCCGGACCGCCGCCAGCAGGCCGGCGGACACTCCGGCGAGCGTCGTCACGTGGTGCTGGTCTCGGTGCTCCTCCCACCAGTCCCGGCAGGTGCCCCGGCCGGTCGCGACCAGGTAGCGCGTCGCGGTCTCGACGGCGTCGGCGTACGGCGCGACGCGTCCGCCGGAACGCCCGAGATGGCGTTCGAGGGCCCACAACCAGGTGCCGTATCCGTCGACCTGGAAGTTCCACCAGTCGTCCACGTGCCGGGTGCCGTCGATGGCGTAGCGGGCCGGGAGGTAGTCGGAGTCGGCCAGCTCGGCGCCGGCGGTGCCCCCGTCGACCACTGCGTCGACCACCGCGTCGACGGCCGGTCGCTCGCGCTTCAGCACGTCACTGCACCACGCGTGGAACCGGTCGGCCTCCGGCAGCAGGCCGGACGCGCTCGCGCCCTCGGCCACGAATGACCCGTCGCGGAACCAGCAGAAGGCGTACGGCGGGAACGTCGGGCTGGCCGGCCAGCCGCCGCCCTCGTCCTGGGTCTCCCGCAGCAAGGTGATGGATCGCCCGGCCAGCGCCGACCAGCCGTCCGGCAGTGCTGCGGAGGGCTTGACATCCGGAACCATGCCGACCAAGGTTAGGCCAAATGTAACCGGTTTCATAGCCGGGTCTCACCAAGGAGCCCCCCGTGCCGACGATTCGCGACGTGGCCAAGCAGGCCGGTGTCTCGATTGCGACGGTCTCGCGCGTTCTCCGCAAGCACGACAACGTCAGCCCCGACACCCGCGACCGGGTGATGACCGCGGTGACCGACCTGAAGTTCACCCCGAGCCAGCTCGGCCGGTCGCTGGCCGAGCGCCGGCACGCCGCCAACGGCATCGTGTTCCCCGACCTGTCCGGGCCCTTCTACGCCGAGGTCCTGCTGGGCTACGAGGAGGTCGCGGCCGAGCTCGGCAGGTCCGTGCTGATCTTGTCCACCCACGGCCGCGACGCCGCACCCGCGATGGTGCACGACCTCGCCGGCCGGGTCGACGGGCTCGTGCTGTTCGGCCGTACGGTCACCGACGAGGTGGTCGGCGAGATCGCGGCCCGCGGCGTTCCGGTCGTACTCCTGGCCCGCCCGCGGGTCGGCGACGTCGAGTCGGTCAACGCCGAGAACACCGCCAGTGCGAGGGCGCTGGCCCAGCACCTGCTCGACGACGGCCGTCGCTCGTTCTGCTTCGTGGGCGACCCGGCAACCGCTCCCGACATCGCCGAGCGCTGGCAGGGGGTCGAGTCGGTCGTCGCCGACGCACCCGGCGCGTCGCTCGAGCAGATGCGCCCCGAAGGTTTCGGTGAGGACGCCGGGGCGAGCACCGCCCACCGGCTTGTCGCTGCAGGGATACCGGACGCCCTGGTCTGTGCGAACGACGAGCTGGCCCTTGGCGTCCTCACCGAGCTACGCAAGCAAGCGGTCGACGTACCCGGCCAGGTCGCCGTGACCGGCTGGGACGACGTGATGGCGGCCCGGTACGCCGGCCTCACCACCGTCCGCCAGCCGATGCGGGAGCTCGGCATGCAGTCCGCCCGCTATCTCGACGAGCTGATCCGCGGCGAGCAGCGCGAGCCGCGCCACGACGTACTCCCCACGCAGCTGGTCGTGAGGTCCAGCTGTGCCCACCACCAGGAGGAACCTGCATGAGGCCCCGCAAGAGTTTGAGCACAGCAGCGCGTACGGCGGCGGTGCTCGTCGCCGCCAGCCTGGTCCTGGTCGGCTGCGGCCGGTCCGAAGACGGTGGGGGAGGAGGCGACAAGGCCGAGGACACCAAGGCCATCTCCGAAGGCCCGGCCGAGGGCTCGATCGAGGTCTGGGCGATGGGCACCGAGGGGGAGAAGCTCGGCGAGTTCGCCAAGGCCTTCAACGAGGACAACCCCGACGCCGAGGTCAAGGTCACCGCGGTGCCGTGGGACGGCGCGCACGACAAGATCGCCAACGCGATCGCCGCCGGCGAGACCCCCGACGTGAGCCTGATCGGCACCACCTGGATGGGCGAGTTCGCCGAGTCCGGTGGGCTCGACCCGACCCCTGAAGGCATCGTCGAGGAGGCCGACTTCTTCCCGGGCGCGTGGGGGTCGACGGTCGTCGGCGACACGGCGTACGGCGTCCCGTGGTACGTCGAGACCCGGGTGCTCTACTACCGCACCGACCTTGCCGAGAAGGCCGGCTGGTCCGAGCCGCCGAAGACCTGGGACGAGCTCACCACGTTCGCCGCCGACCTCCAGGCCAAGGGCGGTGCCGAGTACGGAATCAGCCTGCAGCCCGGCCAGGCTGGGTCCTGGCAGTCGGCCCTGCCGTTCGCCTGGTCCAACGGAGCTGCGATCACCAACGACGACGGCACCGAGTACACCCTGGACTCGCCTGAGATGGTCGAGGGTCTCGAGTACTACAAGACCTTCTTCGCCGACGGACTGAGCCAGGACCGCCTGCTCGACCCCGGCGAGCTGGAGAACGGCTTCGCCAAGGGCACGTACGGCTCGTTCATCTCCGGACCGTGGTTCACCGGGCTGGTGGAGGACGCCGGTCTGAAGCCGGAGCAGTACGCCGTCGCACCGATCCCGGGCAAGGACGAGGCACCGGGCACGTCGTTCGTCGGTGGCGGCAACCTCGCGGTGTTCGCCGACTCAGACAACCGCGACAGCGCCTGGAAGTTCGTGCAGTGGATGTCCCAGCCGGACGTGCAGCAGGACTGGTACACGACGCTCGGCGACCTGCCGGCCGTCCAGGAGGCGTGGGAGACCGGCAAGCTCGCCGATGACGAGCGGCTGCAGGTGTTCGGTGCACAGCTCGACTCCGCTAACGCGCCGCCGGCCGTGCCGACGTGGGAGCAGGTCGCCGCGGTGATCGACGCGGAGGTGGAGAAGGCGGTGAAGGACGCGAGCCCGGTGGACGAGGCAGTGACGAACATGCAGAGCCAGGCGAGCTCCATCGGCACCGGCCTCTGATCCAGATGGCCACGGCCACCCCGTCCCGGAGCGTCGACCCCACGCGCGGCCGCCAAGCGGTCGCCGCGTGGGTGTTGGCGTTGCCGTTCATGGCGCTGTTCCTGGTGTTCACCGCGGGTCCGGTGCTCGCCAGCTTCGGGATGAGCTTCACCGACATCCGCAGCGCCGACATGCGGACACCGTTCGCGGTGTCGTTCGTCGGGGTGGACAACTACCTGGACCTGCTCGGCAACCCGCTGTTTCGCAAGGTGGCCGTCAACACCGTCCTGTACGTCGTGCTGGGCGTTCCGTTGACGATGGGCATCGCGCTGGCGATCGCCGTCGGGCTTAACCGGATCACCCGGCTCAGGGGGTTCTTCCGGGTCGGCTACTACCTGCCGGTGATCACCAGCATCGTCGCGGTGTCCGTCGTCTGGAAGTTCCTGTACCGCGAGGACGGCGGGCTGTTCAACTCCGTGCTGTCGTCGGTCGGCATCGACGGTCCGGGCTGGCTCGACAGCACGGCGTTGGCGCTGCCGTCGGTGGCCTTGATGTCGGTCTGGCGCAACTTCGGCGCGTTGATGGTGATCTTCCTGGCCGGGTTGCAGACGATCCCGAAGGAGATGAACGAGGCGGCCGAGGTCGACGGGGCCAGCGGGTGGAAGAGGTTCCGCTATATCACCGTGCCGATGCTGCGTCCGACCCTACTGTTCGGCGCCGTCATCACCGGCATCGGCTACCTGCAGTTCTTCGAGGAGGCTTATGTGATGACGCACGGCGGACCGCTCGATGCGACCCGCTCGGTGTCGTACTTCACCTTCGACCAGTTCAGCTTCGGCAACTACGGCCTCGCCTCTGCGGCCAGCTACCTGCTGTTCCTCGCCGTGGTCTTGTTGACCGCCGCGCAGTTCCGGCTGCTGCGGTCCAAGGACTGAGGTGGCCGCCCGATGACGACGACGATGACACCGGCGACCGGCATGGCCGAGGACGCCTCGGTGCCCGTCGACCGCAGTCGAGTCGACCGCGGCACACCGTGGTGGCTCTGGCTGGTGCTCGGCGTCGGCCTCGTGCTGATGCTCGTTCCCTTTGCCTGGATGGCGATTTCGTCGTTCAAGCCGGACAGCGAGGTGGTCGCGGTGCCGCCGACGTGGTGGCCCGAGACGGTCACCACCGACAACTACGAGATGCTGTTCACCCGGCTGGACTTCCCGACGTACTTCCTCAACTCGACCCTCGTCGCGCTGGCGGTGACCGTCGGCAACGTGATCTTCGGGGCGATGCTGGGCTACGCGTTGGCCAAGCTCGACTTCCCGGGCAAGCGGGTGATCTTCGCCCTGGTGCTGATGACGCTGATGGTGCCGGGCGTGGTGACGTTCGTCCCGCTGTTCGTGCTGACGTCCAACCTCGAGCTGACCAACACGCTGCCCGGCATCTTCCTGCCGTTCCTGGCCGGGCCGTTCGGGGTGTTCTTGATGCGTCAGTTCATCATGGGTCTGCCCGACGAGCTGATCCAGGCGGCCCGCATCGACGGTGCCGGTGAGCTCCGCATCTTCGCCAGCGTGATCCTGCCGCTGTGCGGTCCCGCGATGGCGACGCTCGGGATCCTCACGTTCCTGACGTCGTGGAACAACTTCCTCTGGCCGCTGGTGGTGGCGCAGACCGAGGACAAGTACACCCTGCCGGTCGCTTTGGCCCTGTACGCGACCGGCCAGAACGCCACCAAGTACGGCCTGCTGCTCGCCGGCGCGGTCGTCGTCGTGATCCCGGTGATCGCGATCTTCCTGGCGCTGCAGCGCTACATCATGCAGGGCATCGCGATGACCGGCATCAAGTGACCGATCCCAGACCAGCACCGGTGGGTGGGTCGGCGTCGGGGCGCCGACCGAACCTGCTGCTGGTGGTCGCCGACGACCACGCGGCGAACGCCGTCGGCTGCTACGGCGGCCCGCACCGGGTGACGCCACAGATCGACCGGATCGCGGCGGACGGCATCAGGTTCGACGCCTGCGGCTGCACGAACTCGCTGTGCTCGCCGAGCCGGGCGGCGATCCTCACCGGCACGTACAACCATGTGAACGGCGTGACCACGCTGTCCACCGAGTTCGACGCACGGCAGCCGGTCTTCCCGGGCCTGCTCCGCGAGGCGGGCTACCGCACCGCGCTGATCGGCAAGTGGCACCTCGGGCACGGCGGGGTGCACGACCCCCGGGGTTTCGACCACTGGGAGGTGCTCCCGGACCAGGGCGCGTACCACGACCCTGAGTTCATGACTATGGACGGCGGGTCCCACGTACGACGCGGCTATGCGACCGACCTGATCACGGACCTGTCGCTGGACTGGCTCCAGCAGGCACAGGAGACCGACCCCGAGGCGCCCTGGTGTCTGCTGGTCCAGCACAAGGCACCGCACCGGCCCTGGCAGCCGGCCGCGCGGCACGCCGACCTGTTCGACGCCGTCGCCCTCGACGTACCCCCGACGTTCTTCGACGACTACCAGCACCGTGCCTCCGCCGCCCGGGAGGCGCGGATGCGGGTCGCGCGTGACCTCAACGCCGAGGATCTCAAGGCCGAGCCGCCGGCGGGCCTGGACCCGATCGGCTATGCGCACTGGGCGTACCGGCGTTACCTGCTCGACTACCTGCGCTGCGTCGTCGCCGTCGACGAGGGAGTCGGCCGGCTGCTCGACCACCTCGACGCGACCGGGCAGGCCGACGACACCGTGGTCGTCTACACGTCCGACCAGGGCTTCTTCCTCGGCGAGCACGGGTGGTACGACAAGCGCTTTATGTACGCCGAGTCGCTGCAGATGCCGTTCGTGCTGCGCTACCCGCGACTGGTCGAGCCCGGCTCGGTGAGCGATGCGCTGGTGCTCAACGTCGACATTGCGCAGACCATGCTCGACCTGGCCGGTGTCGAGGGGCACCCACGGATGCAGGGACGCTCGATGGTGCCGCTGCTCACCGGGGACAGCGCCGAGCAGGTCGGCTGGCGGACGTCGGCCTACTACCGCTATTGGGAGCACCTCGACGGCATCCACCGGGTGGCGGCGCACCGCGGTGTGCGTACGCGCGACCGCAAGCTCGTGCACTACTACGGGTCGGGGTGCGGTCAGCCGGGCGCGTCGACAGTGGAGACGCCACCCGAGTGGGAGCTGTTCGACCTCGACCGCGACCCGCAGGAGATGCACTCCGTGCACGACGACCCGGCGTACGCCGACGACCTGATCACCCTTCGGGCCGAGCTCGACCGGCTGGCGGTCGAGCTCGGTGACGAGATTCCCACGAGAGCACTGTCGAACAGATACGGGGAGCATTGATGAGCACCGACGCACGCACCGACTGGGAGGAGCGGATCGGGCTCCGCAGCGGCGAGGCCGAGATCGGCGCGGCACCGGAGCTGGCGCCACCGTCCGGCGTCACCGCCGTCGCGGGCGGCGCCCAGGTGACGCTGACCTGGGACGCCGTACCGGGAGCGGTCGGCTACCAGGTGTACGTCGCGGACTCCGCCGAAGGCGCGCTGCACCAGCTCGACCACGCCGGCCGTGACGTCCTCGCGGTGCCGCATCCGCCGTACGCAGACACCACCGGAGAACCGGGGCGCGAGCGCTGGTACGCCGTGGCCACGCTGTCCGACGTCGGTGCCGAAGGGAAGGCGTCGGAGCGGGTGTCGGCGACTCCGACCACCGAGGCCGGCGACGTGACGGTGGCCGTCGACGCCGGGTCCGACCTCGGTGAGCTGGCCCGGCCGTGGCGGCCGATGATCGGCAGCGAGCACCTGTCGCACGCCCTGTCGACCGACACGACGGGCGGCCGGGTGGTCGGTGCGGAGCTGACGGCCGCGCTCCGGGCCGCGCACGACGAGCTCGGCGTACGTTCGGTGCGCGCGCACGCGATCCTCTGCGGTGACAACGCCGTGTACCGCGAGGTCGACGGCGAGCCGGTGCACGACTTCACCGCGGTGGACCGCGTCTACGACCACGTTCGCTCGCTCGGCCTGTACCCCGTGGTCGAGATCTCGTACATGCCGAGGGACCTGGCCAGCGACCCGGAC
>JBOHDE010000198.1:0-7511 GCA_050699035.1 Nocardioidaceae bacterium | reverse complement strand
CATACCGATGTTGCTTGGGGTCGGCGCTGGCCGCCTCCGTCATTGAATGCCACGATCCAGGCATGGACTCGCACGCCGTGATCGTCGCTGACACGTCCGGACGCATCACGCGGTGGAATACCGGGGCTGAAACCCTCTTCGGTTACCCGGCTGACCAGGCTGTTGGGCACAACCTGAACCTGATCGTTCCCCCAGACCTCCAAGACGCGCATTGGCACGGCTTCAGGCAGGCCATGGCAGATCCGCACGTCAAGGACCTCGCTGCCGATCTCCCGGTGCGCTGCGCTGACGGCGTCATCAGACATTTCCCCGGTCGCTTGCTGACCCTCAGCGACGGCCTGGGCGTGGCCCTCGGCGCGATGGCGATCTACGCACCCACAGGAACCACGGGAGTCCGCCCCTTCGGGTGACGCAGGGTGCAGTGGATCCAGACGAGGAACAACATCACAGCCACGCGGCGACCTGTCGGCGGCAATTCAGGATGTCCTGCACGGGCTCCTTTGACACCCTTGCAAACATGGACATCAAAGGGATCGACCCGCGCGACCAGACTTGGGAGATCTCGCGGCCGAGATACCGCGTCTACTTCCACGACTCGAACCGTGCCTCCGACGAGTACGAGGTTGACGGGGCCGATGTCGCTGACGTGATGGCTTGGGCAGAGACCCAGAGAGGCGACCGCACCTTCGTCCTGTACGCGTGCGTGCCACACGACGGACTCGGACTCCTGCGCCTGGAGGGCAGCGACCCCAACGGACTCTGATCGCGGCTGCGCGCGTCACTGCCAGTCGGCGACCGCCGGTTCAGGTGCGAAGGAATCGCTGAGGCCAGTCTCGCGGTAGAAGCGCGACTGCTCACGCTTTGGGTACTTGGACACGCGGACACTCACCCGGACCGGAGCGCTCTCAAGATCGCGCGGAGACTGCTCCTCAGGGTGTACGCCGAACAGCTCAGGAAGTCGCGAGTCTAGTTCTGGAATGACCCGAATGGGTCATATGCACCAAGGGCCGCGCGGGGGCAAAGTACGGGTCATGTTTGCGAGCACACGGCTCGCTTCCAGAAGGGGGCAACATGAACCGGACGATCCGCAGGGCAATCACGGTCGTCGGGGCCACGGTGGGCGTATTCGCCCTGAGCACCGGCACCGCCATGGCGCACTACTGCTATCGCACTGACGTTCCGGAGAAATCCAACATGAGGAACGGAGGCGCCTGGATGACCCAGGAGGAGGCGCTCGAGGGCTTCGCCGGGTTCCTTCCTCCCGGCGATTGCGCTACGCGCGTCCTTGCCCACATTGAGGCGCTTCCCGAGAACACGCTGTTCATGGGACCCGGACTACTCGCCGCCGGTGCCGTGCAGAACGGCCAAGCACCCGACGGCTTCGGACACGTGTTCGAAGACGCGATGGCATTCCCGGAGTGCGCTTTCCTGTTCCAGTAGGGCTAGCTCTCTGCCGTTCTGCGGCGTGTGAAGGGACGTGCCCGTGACCGGTCTCATGACCGGCTCCGGGCACGTTCCGTCTTCCTTACACGCCCGCATGACGCGGAATCTGCGTCGCGCAGGCTGCATCACGTGACCGTCCAACGGCGGACACCTAGTCTCAGAACTCGAAAGCGTGTGTGGGTTCACGCCCACCGTCGGTTCAAAACCCACCGCACACCACCGCCACCGCCAGTGTGATGTCTCAGGACATCGTGGACGGCCGAACCCACGCTGATTGGGTTCGGCCGTCCCTCCAAGTTCACGGCGGTCACTCGTCCCATCCTTCGGGCAGCTGCACCGGTGCGCTCCACTCGGCCGGTGGTTGCCAATCGTCCCAGCCGCGATCCCACCAGATGCCTTCCGGGCCGTTCAGCCGGTCCACCAGCTCCCTGCCGCGCGTGGCGACGACCTCGCCGAACGCCGCGTCGAACCGGCCCATCCGGACGCAGTCGGCGACTCGATCGACGTCCTTCAACTCCGCCGAGCCGTCGACGTTCACGACGACGTCCACCTCGTGATCGAGCGTGTCCATCGCCCTGCCCGACCGCCGAAACGCGTCCTGGAGGTTGATGTACCAGCCGGCGAAGGTCCGCTCAAGTCCTTCCCAGAAGTGCCAGATCGAGTACGGATCGCCGGGCGCTTGGAGCATCAGGCAGCCGTGACCCGTCCAGCGCGTTTTGCTGCGCTGCCACGGGTGGAGGCCGTCGTCAGTGGGCCAATCGCCGTCGGCGTAGGCGAACGGGGCGTCAGTCGGGACGAAGATGGCGAGGTGCGTGGGCAGATCCTCGACGACGATCGCCGCCATCCCCATCCACGCTGATCCCTTCCAGACCTCGCGGCGGACGATCGGTTCGCCGGGCGCCCATCGGGTCGTGGTGCGCAGACTCGTATTGGACAACTGCCTTTCCCCTCGGCCCCCTTGGCGCGTTATGACGACTATAGAGCCGGTCGGCATGAAGCGTGGGTCAGGCGGTTAAGGAGTGCGGACCGAAGCGGCCCCAGACCACGACGAGGGCCAGCAGGACCAGCACTGCGCTCACCGCGATCCCCTGCAGCTCCTTGCGGCGCAGGTGGGTGAGTGCCGCGCCGAGCATCAGCAGGACCAGGCCGAGTGCCGCCACCGGCGCGAGGATCGGTGCGATGCCGAGGACCGGCGGGAGGATCAGTCCGATCGCAGCGAGGATCTCGAGGACGCCGATCGTGTTGATCATCCCGGCGCTGAAGTCTTCTGTCCACGCCAGTCCGGAGTCGGCGAGTTTTTCCTTGGGCTGCAGCACTTTCATCGCCCCGGAGGCCAGGAAGAGCGCAGCGAGCAGTGCGGCGACGATCCACAGGAACACGTTCACCAGGTTCTCCTCGTACGCGGTGTGGTGAGGTCAGGGCACCAGTTCCATGGCTGCCCGCCCGGTCTCCATCTCGACGGGCAGTGAGACATGCTCGTGCGTGATCAGCCACCCGTCAGGTGACCGTCGGCAGCAGTCGGTCACGCGGACCCAGTAGCCGACCTCACGCCCGTCCTTCAGCGTCCCGCTCGCTCGGACGAGCATGTGAGCGCACGCGATGTCTCCGCTCGCCGAGACAGTCAGCTCGCTGAGCTCCTGGCCGATCGAGCTCTCCCAGCGGTCGAACCACTGCACGAACCGACCCCGGAGAGCGGCCGACCCGACGTATCGGAGTGGCGGCACCACATCGAAATAGACAATGTCGGGGGAGTACGTCGACATGAGTCGATCGATGTCCTTGGTCCGAGCGGCCTCGGATCGACGGTCGAGCAGCGCTCTCACGTCGGACTGGGTCGAATCCATGACGTCCTCCCTCACGGCGCCGGTGTTCGTCTCATCAGTACGACGACGTAGCCCTTCGGAATGTGAGGCGACGCGCTTGACCTTGAAGCCGCATTCATGGTTGACGATGGGGTACGCCCGCAGGACAGCCGAGGGAGACGCCATGGCAACCGAGCCGACGACCGGCATGACGAAGACCGACGCTGCCTTGTCGCTGTCCGCCCCAGCGCGCGCGGTGCACCTGGGCGTACTCACAACGTTTATCGAAACCGGTCGGCCACCGACCCGGCAGCAGCTCGAGCTGGCGGCCGGTCGGGGCGGCGCGGACCCGGCCGCGGTGCTGGCCGAGCTGTCGGACCGCGACGTCGTGGCCTACGACGATGGCGGGGAGATCCGCGCCGCCTACCCGTTCTCGCCGGCGCCGACGAGGATTCGACTGTCCTGGGCGGGCAGCCCGCCGATCTTCGCGATGTGCGCCGTCGACGCCCTCGGCATGTCCGCGATGCTCGATCGACCGCTCACCATCGTGGCGGAAGAACCCGACAGCGGCCGACCTGTCACGGTGACGGTCGACCGTCGACGCGCCGAATGGGACCCCGTCACGTCCGTCGTCTTCGCCTGCGCGACGTCGTACCCGTGTGGTCCCTCGGTCGACTGCACCTGCTCCCGCATAAACTTCTTCAGTACCGCCGCCGCTGCCGCCGACTGGGCCGCCCGGCATCCCGACGTCACCGGTGAGACGCTCGAGCAGGAGCTGGCCCTCGCCCGTGGTGTCGCCGAGTTCGGCGCCCTGATGCGGACGGATCGGTCGGGATCTGACCAACTCTGAGGGAGAAGCATGACTCGCCGGCCAACCGTGATCGTGTTCGACGTCAACGAGACTCTGTCCGACATGGCTCCGATCGCCAGCAGGTTCATCGACGTCGGCGCGCCGGGGCACCTGGCCACGACCTGGTTCGCCTCCCTGCTACGCGACGGGTTCGCCCTGACCGCGGCCGGTTCGTCGATGCCCTTCGCCGAGATCGGCGACGGTGCTCTCCGGGTCGCGCTCGCGGGCCTGCACCTGGACCGCGATCTGGACGCCGACGTCGCGCACGTGATGGACGGGTTCCGGACGCTCGCCGTCCACCCCGACGTCGCGGACGGAGTCCGTTCGCTGCGGGCGGCAGGGCTGCGCCTGGTCACGTTGAGCAACGGCCCGGCCTCGATCGCCGACGACCTGCTGTCCCGAGCCGGGCTACGCGAGGACTTCGAGCGATGCTTGTCGGTCGAAGACGCCGGGTCGTGGAAGCCGGCCGCCGGCGCTTATCGCTACGCCGCACAGGCCTGTGGCTGTGACGTTGGCGAGATGATGCTGGTCGCGGTGCACCCGTGGGACGTGGACGGCGCTGCGCGCGCCGGGATGAGTACGGCCTTGGTCAACCGCACCGGGGGACCGTACCCGGCCTACTTCACCCCGCCCCAGATCACCGTGCCTCGACTGTCCGACCTCAGCCGGGAGCTCGGCGACTAGGGTGTGGCTCCTTACTCCGCTGACCTGCTGCGCGACTCTCGGTGGGCGCCTCGCGGCGTTGTCGTCGTCGCACGATGCTGTGCATCGCGCCTCCTCCTCCGCCTTGCGATGCATCCCACCGAGCGCCGCTCGCGACGGTCGGGAGTAAGGAGTCACACCCCAGGGCTCGACGTGCGCCGGGTTGCCCGGGCACGCTTCTTCGGGGCTGCGGCGATGCGCAGCTCGAGGCCGTCGAGGATGCACCGGAGCCCGAACTCGCGTCCGTTGTCGGGCGACGACCCGGAACCGTCCGACGCCACGGCGGTGAGGGCAGGGAAGCGGTCGCCGTGGTCGCGTAGCAGCTCCAGCTGCTGCTCGGTGTCCCACGGCTGGGTGCCTGCGGTGGCGGTCGACTGGGTGTTGCGGATGTGTCCGCACAGGAGGAGGACTGCGTCAATCTGCTCCTGGCGGTCGAGGCCGGTGGGCGCGAGGACGCCGACAGCGCTCTCGATCCAGCCGACCTCACGGGGGCCCATCACCCGGTCGCCCATAGTGACCCAGGGCAGCCAAGGGTGGAGTCGCCACGTGTTGCCGAGCAACCTGGCCCACTCCTCGATCTTCGTGCGCCAGTCGCCTGGCACCGCGCCGAGGTCCGGCGGGTCGTCGACCGCCAGCTCGATCATGGCGGCGACCAGCTCGGCCTTCCCGGCGACGTAGCGGTACAACGACATCTTCGTGAAGTCGAGCTCGCCGGCGACGCGCTGCATCGAGACCGCCGACAGGCCTTCGGTGTCGGCGATCGTCATGGCCGTACTCGCGATCCGGTCGACGCTGAGCGCCGGCTTAGGTCCTCGCGCCGGCGCTACTCGCAGCCCCCAGAGCAGCTCGACGGTCCCCAGGACCTCGCTGCCGTTGTCATGGCTGGCCGACATTGGTGCACCTACCTCATCCTTGCGCTCGCTGGTTAACTGTGTCTAGTGTACACAGAGGTCACGTTGACACAGTATCGGGGCGTCACGAGTGAGAGAGTGAGCAGCGCGACCCGAGGCCTGGGGCGGATCAGACGACCAGCCGGCCCGGCCGGCTGAGGAGGCGAGGACGACCGTGCGAGTCATGGTGATCGTGAAGTCCGACGAGACGAGTGAGCGGGGCGTGCTGCCGGACGAGGAGTACCTCTCCGCGATGGACCGCTACAACGAGGAGCTCGTGCGGGCCGGCGTACTCCTCGCTGCCGAGGGTCTGGCGCCCAGCTCGGAGGGCAAGAAGGTGCGGTTCACGGGCGGCCGCACGACCGTCATCGACGGGCCGTTCACCGAGACGAAGGAGCTCGTTGCCGGCTTCTGGCTGCTCGAGGTCAGGTCGATGGACGAGGCGCTCGAGTGGGTCCGGCGCATCCCGGTGCCCGACGACTCCGAGTCCGGCAGCGGGGAGATCGAGATCCGCGTCGTGGCCGACCTCGAAGGGCACCCCACTGGCCCGCAGCTGGCGGCACAAGCAGCAGCGGGCGGCACCACCGGCCCCTGACGCGTACCCGGTTGCCGGGCGCTGTGCCGGATGCTCTAATCGGGCCTCATGGTGGCCACCGACACCCACCGCGCGGTCGAGGCGGTGTGGCGGATCGAGTCCGCACGGGTCGTGGCCGGGGTCGCCCGCATCGTCCGCGATGTCGGAGTTGCCGAGGAGCTGGCCCAGGACGCGATGGTGGCAGCGCTCGAGCAGTGGCCGGACAGCGGTGTGCCGCGCAACCCGGGAGCGTGGCTGACGTCAGTCGCGAAGCGTCGCGCGGTCGACCTGATCCGTCGCCGGGAGACGTACGCCCGCAAGCTGGGCGAGGTCGCCCACGAGCTGGAGACGACCGGGACTGACGTACCCGATCCAGCGGCCGCAGATCTCGACGGCGAGGAGATCGACGACGATTTGCTGCGGCTGGTGTTCGTGTCCTGCCACCCGGTGCTGTCCACCGAGTCGCGTGTCGCTCTCACGCTGCGGCTGCTGGGCGGGCTGACGACCGACGAGATCGCCCGCGGGTTCCTCGTCCCGGAGTCGACCGTTGCGCAGCGCATCGTTCGCGCGAAGCGGACCCTGGCGCAGGCGGAGGTGCCGTTCGAGGTGCCCGGGCCGGGTGAACGTGCCGACCGGCTCGCCTCAGTCCTCGAGGTCGTCTACCTGGTGTTCAACGAGGGCTACACCGCGACGGCCGGCGAGGACTGGGTACGACCGTCGCTGTGCACCGAGGCGATGCGGCTGGGCCGAGTGCTGGTGGGTCTGATGCCCGACCAGCCGGAGGTGCACGGTCTGGTCGCGCTGATGGAGGTCCAGGCGTCGCGGCTGCGGGCCCGGACCGGGCGCTCCGGGGAGGCCGTCTTGCTGCCCGACCAGGACCGGGCGTTGTGGGACGAGATGATGATCCGCCGAGGGCTGGCCGCGCTGGAGCGCGCGGAGGCGCTCGGCGAGGCGCTCGGCCCGTACAGCGTGCAGGCCGCGATCGCCGCGTGTCACGCCCGGGCGCGGACTCCCGACGGCACCGACTGGCCCCGGATCGCGGCACTGTATGCCCGGCTGGCCCAGCTCGTGCCGTCGCCGGTGGTCGAGCTCAACCGGGCGGTGGCGGTGTCGATGGCGCTCGGCCCGGCGGCAGGTTTGGCGCTGGTCGACCAGCTCGGCGACGAGCCGGCCCTCGCCTCGTACCATCTGCTGCCCGCCGTGCGCGGCGACCTGCTGGCCAAGCTCGGCCGGCACACCGAGGCTCGGGT
>JBOHDE010000197.1:0-7512 GCA_050699035.1 Nocardioidaceae bacterium | reverse complement strand
CGCGAGCGGCGCTCGGTGGGATGCATCGCAAGGCGGAGGAGGAGGCGCGATGCGCAGCATCGTGCGACGACGACAACGCCGCGAGGCGCCCTCCGAGGGTCGCGCAGCAGGTCAGCGGAGTAAGGAGCCACACCCTAGCTACTCAACAGCGTGTGCCGGCCGGCGACCCGAGGCAACTGAGAGATACCGACGCACTGGCATGTGTAGGTCTCAGTTGCCCGCGACCGGCGCCGGGACCGGGCTGGGGAAACGTGCACACGCCAGGGCGTAGGAAAGGTCCCAGCGAACCCCGACCAGAGTCGCCGACCCGGTCGGCCAGCGCCGGCCCGCCTCGTTCACCAGCACCCCGCGCCTTGCAGGGCTCGGGGTGTACGAGGAACAGTCGGTTACGCCTCGTTCTGGACGGCTATACGCTCCAAGCATGACCACCGAGACCCGTCCGCCGGACCGCCCAGTCGGTGCCGACAGTGAGGTCGGCAACCTCCGCACCGTGCTCCTGCATCGGCCGGGTCCCGAGCTGAAGCGGCTCACCCCCCGCAACAACGACACGCTGCTGTTCGACGGCATCCCGTGGATCGGTCGGGCGCAAGCCGAGCACGACGCGTTCGCCCAGGCGCTGCGCGACCGCGGCGTCGAGGTGCTGTACCTCGTCCAGCTGCTCACCGAGACGCTCGAGCTCCCCACGGCCCGCGAACAGGCGATCGCCGAGGTGACCGACGGGCTGCGGCTCGGTGACACGTTGCAGGCCTACCTGCGCCAGGCGCTCGCGGCGCTCGACCCGGCGGGGCTGGCGGAGATCCTGACGGCGGGTCTCCGCAACGACGAGGTACGAGGCGGCCACGGGCTGGTCACCAGCCTGCTCGCGCACGACGACTTCCTGATCAACCCGTTGCCCAACCTGCTCTTCACCCGCGACTCGAGTGTCTGGATCGGCGACCACGTCGCAGTCACCAGCCTGGCGATGCCGGCCCGCGAGCGCGAGACGCAGCTGACCGACTTGATCTACACCCACCACCCGAGGTTCGCCGGCGTCCGCCGGGCGTACAGCTGGGAGCTCGAGCACGTCGAAGGTGGTGACGTACTCCTGATGGCTCCGGGAGTGCTGGCCGTCGGGGTTGGCGAACGCACGACGCCGGCGGGTGTCGAGCGGCTGTCGCGGCTGGTGTTCTCCGAGGGTCTGGCGCACACCGTGCTCGCCGTCCCGATCGCGCAGGAGCGGGCCACCATGCACCTCGACACGGTCTGCACGATGGTCGACGTGGACGCGATCGTGATGTACCCCATCGTCGCCGACACCCTGTCCGCGCACACCGTCGCGGTGGCCGACCCCGGCGACGGCAGCGCCGCCGGACTCAGTTTGCTGGTGGGCGACGCCGAGCCATTCCTGGTCGCCGCCGCCAAGGCGATGGGCATCGACACCCTCCGACAGATCGATACCGGGCTCGACCCGGTCACCGCGGAACGCGAGCAGTGGGACGACGGCAACAACACCCTGGCGGTCGCTCCTCGGGTGGCGGTGGCCTACGAGCGCAACACCGAGACCAACGCCCGGCTCGAGGAGCACGGCATCGAGGTCGTGGCGATCGCCGGGTCCGAGCTGGGCTCGGGCCGAGGCGGACCGCGCTGCATGTCCTGCCCGGTGCTGCGCGACCCGCTCCCGGGCTAACGCATCGCCACGTCCAGCGTCACCCCGTCACCCCCGGCCGGACCGGTTCACCATTGGCCGGGCACAACGGGGGCCGAGAATTGGAGAAGCTCGGTCGCTGCCGACGGGGGATACGCCAACGACCGAGCTTGTGACTCAATAGTAGGTCCGCCCGGAGCACGTCAACAAGGTTTAGTGCTCAATATGTTTGAGATCACTCGGTAAAGAGTCTGGTCAGCGGATCGTGAGCTGCCGGTTCGCGAGACCGGCCCGAGCCGACCGCTCCTCCGAGGTCAGTGCCGAGTCGTCGGCCAGTGCCTCGTCCAGCCGGGCGGCGAACGCCGCGGCCGCCTCCTCCAGCGCGTCCGCGCCGGTGCCGACCTCGAGGTCCCAGACCGGGACCAGCAGGCCGTGCGCACGGAACGAGCCGACCAGCCGGGAGCCGTCGACCAGCGTGTCGGCCTCACGGCGGTGGAGCCGGGCGAGCGCCGACAGCAGCCGCTCCTCGCCGTGTGGCAGCACCCAGCGGAGGTGCTCCTTGGTGCCGACGTCGCACCAGTACGCCGCGTCCACCGAGGTCAGCCGCCTGGTCGGCGTCGCCGCTGCGTTGGCCTGCTCGACCGATGCCGCGACCTCGCCGGTCGGGTCGTCAACGTCGTCCACCCACCAGGCGAAGCCGTCGTGCACGGTGATGTCGAGATGCTTCTGCGCGACGAGGTCCTGCATCCGGTCACCCGCGCCGGGCAGCTGGTTGACCGCGACGGTGTCGCCGGGCTCGCCGTCCAGCGCCTGCTGCAGCGCGTACGCCAGATCGCGGCTGATGTCACCGGAGCTGTGCTGGACCTGCAGGCCACCCCAGACGCTGCCGTCGGGTCGCACCAGCGCCGGCCACGCCATCGGGAGGAGGCTGCACAGCTGGACCTCGCGGTCCGTGCCGCGCACCGTCAGCGGCGCCGTGGCGGACGGGACGAACTCGCGCAACGCCACCCAGTCGCACTCGTCGGGCAGCCCGTCGAAGGTGCGGACCACGAACGGGGTCGACCCATCGCCGGCCCCGTGGCAGGCCTTGTACCGCTTGCCAGATCCGCACGGGCACGGCTGACGTGGCCCGACGGCGCCGTCGCCTGCGGCCGACGACGTGCCCTTGGTGCGTGCGCGCTTGCCCATGCGCAGGTCCTTTACGCTCGTACGACGGTGTGCCGACGAAACCCTACTCGGCGCGGCGGTGCGACCGGCTCAATGCGACCGGGATCTCGGCGGTGACCGTCGACGAGTCGGCACCGCGCTGCACCCACCAGCGGCGAGACAGGCTCTCGACGATCGCGAGACCGCGCCCGCCCAGCGCCTCCTCGCCGACATGGGCGACCCGCGGCGCGGACCGTCCACCGCCGTCGGTCACGGCCACGACCACGGCCCCGGGCTCGATCCACCAGGAGACGAGCAGCCGACCGGAGGGCAGCGGCTGGGCATGCCGTACGGAATTGCCGATCAGCTCGGACAAGACGGTACGGGCGTCGTCGACCACCGGCAGCGGAACCCGCGCGCGGCGCAGGTCTCCGGTGAGTCGTGCCCGCGCGTTCCGAGCACTGACGGCGCGAAACGGCAGCGTCACGACCACGGAGTTGTCGCGGTGCTGCACTGCCTGCACAAGCCTTCCCTTGCTACTGGTGTGGTTCCTGCGGCAAGGATGCCCCCCCAGCGGACGCCAAAACCCGGATGAAGGTCACAGAGCGTCAAGTTGTGCACGGGTTTCGCCGGGCCGGTCGGTGATGATCGCCTCGATGCCGAGCTCGGCACACAACGCGACGTCGGCAGGCTCGTTCACCGTCCAGACATGCACCCGGTGCCTGCTGGCGTGGACTTTCCGAACCCAGTCGGGATCGGCTCGTACCAGCTCGATCGACGGCCCGACGATATCGACGCCGTACGGTAGCTCGCCACCACGGAACGTAATCGGAATGCGGTCGTCCACCAGCACCACGACCGGGACGGCGGGGGCCAACCGTTGCATCCGGCGTACGGACATCCGCGAGAAGCTCATCACCCGCACCGGGCAGGGTCCCGCGGGCCGACTCCAGCCGAAGCGGTGCAGCATCTCGACCAGGTAGTGCTCCACCAGGCCGGAGTAGCGGGTCGGGTGCTTGGTCTCGATCGCCAGCTCGATCGGGCGCTCCCAGTCACGGACCAGGCCGAGCAGGTCGTGCAGCGTCAGGATCCGCGACTCGGCGAGGTCGATCTCCGCCTCGTCGTCCAAGTCGGCCCACGGGTTCTTCCAGCTCGCCCAGTCCAGCTCGACCAGCTCGCTCAGCCGCTTGGTGGAGAGCGCGCCGCGGCCGTTCGACGTGCGGTCGAGCCGCCGGTCGTGCACGCAGACAAGGTGCCCGTCGCGGGTCAGGCGTACATCGCACTCGAGCGCGTCGGCACCCTCGTCGAGGGCCTGTTCGTACGCGGTCAGGGTGTGCTCGGGATGTCGCTCACTCGCTCCCCGATGGGCGACTACCTGGGGCTTCGCGAGGCCGGACCGCACGGCTCTGCTGGCCATGACCAAATCGTGACACGTCGAGCGCTACGGATGCTGCCAACCCGCGAAGCCGGCGATCGGCGTTTCGACCGCCGGTGGCGTGGCGAAGACCGCGAGCAGTGCCGCGATCACCCCACCGGCGAGCAGCAGGAACCCGCCCCCGATGATCAGGTAGCCGGTCGCGGCCGTGCCGGCCTGGTCCACGTCGGTGCCGGTCATCGAGGTCACGTACGCGCCGACCAGGGCGACCACGGAGCCGACGCCGAGCAACGCGATCGCGGTGAACCCGGACGTGCCGAACGGCTTCTTGCGCAGCAGGTGGACGAGCAACCAGAGCACGACCGACAGCACCAGCAAGATCACCGCAGTCCACAGCAGGATCGTGTCGAGACGGTCGTTGTCCTTGCCGGCCGACGGTGACAGCGAGGCACTGTCTGCCAGGTCGGCGAAGATGCCACGGCGTGCGGTGACGGCCCACCCGGCGTACGTCAGGGCGCCGAGCGCCGCGACCGCCAGCCCGATCGCCGCGAGGATCCGCAGTAGTCCGACCTTCTCCGGCTCCGGCTCGACCTCTTCGACGACCCGCTGCTTCGGCGTGTACCCGGGGTGCTGCCACTCCTGCGGGGTGTTCGGTCTGGTCGAGCGGGTGGGCGCCGGCGCGGTCGGGCCTGGTCGACCCGCCGGCCGCCCCGGTGGTCCGGCCGGTGGCGCACCTGGCCGACCACCCGGCGGCCCGGGTGGTGGAGGGTCGGCCGGCTCGGGCCGGCGAGGACCGGCCGGCCGAGGGCGCTGGCGAGGCTGCTGGCCATGACCACGCTCGTCGGGCGGCCGCTCGTCCGGTCGCTGCGGCTGTCCGGGCTGACGCTGCTGCGAGGGCTGCCGCCGCTGCGGCGGGCTGTGGTCGGAGGCGGGCGGCTGGCCCGGTGGAGGGTTGCGTCGATGCTGAGGGTTGCGGTGCTGCCACTGCGGCGGCAGCGGCCGCGTCGCGCCCTGGTCCGAGCCGCTCGAACCGTTTCCGTCCCTGGCGGGCGGGGTGAAGGGCTGCGCGCACCGCATGCACTGCGCGCTCCCCGGCGCGTTCTGCAGTCCACAACGGGGACACTGCACGGGCGACACCTCTTGGTCACAGGGTTGATCAATGGGGCCGTTGCTGAGCTTGTTAGCTACGCCCGCAGCGTACCCAACGGTTGGTTCATGCCCGCTCAGCCGTACACGCTGACGTGACGGACGCTGTCGCCGGTGTACGGCTCACGGCGCCACCCACCCCACCGGTCCACCAGCCGGAGACCCGCGATGCGCGCCATCAGGTCCAACTCGCTCGGGAACGCGATGCGTTGGGAGATCGGTCCCAGCCGCACGCCCTGGTTGCTCAGGTGCACGTGGTTCTCGTCGAGGATCTGGGTCACCGGGTCGTACCGGTTGACATCGAGGACCACCTCCTCGTTGCCGACGTACTCGGCGTCCACGAACTGGCGGCCACGCAGCCACGCCCCCGGCACGCCGGCCTCGACGACGAAGACTCCACCGTCGGCCAGGTGCCGAGCGGCGTTCTCGAAACAGCGCACCTGGGCGTCCTGGGTCAGCAGGTTGTGGATGGTGTTGAAGACGAGGTAGACGAGCCGGTAACCGCTCCGCGGGGCGTCCGCGGCGGACATGTCGCCGATCACGACCTCGAGTGCGTCGCCACCAGGCTTGTCGCGCAACCTGGCCACCATCCCTTCGGACAGCTCGATCCCGTCGACGGGGACGCCGCGTGCGGCCAGCGGGAGCCCGATCCGTCCGGTGCCGATCGCAAGCTCGAGAGCCGGCCCGTCTCCAGCCAGCTCGGACAAGAAGGCGACCGTCTCCGCCTCGTCCCCACGGAGCTCGTCGTCGTAGCGCGCGGCCACGTCCGGACCGAAGCTGGTGGCGGGATCGAATCCATCCATAGGTCACACCCTTGCTGTACGCGCCACGTTCGGCCAACTTGTATTCGCCGCTGCGCACGGTTGACTGCTACGCCCGTTGGGCCCGGAGGTACTTGCCGAAGTGCGGCACCGTGAACGCCACCGCGCCGCGCTCGGCCGCGAACACCAGGCCCTTCTTGATCAGCCCGTCCCTCGCCGGCGACAGGCTCTGCGGCTTCCGGCCGAGCTCGCCGGCGACATCGGCGGTCGGGACCGGACCGTCCCGGGTCTCCGCACCGAGGTCGGCCATCGCCCGCATGTAGTCGCGTTCGGCCGGCGTCGCGCGCTCGTACCGCGACCCGAAGAAGCCCACGGCCAGCTCGCCCTCGGCGTCCGGCGCGGCCTGGTGCACGTCCTCGGTGCGGATCGGGGACCCGGGTGCGGCGTCCCAGGTGACCTTCCCGTACGCCTGCACGAAGTACGGGTAGCCGTCGGTCAGCCGGTAGAGCTCGTCGAGCGCCTCCCCGTCGTACTCCACCTCCTCGCCGGACGCCGGGACCATCAGCGCGCGGTCGGCGGCCTCGCGGGGCAGCCGGTCGACGACGACGTACCGGAACAGCCGTTCGGCGTACGACTTGCTGGCGCTGAGGGAGACCGGCAGATGCGGCAGGCCGGCGCCGACGATGATCAGCGGTGCGCCCTGCTGGCTGATCTCGTGACAGGCCGCGCACAACGCCGACAACTCGTGCTGACCGATGTCTTGCATCTCGTCGACGAACAGCGAGACGCCGACACCGAGGTCGCGGGCCAGCTCGGCCACGTCCGTGAACAGCTCGGTCAGGTCGAGCTCGAAGTCTCCCGAGTCGGCGCGGCCCCGGGTCGCGGGTACGTCGGTCGGCGGCTGCCAGCGCACCCCCTTGCGGTGCTTCAGCTCGGTGCGCAGCGCGAACGACTTCAGCACCCCGGCGACGGCGTCGACCCGGTCGGGATCGCGATGCCGGTGCGCGACCTCCCGGACGGCGGCGTGCACCGCCTGCGCGATCGGGAGGCGCATGCTCTGGTCGGGGCGGGCCTCGATCTTCGCCGTGCCCCAGGCCCGCTGGACGGCGAGCCCGCGCAGGGCGTTCAGCAGTACGGTCTTGCCCACGCCGCGCAGGCCGGAGAGCACCATCGACCGCTCGGGGCGGCCTGAGGCGGTGCGTTCGAGGGTCACCCCGAACTGGCGGAGCTCACGGTCGCGGCCGGCCAGCTCGGGGGGTCGCTGCCCGGCGCCGGGGGCATAGGGGTTCCGTACGGGATCCACGATGTGACTGTATGGCCCCGTCTAGTGCTGGCCGTAGATTTGGCTATCGAGCCGTATCGGCGTGTCGCGATCCCGTCCGACTGGGCGGCTCCACGCCACCTATTTTTTCTGGTACGGGGGCGCCCCGTTCCAGACCTAATGGAACGGGGCGCCCCCG
>JBOHDE010000196.1:0-7593 GCA_050699035.1 Nocardioidaceae bacterium | reverse complement strand
GGGTTCCAGCGGGCGGGGTTGCCGTTCCACGCCTTGGTGATGAAGCGGTAGGACCACACGCTGCCGCGGGCGGTCGGGCTGTCGGTAGCCGCGCTGGTCGGGCTGCTGCTGATCAGGGCGCACAGCACGGACACAATGCTGGCCAGGACGGCGGTCTTCAGAGGTCGGTATGAGGTCATCGTCCGATGGTGCGGGCGACCGAGACCTCGGCATGGCGGTTCGGCGGAGGACGGACTGAACGAACTAGCACGACCCGATGTGTGTCCGCCCGAACGGCCGAGGCCACCTCATCCGTTCCGCGCAACCCTCCCGCCCTTCGCGTCGAGGTTGCGCGTATGTCCCAGATCCTCGCGTCGAGGTTGCGCGTATGTCGGCTGCCTTCGGCGGGCTCAGCCGATCTCGGCGTGCCCGACCTGGACGTATGCGAACTCCTCGGCCAGCCAGGTCGAGGGCGGACACCCGGCGAGTCCGTGCCACTCGCGGGTCATGTGGGCCTGGTCGGCGTAGCCGCACTCGGCGGCGACATCGGCGAGCCGACGGTGCGGAGAGGCGCGCAGCCGGTCGACGCTGCTCTCGAACCGGAGCACCCGTGCGGTCACCTTGGGGGTAAGCCCGTACTCACGCTCGAAGCGGGCGGTCAGGTGGCGTCGGCTCCACCCGACCTCGGCGGCGAGCGCGGTGACCGGCGTCGAACCTCGCCGGATCAGCAGGCGGTCCCACGCCCACGCGACCTCGGGACGCACCGTCGCTGGCCGGTCGACGATCCGGCTCGCCAGCTCCTGGTCGAGCAGGCGGAACCGCGCGGCCCACCCGGACGCCGCACGGAGCCGGTCGAGCAGCCGCTCGGCATCGGCCCCGAGTACGTCGGACAGCGGCAGCACCGTCTCGCCGAGCTCGGCGGCCGGTCGACCGAGCAACGCGCGGGCGCCGGCCGGTGTCAGAGCCAGCTGGATGCCGGAGTTGCGGCCGCCCATCGCGATCCCGGCCGGCCGAGAGTGCAGGCCGCCGACCAAGGCGTCGTAGCTGCCGGGAGTCTGCAGCGGGTCAGGGAGTGCCGTCATGGTGAGCGGGGTGTCGAGGGTCAGCACGACCGTGAGGTAGCGCGACGGCAGTCCACGGTGGGTGCCCGGCGGAGCGTCAGCGAACGCGTAGCCGTCGTAGTGGTCGACGAGCCCGCGCAGCGCGTCGACCGTCCGCCAGCGCACCATCTCGGCGGCCGGCTGCTCGTCGTCGCACGGCTGGGTCGTCGGCTGGGTCATCGGCGGGCCCTCCTTCGGCCACCGTAGACACGCCGACCGACTGCGCGCCATCACGAACCTCGGTCTCTGACAGGATCGATGAGATGACCGAGCATGCACCTGACCCGATCATCGTCGACTCCGTGCAGCATGTCCGCGACCGCTTCGGTGCCCGTGGCCTCGAGGACCTCATCGTGCTGGCCCAGACCGAGCTCGCCGCAGCGAAGGCGGCGCTCGAGGAGCTGTCCGACTCCTGACGCCTGAGTTTGTGGTGACGAGTTAGGTGAGGCTAACCTCGACGGGTGGCCACCCCCGCACCGTCTTCAAGCCCGGCGCCCAGCTTGCGTGGCGCCGACCTGACCCTTGCGTACGCCGGCCACGACGTCGTCGCCGGTGCGGACCTGACCCTCGACTCCGGCGAGGTCACGGCGCTGGTCGGCCCCAACGGCAGCGGCAAGTCCACCCTGCTGCGAGCACTTGCTCGGCTCCATCCGCCACGTCTTGGTGAGGTGCTGCTCGCCGACGGTGTCGCGGCGAGGTCGCTGCACGCCAAGCAGTTCGCCCAGCGCGTCACCCTGCTCGGGCAGAGCCGCCCCACGCCGTCCGGCGTCCTCGTCCGCGACGTGGTCGGCTACGGTCGCCACCCCTACCGGGGGCGCTGGCGGGACAGCGACCCGGACGGTCCTCGTGCCGTCGCCTGGGCGATGGAGGTGACCGGCACGGCGGAGATGGCCGAGCGCGGCGTCGACGAGCTGTCCGGCGGGGAGCGGCAGCGGGTCTGGCTGGCGACCGCGCTGGCGCAGGACACCGGCGTACTCCTCCTGGACGAGCCGACCAACCATCTCGATCTTCGTTACCAGGTGGAGATTCTCGACCTGATGCGAGACCTCGCCGACGACCACGACGTCGCCGTCGGCGTGGTGCTGCACGACCTCAACCAGGCCGCGGCGGTCGCCGACCGCGTCGCCCTGCTGTCGGAGGGCAGGCTGGAGAATTGCGGCGCCCCGGCCGAGGTGCTGACCGGCGAGGCACTGACCCGTGCGTACGGACTGCGGGTCGAGGTCGGCTCGGACCCGGTGACCGGGCATCTCATCGCCCGGCCGGTGGGCAAGCACACGACCCGGCCGCAGGCGCTCACCTGAGCGAGGGTCGTAGGCTGCTCGCTGGCGGACGACCTAGCGGCCGAGGAGCAGCATGAACGACACGGTGGGGATGCTGTTGGTCGGCGGCAGCCTGCTTCTCGCAGCCTGGAGCCTGTTGCTCGTCGTGCTCGGCCGACCGCTCGACAATCCCTTGTTCTATGGGCTTTCCGTGCTCGAGGTGGCGCTGCTTGTGCAGGTCGTCGCCGGGATCGTGATGCTGGCCGGCAGCAGCCGAGATGTCGACGGTGCGGCGTTCGTCGGCTACCTCCTCACCGCCGTCCTCATCCTTCCGCTCGCGGTGATCTGGGCGGTCGCCGAGAAGAGTCGCTGGGGTACTGGCGTCCTCGTCGCCGGATGCCTGACGGTCGCCGTCATGGTGGTGCGCATGCAGCAGATCTGGGCCGGTGCCGGTGCCTGAGGCGACCAGCAGCCGCGGACCCGGCCGACTGCTGGTCGCGGTGTACGCCGTGTTCGCCCTGGCGGCGACCGCCCGCTCGACGGTGCAGATCGCGACCCGCTTCGACGACGCTCCCTTGGCATATGGGCTGTCGGCGCTGGCGGCGGTCGTCTATGTCGTGGCGACGGTCGCGTTCGCCCGTGGAGACGCGATGTCGCTGCGGGTGGCGCTGGTCTCGTGCACCGTCGAGCTGGTCGGCGTACTCCTCGTCGGTACGGCCAGCCTGGTCGCGCCCGAGGCGTTCCCGGACGCGACCGTCTGGTCCGTCTACGGACGTGGGTACGGGTTCGTACCGCTGGTGCTCCCGTTGCTCGGCCTGTGGTGGGTACGGCGGGTCAGATCGCGCGGGTGACCGTGATGGTGGTGTTCGTGCAGCCGTTGGCGATGCTCGTCATCGCCGCCTTCTCGGCCGAGTCGACGCGCAGGCGCCAGCGGACCTTCACCGCCACGAACTCCCTGAGATACCGGCACTTGTCGTAGTGCGGCATCCAGGTCGACGGGTCCTGGTCACCCTTGGACTGGTTGACGTTGTCCGTTACGCCGACCAGCGGGCGGTAGTCGCCGAGGTCGTTCGCGTACGACTGTCGCTGGCTGCTGGACCAGGACGAGGCACCCGAGTCCCAGGCTTCGGCGAGCGGCACCATGTGGTCGATATCGAGGTCGGAAGGGTTGGTCCAGGACACCCGGTCGTAGTACGAGAACCAGCGTCCGCCGGTCAGCTGGCAGCCGGACCCGATCGTCGGCGGGTCGTCGGCCTCGGCGATCAGCACCTCGTAGCGGGTGTTGCAGCCGTCGCCGTCGGCATCGATCCAGTGGTTGAACAGGTCGCGGTCGTAGCCGGAGCGGTTCTCGACGGCAACCGGGAGCTGGGCGACCGCCGTTCGCAACGGTGCCGAGTAGGTGACTGCTGCCTCTGCCATGGCGGGTCGCGCCATCGTGATGAGCAGCGGGGCCGTGAGGGTGGCGGCCAGGACGAGCGCAGAGCGTCGCATGAATCCACTCCAGTCCTTGAGGGGCGAGCGCCGGTGGGATGGTCCGGCGACTCCTGCGCACACTCAAACACTGAGCGTGGCCGAGCGGCAGATCCTCAAACCGGGAGGGTACGGCGCAAACCGGGAGAAAGTACGCGGCGAGTCGCAACCAACCGTGTCAGGACCAGCACGACCAGTGTCTCCGCGGCGACCAGACCGATCAGCACCATCACCTGGGCCGCTCCGGCCTCGACCGGGCTGCCGCCGCCGAGCAGTACGCCGACGTACGCACCGGGCAGGGTGACCAGCCCGACCGTCCGGGTCTGGTCGAGGACCGGGGTCAAAGCCTCGGCGGAGGACGGCCGGACGACCTCGAGCGTCGCATCGCGGCGAGACATGCCGAGCGCGAGCGCCGCCTCGTACCCGCCGACCTGACCGTGCAGCTCGTCGAAGGCGCGGCGCCCGGCCAGCGTGTTCGCCGTCATCGCGCCGCCGATCACGATGCCGGCGGTCGGCACCAGGGCCGCGCCGGTCAGCGGGATCACGCCGGACGCCAGCAGTAGGGCGAGCACCGGTACGACGCCCGCGCCGATCGCGACCGCGACCCAGACGAGGTCGGCGGGCGCGCCGATGCGCCGCGACGACGTCCAGGTGGCGACCCCGAACATCAGCAACGCGAACGCGGCCGACCAAGCGAGATGGCTGAGCACCGCGGTGATCGCCAGCGACACCAGCAGCAGCTGGACGACCGACCGCGCCGACGCGACCGTGATGTCACGGCGGATCGGCAGCCCGGCCAGCGTCGCCGCGCCGACCGCGATCAGCACGAGCAGGACCAGCGCGACGGCCAGCGGCCAGCCCGGCTCCGGCGTTGTCGATATCTGGGTCGACATCAGGGCAGGGACCAGTCGACGGGTCCCGCGCCCTGCTCGGCGAGCAGGGCGTTCACCCGGCTGAACGGTCGCGAACCGAAGAACCCGCGGTGCGCCGACAACGGGCTCGGGTGCACCGACTCGACGTACGGCACCGGGCCGAGCATCGGCTTGAGCGTCTGCGCGTCGCGGCCCCAGAGGATGGCCACGAGCGGGCCGCCGCGGCGGACGAGCGCCTCGATGGCGGCCTCCGTGACCTGCTCCCAGCCGCGGCCACGGTGGCTGCCGGCACTGCCGGGCCGCACCGACAGGACGCGGTTGAGCAACAGCACACCCTGCTTGCTCCACGGCGTGAGGTCGCCGTTGGTGGGTGGCGGCGCGCCGACGTCGGTGGCGAGCTCGGCGAAGATGTTGACCAGGCTCTTGGGCAGCGGACGCACCTCGGGCGCGACTGAGAATGACAGCCCGACCGGGTGGCCCGGCGTGGGGTACGGGTCCTGGCCGACGACCAGGACCCGGACGCCGGCCAGCGGCTCGCCGAAGGCCCGCAGGATGTTGTGGCCGGCCGGCAGGTACGGGCGCCCGGCGGCGAGCTCGGCCCTGAGGAAGTCGCCGACGGCGGCGATCTGCCCGGCCATGGGGGTGAGGGCCTCGGCCCAGTCGGCGGCCATCAGCTCGGTCAGCGGCTTGCGCGTCATGTGCGCAGAGCCTAGGGGGTGCGGGTGGTCAGCGCTTCAGGGCCGAGCGGGTCGCGGCCGAGGAGTGCTGGCGCTTGCGGTTCATGCCGATCGGCGCGGTTGCCGGTGCCGAGTCGGTGGTCGCCGGGTCAGCCTCGGTCGGCGGTGCGTCCGCGGCGGGCAGATGGTCGGCGTCGATACCGGTCATGAACCCGTCGAGGATCTTCCAGGTGGTGCCGCGGGCGGCGCGGCCGGTGAGCATGCCGAGGTGCCCGCCGGGCACGACCTCGAACCGCGGCGACGCCTGCGGCACCATCTCGACCAGCGGCTGCACCGAGGCGATCGGCGCGATCGAGTCGCCGGATCCGGCCAGCACCAGCAGCGGCTTGTCGAGCGTGCTCAGCTCGATCCGCCGGTCGTCGAGGTCATAGCCACCGCTGGCCAGCGCGTTCGCCCGCAGGAAACGGTGGTAGAGCTGCCCGAAGCTGCGGCCCGGATAGGCGATCATGTTCGCGGTGAACCGGTCGACCGCCTCGATCTGGGCGAGGAACTCGGCGTCGTCGAGGTTCCTGACCACGGCCAGCGGCTTCGTCACCAGCTTGTCGATGCTGGACAGCTGGAATGCCCTACGTACCAACGGCTTCGGCGCACCACCGAGCACCCGGTAGATCCCGCCGAGCAGCGCTCCGTCGGCGAGGTTGACCAGCGGACGGAACGGCGCGATCAACGGCACCCGCGACACGTCGAACGGCGAGCCCAGGGCGGTCACCGAGGCGATCGGCAGGTCGCCGTGGTCGGCCGCCGCCAGCGTCGCGAAGATGCCGCCGAGGCTCCACCCGACCAGGTGCACGGGCTGCCCGCCGGCGTGCTCGCTGACGGCCCGCACGGCCGCGGGGAGCACCTCGTCGATCCAGTGCTCGACGCCGAGACGCCGGTCGGCGAAGCTCACCTCGCCGTACTCGACCAGGTAGGTCGGCCGTTGCAGCTTGACCAGGTGCTCCACCAGCGAGCAGCCGCGCCGCAGGTCGAAGCACAGGGCCGGCGCGGCCAGCGGCGTCACGAGCAGCACCGGCAACCCGGTCGGGTGGGAGCCGGCTCCCGGCCGGTAGTGGTAGACCTCGCGCAGCGTGCCGTCGTCGATCAGCGTGCGCGGCATCGGCCGCAGGTCGGCGAGCCCGCCGTACAGCACCTTGTGGCCGATGTTGGCGCCGGCGGCGAGCAGCTGCTCGGGCGACGGCATGCCGGGGATGCCGGGCAGCAGCTTGGCCAGTGGCGCAACGCTCATCGGTCAGTCCTTGTCATGTGATCCGGGGTTGACGAGCCCGTCCAGGAACTCGGCCGCCCAGCGGTCGATGTCGTGCTCGAGGAGGTAGCGCCGCATGGCTCTCATCCGCCTGGTCAGCTCGCGAGGCTCTGCCGACATGGCGCTGAGCAGCGCCTCTTTCAGCCCGTTGATGTCGTACGGGTTAACGAGGAACGCCTGCTTCAGTTCCGCGGCGGCGCCGGCGAACTCGCTGAGCATCAGCGCGCCGTCGTGCTCGTAGCGGCAGGCGACGTACTCCTTGGCGACGAGGTTCATCCCGTCGCGGAGCGGGGTCACCACCATCACGTCGGCGGCCAGGAACAGCGCGGCCATCTCGTTGCGGTCGAACGACGTGTGCATGTAGTTGATCGCCGGGCTGCCGATCCGGCCGAAGTCGCCGTTGATCCGGCCGACCAGCATGTCGATGTCGTTGCGCAGTACGCGGTACTGCTCGACCCGCTCCCGCGACGGTGTCGCCACCTGGATGAACACGGCGTCGTCGACGCTGACCTTTCCGTCGCGGAGCAGCTCGCCGAAGGCGCGGAGCCGCTGCCGGATGCCCTTGGTGTAGTCGAGCCGGTCGACGCCGAGCAGGATCCGGGCGGGGTTGCCGACCTCCTCGCGGATCTCCGTGGCCCGGGCCTGGGTGGCCGGATGCCGGGCCATCTGCTCGAGGCCTTGCGAGTCGATGGAGATGGGGTACGCCTTGGCGTGCACGCGCCGCCCGTCCTCCAGCGTGACCCGGTCCCGGTGGGTCTTGTTGCCGGTCAGGTTGCGGACGAGGCGGACGAAGTTGGCCGCCGCTCCCGGCACCTGGAATCCGACCAGGTCGGCACCGAGCAGGCCCTCGATGATCTGGCGCCGCCACGGCACCTGGAGGAACAGCTCGGTCGGCGGGAACGGGATGTGCAGGAAGAACCCGATCCGCAGGTC
>JBOHDE010000195.1:0-7634 GCA_050699035.1 Nocardioidaceae bacterium | reverse complement strand
GCGCCGCGCTTCCCGTCGCCCCTGTCCAAGACCCGCACCTGAGGCCCCCCGACTGGGCGGCTCCCGACCCGCCGTTTTCTGGTACGGGGGCGCCCCGTCCCACTAGGTATGGAACGGGGGCGCCCCGTACCAGAAAAAATCCGCGCCGGTGCGTGCCGGAGACGGTTCGCGGCGGTCGGCACGGCGGTCGGCACCCGCAAGATGCCGTGGTGGACGGACCTTCCCGTCCCGGATGTCCCCCCGAATGTCCCGTTTGCCGGTCTTATGGAGGGCCTTCGGGACGGGAAGGTCCGTTGAGGACGGGAAGACGGCGCCCGGGTCGCTGAACCCAGCCGGGGCCGAGTTGATTGGGACGGGGGCGCCCCGTTCCATACCTAGTGGAACGGGGCGCCCCCGTACCAGAAAAAACGGCGGTCGGTCAGTCGCGGACCTCGAGCCGGATCCGCTTGTTGCCCTTGCCCTTGGACTCGGTGCCGGTGACCGCCACCCGGCCGACCTCGGACGTGCTGAGCACATGGGTGCCGCCGTCGGCCTGCTTGTCGAGCCCGACGATGTCGATCACCCGGAGCGGGTCGATCTCGCGCGGAATGAGGTTGGCCGCGGTCCGGATCAGCGCCGCGTCCTCGTCGGCCACCTCGCGTCCGACGAACGCCACCAGGATGTCGCGCGCCGCGGCGATCTCCTCGTTGATCAGGCCCTCCACCCGCTGGCCGAGCTCGGCCGACATCGCGTCCAGGGCGAAGTCGAGCCGCCCCTTCCCGGGCTCCATGTTGCCGCCGGTGACCGCGACCCCGAACTCCGTCCAGATCACGCCGCACAGGATGTGCAAGGCCGTGTGCGTGCGCATCGTCAGGTGCCGGCGCTCCCAGTCGAGGACCCCCTCGACCTCGGTGCCGGCGGAGGGCAGGTCGGCCGCCTCGAGCCAGTGCCAGATCCGGCCCCTGTCGCGCTTCACCCGGGTGACGTCGGCCGCGCCGCCGTCCCACCGCAGCCGGCCGAGGTCGTACGGCTGACCGCCGCCGCCGGGGAAGAAGGCCGTACGCCGCAGCGCCACCCGCGACTGCTCACGGTCGACCTCCAGCACCTCGGCGTCGAACTCCCGCAGGTACGCGTCGACCGCGAACAGCTCGCTCTCGACGAGGTCGGTCGGCGCGCCCGTCGGTACCTGCCTGCCTGGAACTGCCATCGGCTCCGCCCTCTCGACTACCCCTTCACACCGCCTTCGCTGGCGCCACGGACAAAGTAGCGCTGGAAGGCAAAGAACACGATGGCGACCGGAATCGTCGCGACCAGCGCGACCGCAAGCTTGAGCGGGTACTGCGTGCCGCTGCCGAGACCTCCGGTGAACAGGCTCGCCATGCCGGTCGTCAGGGTCTGGTACCCCGGGTCCTCGGTGGCGACCAGCATGTGCGTGAACTCGTTCCACGAGCCCTGGAACGACAGGATGGTCAGCGTGATCAGCGCCGGTCTCGCCATCGGCAGCACGACCGACCAGAACGTCCGGAACACCGATGCACCGTCGATCCGGGCCGCCTCCTCGATCGACACCGGCACCGAGTCGAAGAACTGCTTCATGATGAACACCCCGGCGGCGTCGATCATCAGCGGCAGCACCATCGCCGAGTACGAGTCGTACATGCCGAAGTAGTTGAGCACCAGGAACTTCGGGATCAGCAGGACGACGCCCGGCACGCTCATCACCGCGAGCACGGCGAGGAACACGTACCGCCGCCCGGAGAACTGCAGCCGCGACAGCGCGTACCCCGCCAGCGAGTCGAAGAAGACCCGCGCCAGCGTCACCGTGACGGCGACGAACGCGGAGTTGCCGAACCACCGCATGAACGGCACCGGCGAGTCGTCGGTGAGCCCGAACATCCGGCGGTACGCGTCGAACGTCGCGGGGTCCGGGATGAGGCCGAGCGGGTTCCCGGCCGCGTCGCCGTCGGTCTTCACCGACGTCGCGATCTGGATGGCGAACGGCCCGAGGTAGACCAGCGCGAACAGCACCAGCACCAGGTAGAAGACTGTCCGCTTGAGCGTCGACTGCCGCGTCATGCCGTCACCGCCCGCCGCCCCCGTCGCGGCTCGTCCTTGTCCCGCATCACCCAACGCTGGATCAGCGTCATCAGCAAGATCACTGCGAACAGTACGAACGCGATCGCGGCGCCGCTCCCCCAGTTCTGGCTGACGAAGCTCTCGCGGTAGCTCAGGAAGGCCGGCGTGAGCGTCGTCTTGTCCGGGTTGCCCTCGCTCATCACGTACACCTGGTCGAAGACCTGCCAGGTGCCGATCAGGCCGAGGGTCAGCACCAGGAACAGCACCGGTTTGAGCTGCGGCAGCGTCACGTAACGGAACTTCCGCCAGGTCGTCGCGCCGTCGATCAAGGCCGCCTCGTCGACCTCGACCGGGATGTCCTGCAACGCGGCGATGAACATCAGCATGAACGTCCCGGCCGTCGTCCACACCACCAGCAGCACGATCGCGCAGAGCGCGACCGACGGCCCGGACAGCCACTCCCAGAACGACAGTCCGAGTACGCCGTTGGCGCCGAGCGCCCCCGGCGCCTGGTCGACACCGACCAGGCCGAGCAGTAGGTGGAACACCCCGTTGGCGTCGGAGAACCAGGACGGTCCGTCGATCCCGACCCAGCTCAGCACCTTGTTGATGCCGCCGTTGTTGAGGAACAGGAACAGGAACACCATGCTGATCGCGACCGAGCTGGTGACCGACGGGAAGTAGAACGCCGAGCGGAAGAATCCCTTGCCACGCAGGCGTTTCTGGTTCAGCACGACCGCGAGGAACAGGGCGAGGGTGGTCTGCAACGGCACCACGAACAGCACGTAGTAGAACGTGTTGCGCATGCTCTTCATGAAGTCGGTCCGGGTCAGCGCGTCGACTGCGACCAGGCTGCGGTAGTTGTCGGTGCCGACGTACTCACCGCCTCCACTGAACGGGTCACCCCGTGCCGGGGCCCAGTCGAGCAGGCTGACCCACAGCGCCATGAAGATCGGCAGTACCAGGAAGAGCCCCAGCACCACGATCATCGGGCCCACGAAGAGCCATCCGGCGACCTTCTCGTTGCCGCGGATGCCGGACCGCCGGCTCACCCCGTCACCCGGACAGGGCGGCCGACGCGTTCTTCTGCAGGGCGTCGAGGATCGCCTGCGGGTCGCCCTTGGCCAGGCCCGCCAGCTCGGAGTCGAAGTCGGCGAGTACGGGCTCGAAGTCGGGCAGCGAGACCGGGCCGGTGCCGTACTCCGCGCCGGCGATGAACGCGGCGTCCTCCGGGTACTTGGCGGCGTAGTCCTCACGGACCGACTCCAGCGCCGGCATCACGCCGAACGCGTCGGCGTTGGCCAGCTGCTGCTCCGGCGAGGTCAGCGACTCGATCAGGTCGATGGCCTGCTCCTGGGCGTCGCTCTTCGCGGCAACTCCCCAGCAGGTCGAGAACAGCATGGTGCCCTGCCCGGCCGGCCCCTCGGGCAGCTCGACGACCGTGTAGTCGACGTCGGGGAAGTCCGCCGACATCGCGCCCTTCACCCAGTTGCCCTCGATCGTCATCGCTGTCGACTGCTTGCCGAAGGCCTCGCCGCCCCAGCCTGCGTCGACGTCGGCGAAGAACGCCAGCGAGCCGGAGTTGAGCAGCTCCTGCACGTACCCCAGCGCCTCGGCGTTCTCGGCGGAGTCGGCGGTCGCCTCGGTGGCGTCCTCGTTGACGATCCAGCCACCTGCCTCGAGCATGAACGCGCCCAGCCGGTCGCGCGACGGGGCCGTGACGAGGCCGGGCCGGTCACCCTTGGTGAGCTTGCCCGCGACCGCCGCGAGGTCCTCCCAGGTCTTCGGGTAGTCGGCCTCGGTCAGCCCGGCCTCGGCCCACATCGTGTTGTTGATGACCAGCGCGAGGGTCGAGAAATCCTTGGGTGCGCAGTAGAAATCGCCGTCGTAGGTGAACGTGTCGCGCAGGGTCTGGTAGACGTCGTCGACGTTCTCGTAGTCGTCGCCGTACGGGTAGAGCGCACCGGTGTCGGCGTACGTCGCGAAGCGCCCGGCGTCGATGTACATCACGTCGTACGGGTCGTTGCTCGCGAACGTCTTCGACAGGTCGGTCGTGAGGTCGGCGGAGTTGGTCACGACGGCGGTGTTGCCCGACTCCTCCTCCCACGCGTCGACCGCGGCGTTGACGGCGTTGGTCTCCGCGTCGCCGCTGGACCCGATCAGCACCCTGAGCTCGGCCTTGCCCTCCGCCGATGTCGGGCCCCCCGAGTCCTTCTTCTCCTCGAATCCCCCACCACCGCAGGCGGTTGCCGCCAGGGCCAGACTCGCCACCGCGACCAGCCGCAAGGCCGTTGTCCTCATGTGTCCTCCTCGACCAGGTGTTTCCCGAGCGTTCGTTGGTGGTCAGTCGTCCCGCGGACGACCAGCGTGGGGGTGAGCAGCTCGCCGCGCTCGGCCAGCGGCTCGTCGGACAGCAGTGCCCCGAGCCTTTTCACGATCGACTCGGCGACGTCCTCGAGGGGCTGCCGCACGGAGGTGAGCCCCGGGGGTACGACGGCGGCGGCCGGCGAGTCGTCGAACCCGGTGACCGCCACGTCACGGCCGGCTCGCAGACCTCGCTCCGCGAGTGCGCCGAGTACGCCCATCGCCAGCGTGTCGCTGACGCAGACCAGCGCGGTCGGCGGGTCGGAGCCGTCCAGCAGCCGGCCGGCCGCCAGCATCGCCTCGTCGGTGCGGTCGGTGCAGTGCGCGCGCAGGTCGGGGTCGGCGATGCCGTGCCGTACACACGCGTCGAGCCAGCCGCGCCGCCGGTCCTGGCCGACGTCGGAGTCCTCCGGCCAGCCGACCAGCCCGATCCGCCGATGGCCGAGTGCGACCAGGTGGTCGACCGCCAGGCCGGTGCCGACCGCACCGTCGACGTCCACCCACGGATGCATCAGGCCGTCCTCCCACGGCCGGCCGAAGGCCACGAAGGGCGCATCGCGGTCGCCGAGCCAGTGCAGCCGCGGGTCCCCGCGGTGGGTGTCGGTGAGGACGAACGCGTCCACGGCTGTCGTCCGCAGCAGGTCGTCGAAGCCGGCCAGCTCGTCGTCGGGGTCGCGCGGGGTGAACAGCAGGATGTGGTAGCCGGCGCCGACCGAGTGCTCGACCAGCGCGTGCAGGAACCGGTCGAGCAGCGAGCCGGCCCGGTCCTGGTCGGCCGGGTTGATCCGCAGCCCGACCAGCTGGGACTCGCGGCGGCGCAGGTTGCGGGCCGCCCGGTTGGGCCGGTAGCCCAGCTCGTCGACGACGCCGAGCACCCGCTGCAGGGTGTCGGCGCGCAGGCGATCCGGGGCGTTGAGGGCGTTCGAGACGGTCTGCCGGGAGACGCCGGCGGCCCGTGCGACCTGGGCGATCGTGGGGCCAGCCTGCTCGCCGGAACGCTGCCGCACGTTCACTCCTCGCCCGCAAAGAGCGTGCTATTTGATCGATCAAATTGCTACTCTGCTGGCAATCTCCCGCGCGGAGCCATCGGTTGTCAAGGGGTACGACGTGACGGACGCCCCGGTCGGGAGCAGCGTCTCGACTGCTGCCGGACGTGCGTTGCAGCCGCTGCTGCACGACCTCGTCTCCTGCGTACGGGCCCCCTCGCTGGCGCTGTCGGCCGACGACGGCCAGATCCGGCCGGGCGGGGTCCAGGGCTGGCTGCGGCACGACCGGCGGTTGCTCGCCGGTCTCACGGTCGAGGTGTCCGGGCTGGCTCCGGAGGGTCTCGTGTCGCGGCCCGTCGGCTCCGCCGGTGCCTCGTTCACGGCCGTCGCCCGCCACCTCGGTGACGACATCGCCGACCCGACCGTGACCGTCGAGCGCCAGCGGATGCTGGTCCACGGCCACCTCGAGGAGACAGTCACGGTCAGCTCGACGGCGCAGTCCGACGTCGACGTCGAGCTCGTCCTCACGGCGTCGTCGGACCTCGCACCGATTGGCGTGGTGAAGAGCGGCCGGAGCCACCCCGTCGTCGTCCCCGACGCGCTGGCCGACGGCCTCGTGTGGCGGGCGGCCGGTCTGTCCGTACGACTGCGCGCGGACCCGCGACCGGACGTCGACGCGTCGGCCGGCACCTTGTCCTGGACCACCCGGCTGTCCGGCGGTCAGGCGCTGCGGGTGGCGCTCGTCGCGACGGTCGAGGACTCCGTCGAGCATGCGTTCACTGAGCCGGACCGCGTGCCGTGGGAGGCGGTTTCCCTGCACAGCAACGACTTCCGGGCCGCTGCGCTGGTCGAGCAGAGCCTCGCTGACCTGTCCGGCCTGCTCCTGAGGGACGGCTGCGATCCCGGCGGCGACCTCTTCCTCGCGGCGGGGAGCCCGTGGTTCCTCACCCTGTTCGGCCGTGACTCCCTGTGGTCCGCCCGAATGCTGCTGCCGCTCGGCACCGAGCTGGCGATGGGTACGTTGCGGACGCTCGGTCGACGGCAGGGCGCCGCCGACGTACCCGAGACCGAGGAGCAGCCGGGCAAGATCTTGCATGAGGTACGGGAAAGCGGGTTCGAACTGGCGCTGGGGCTGCCCCCGGTCTACTTCGGGACGGTCGACGCGACTCCGCTCTGGGTCACGCTGCTGGCCGAGGCGTGGCGCTGGGGTGCGCCGCCGGCCGAGGTTGCCGCGCTGCTCCCGGTCGTGGAGCGGTGCCTGGCCTGGCTCGAGACGCAGGCCCAGGACGGCTTCCTGCGCTACGCCGACCGGTCGGGACACGGCCTGGCCAACCAGGGCTGGAAGGACTCGGGGGACTCGATCCAGTGGGCCGACGGCCGGCTGGCCGACCCACCGATCGCGCTGAGCGAAGTCCAGGGGTACGCGCACGAGGCGGCGCTCAACGGTGCCGCCCTGCTCGACGCGTTCGGCCGTCCGGGCGGCGACCACTGGCGGGGCTGGGCCGAGGACCTACGGGCCCGCTTCCGCTCGCGGTTCTGGGTGGCCGACGGTGACGGGGCGTACCCCGCGATCGCGCTCGACCGGCACGACCGGGCGGTCGACTCCGTCGCCTCCAATATGGCGCACCTGCTCGGGACCGGCATCCTCGCCGCCGACGAGGTCGACCTGGTCACCGGTCGGCTGGCGTCGCCCGACCTCGACTCCGGGTTCGGCCTGCGCACGCTGACCCGGAGGTCGCCACGGTTCTCCCGGCTGTCGTACCACGGCGGGACGGTCTGGCCCCACGACACCGCGATCGCGGCGAGGGGGCTCGCCCGCGAGGGCCAGGGCGCGGCGGCGGCCCGGCTGTTGGGCGGTCTGGTCGAGGCTGGTCCGACGTTCGGCTACCGGCTGCCGGAGCTGTACGGCGGCGACGCGCGCCTCGACGCAGCGGCGCCGATCCCGTACCCCGCCGCCTGCCGGCCGCAGGCCTGGTCGGCCGCCGGGGTCGTCGGCGCGCTCGTCGCCCTGCTCGGCCTGGAGCCAGACGTGCCCTCCGGCGTGGTCCGGGTCGGCCGCGGCGTGCCGCCGTTCGCCCCGCTGTCCCTGGCCGGGCTGCGGATCGGGGGCGAGCCGGCGACCGTCGAGGTGGACGCCGACGGCCAGGTCACGCTGTCCACCACGGCCCCCGTCACCGTCGTCCCCTCCCGCTGAGTGTGACGAGTTGGTCGCGACACGCCGGCGTGTCG
>JBOHDE010000194.1:0-7641 GCA_050699035.1 Nocardioidaceae bacterium | reverse complement strand
AATGTCGGCCGGCTCGGGGGCTCCCGAACGGCACGGGCCCGTGCCGTTCCCGATCATCCCCAGTCCTGCAGGCGTGGGGGTGGTCGGGTACGGGTGGGGGTGAGCCGCCACCGGTCCGACATACGCGCAACCTCGACGCCAGGAACTCCGGACAGACGCGCAGCTGGCACGCACCGGGCGCGCTTGGCGTCCGGTACGTGCCAGCTGGGCAACTCGACGTGAGTGCCTGACGGGCTCGCTCTGCTCAGCCGGTCAGTGCTCGGAGTCGTTCTTCTTCGACGAGTCGGGCTGCAGCGTCGCGTCGTCGGCGAAGCCGGTCAGCATCTCGCGCAGACCGGTCAGCTGGTCGGCGATGCCGTCGCGGCGGCGCTTCAGCACCTCGGCCTCACGGCGGGCGGCGTCCAGCATCCGCTCCGACTTGGCCTCGGCTTCCGTCGTGACCTTCCTGGCCTCATGGCGCGCCGAAGAGATCAGGTGCTCGGCCTCCTGACGGGACTCGCTCAGCACCCGCTCGGACTCGGACACCGCCTCGTCGTACTGCCGGTTCGCCTGGGCGAGGGCTGCGGCCGCACGCTCCTTGGACGCTGAGGCGCCTTCCTCGAACTCCGTCATCAGCCGCTGGGTCTCCTCGACCGCCAGCGCGTGCCGCTCGGCTGCCTCCTTGCTCAGCCGCTCGATCTCGACCGACAGGGTGCGCCGTGCCTCCTGGACCTCACGGTCGGCGCCGGCCCTGGCCTGCTCGGCCTGCCGGCGGGCGCTGGTGAGGACGGCCTCGGCCTGGCGGTCGGCGGCAAGCCGATGCTGCTCGGCCTCGCTCTGCGCAGTGGCGAGGAGTGACTCGGCCTCGGCCCGGGCGTGCTGACGCAGTTCGTCGATGTCGGCGCGGGCACGGCCCCGCTCCTCCTCGATCTCGGCCAGCTGCGTCGACCGGATGTTCTTGGCCTCGGCCTCCGCCTCGGCGCGCTGGGCGGCGGCATCGCGTTCGACCTGACGGCGAAGCAGGTCGGCCTCACGACGGGCCGTCGTGGTGACCTCACTCGCCTGCTCCTCAGCCAGCATCAGCAGCTGAGATGCGCGCTTGCCGAGGCCGGAGTACGAGGGATGGGACGACTCCTCCGCTTCGTCGCGCAGGGACGCCACCTCGGCCTCGAGTGCGGCTACCCGCTTCTCGGCCGTTGCCAGGGATTCCTCTGCGGCCTGAAGTCGGCCGGGCTCGTTGGTACGGATGAACTCGTCGACCGCCTTGCGGTCGTAGCCGCCGAGACGCTGGACGGGGAATGGGGCCGTCGACACGTCGGTCGGGGCGTTCTCGAGGGTGGACGTTGCGGACTGATCGACCATGGGGCGCTTCCGTTTGTGGGGACGATGCGAGAAGGGGGAGAGACAACGACGCATCGTTCCACATTGGCCACGGCGAGTAAATGAGTCGGCCGGTTGTTGGCCAGTCCGACCGACGAACGATTTCAGGATTCGCCAGCGCGCCCGGCGACACGATCACCGCCGTCCGGCAATAATGTGCCATCACCTCGGGAGGGTCGGAGTCGTGCGGCGCCGCCGCAGGCAGGGATGACGAGGATTAGTGGTGCTACGTCGATTCGCCCTAGTGCGCCGGGTAGACCCCAGTGGCGTGTCCGGCACCGGGGTCGTGGCCTACGGCGTCCAGTTCGCGGATGGGCACGTCGTGCTCCGGTGGCACTCACGCCACCCGGCGACCAGTCTGTGGGGATCCCTGTCCGACCTGCTCCTGGTCCATGGCCACGACGGCGCCACGACCGTACGGTGGATCGACGCCGAAGCGACCGAGGTGGTTGAGGCCACCGTGATCCCGCACCCGCGCCAGCCCTGGCCGGAGGCGTCCGAGGCCCCCGAGCTGTCCGCAAACCTGCTTCCCGTACCCCCGGTCGAGGCGGCAACGACGTCCGTCGGGCGGCACCGCGCCGGGTGACACGCCCGGGCCGGCAAACTTTTCCTTCCCTCCGTACGCCCTGATCTGTCTCCACAAATCGGCGTAAATGCCACATTGACATCACCAGTGCGTCCGATGTGTCGCTATTGCGGAAGATCGCCGTGTTCACCATGTGAGTAACCGTTCGCGTGCGCTCCGTAGTTTCACTACGTTGAGCCACGCTCAAGTAACTATCCGTGTACAGATTTGTGAAAGGTGGGATCCATGAGACACCGCTGGACGCCTCGGGTACCGATCGCGGTTACGGCCGCGACGGTGCTGTTGGCGCTCTCCCCGGGATCGGCCTGGGCCGCTCAGGACGGTTCAGACCTGATCGGGGACGTTCGTGACGCGGTGGGCTCGGCCACAGGGGGTCTTGAGCTGACCCCGGGCTCCTCGGAGGGAGCTGTAGAGGAGACCACCGAGTCCGCGCAGGCCGTGACCCAGCCGACGGCTGGATTGAAGAAGAGCTCGGTCGCCGCACCGGCGCCGTCGTCAGATGACGACTCCGCCGGCCACGAGACCGAGGACCCCGCGCCGCCTGACCACGCGGCCGGGAGTGCTGGAGATGTCGACCTCGCCGAGGAGGACGTGGCCGACATCGGCACCACCAAGTCCACGGTCAACGACGACGACACTTCCAGCGCCGACGCAGCGCCGCTGGCTCTTGGCGGCGAGGAGATCCTCGGAGCTCACGCCGAGTCCGGTGGCAGCACCGAGGAGCACGCGGGTGACCCGCTCGCTCCGCTGTGTGAGGGCACCGAGGGCCAGGTGTGTCTGCGGGTCCTGTACGCCGACGCGTACGCGTCGGAGGACGGCGGCACCTCGTCGTCGTCCAGCCAGAGCGGTGTTGCCTCGGTGTGCGTCGGCGGCAGTAGCGCCGACCCGCAGGCCGAGTGCGACGGCGCGGTTGGTGCCGACGCCGGCACCAGCGAAGGTGAGATCGAGCGCGACAAGGCGAGCGGGCAGACCACGGCCAGCTCGGAGTCGAGCGTGGCCGACGCGTGTGTTCAGGCGCCGCAGGCCGCCGAGTGCGCGGTCGACGCGTCCGCGGTGCACTCGGAGGGTTCGGCCGACTCGGGCAACTCGCCCGGTTCAGCTGAGCGCGCCTCCTGGGTTGCCGACGCTGCCCTCGCCGGGGAGGACCTGGTCCACCTGTCGGACCCGTTCGCCTTGGCAGTGCCGCCGGAGTGCCCGGACCCGAGCGTGCTGTGCGTGTTCCTCAACCAGGGTGAGTCCTACCTCGGTGACGGAGTGGCCGGTCACGCCCAGGAGGCTTTGCACGTAGAGCTTCTCCGGGATACCCCGCTGGTCACGCTGGCTGAGCTCGGCCAGTCCGAGACGCTGGTGCACAACGCCGCTGTCGACACCCCGGAGCCGCCCGGTGACGGCGACGACGAGGAGCCGGGCGACGACGACGGCGACGGTCCTGGTGCCGGCGACGACGACGGTGCCGCTGCCGGCGATGACGACGCTGCCGCTGCCGGCGACGGCGACGCGCTGGCGAACACCGGTGGCGTCTGGGCCGGACTGCTCGCGATCGCGCTCTTCGCGGTCTCGATCGGCTCGTTCCTGGTCGCGTACAGCCGCAGGAAGATGACGGGCGCCTCGGCCTGAGCCGTGTCCGCCCTGCCGAGGGCCGGTGACGCCGTCACCGGCCCTCGGTTCGTCCATTCGGACACCGCACACCATTCAGCGAGGAATCCATGGGGCTTGTCACCCGGCTGCGCACCGCGCGCCGTATCTCCGTGCCGATCGCCATCGGCGTCGTCGCACTTCTGCTCGGCACGGCACTGACCGCGTGGACCGTAGTCGGTGGGAGCGAGCCGGACCGGACCGACCAGGTGGCGGCGGTGGCTCCGTCCGTGCCGCCGGCGGTGAAAACCAAGCCGGTCGTGCTGCGCAAGGCGGGAATCCAGCTCCAGGTCCCGGTCGGGTACTCGGTCAAGCAGCAGCAGCGGACGGCCCGCTTCGTAGCGCCCGACAAGGCGGTCGTGATCACCGCCGGTCGCGGTGCGGCCGGCTCGTTGGCGCGGGCGAACCGCCACCACCTCGCCACCGTCCGCCGCGCCTACACGAAGGTGGAGGCAGCCGAGTCCCAGGCGACGCGGGTCGCCGGACACACGGCGCTGATCACTTCGGGACAGGCCACCAACTCCGCCGGCGTACCGATCCGCTTCGTCGCCGTCGTCCTCCGCGGCGGGGCGCACAACTACGCCATCACCGCCTACACGGCCCGCGACTCAGACCCCGCGTCGGTGCTGCCCCAGGTCAACGCCGTCGTCAACAGCTTCGAGCTGACCGCCAAGTAGGACCTCACTCCGCGATGCGCCAGGCGCGGTCGATCCGCTGGGTCAGCCGGTTGCCGTCGGCGTCGGTGACCACCACCCGCACGGTGGCGAACCCCGGTGCGGTCGCAGCCGGCACCGTCGCGCGGAACCTCCCGTCGACCTGGTCGACCGCCGCCGTCGTCCAAGTCTCGCCATCGTCGTACGACACATCGACGGTCGCGGAGAAGCCCTCCGGCCCGGTCGCCTCGGGCTGGTACCCAGGCGTGACGAACAACGGGTACGCCGAACCGGGCGCGACCTCGTTCCGAGAGCCCGCCTCGATGTCGTACTCGAGCTGAACCAGCGGCAGCACGGTGCGCGCCTCGTCGGACCGGGCCGACCGGAACCGCCAGGTCGACTCGGTATGCACCGACAGGTCGGACCAGTTGCCCGACCCGTTGGTCACGTCGAGGCTGAGCGCGTACTCGGCGTCGTCGGCGGGCACGCTGTACTGCGCCTCGGGCCAGGTGGACGTGCCGACCACCTCGCCCTCCCGGCGCAGCGTCAGCTCGGATCGGTCGCCCATCTGCTCGAAGATCGTGCCGCGCAACGTGCCGCCGTAGGAGTAGTGCGGCATGAAGATCCGGATCGCGTCCCGGAACCGGGCCACCGGCATCCCGATCACCTCCGCACCGGGGATCGGCGGCACCGCCGGATGCACCAGCGGCCCCCACCACAGCTGGTGGTAGGTCTCGCCGTCGTCGTACACCTCGGGGATCGTCGACGTCCAGTACAGGTTGAGGAACATATGCGGCTGGGCGAACCGCTGCCACTCGACGTCCTCCGTGCTGACGTACTCGGTGCGCACCAGCGGTCCGTTGCGGCCGATGTTCAGGGAGTTGGCGAAGCCGGACGTCCCGGCGTACGGGATCCACGACTCGTGCCGCAGCATCCGCTCGGAGTTCTGCCGGTAGTCGGCCAGCACCGTCGCCATCGGCACATCGTCGACGTCGGTCGTCCGACCGACCGGGATCCGGCCGGACTCGGTGAAGGACAGCTGATAGGAGTACGTCGCGTCCTTCAGGCCCACCAGGTCGAGAGACCGGTCGGCGTCGTCGGCCAGCGCCTGCCGGACCCGTTCGCCCGTCTGGTGGTCGAGCCGGTAGGTCGGCAGGACGGGTGGCCAGACGGACTCATTGCCCATGTCCGGCGCACTGTCGTAGGCGATCAGCATCCTGGCGCCGGCCGCCTTCGCTGCCTCGGCCTGCTGCGAGAGCTCGCCCCACTCCCGGCGGTTGACGAACGCGACCTTGCCGTCGACGTCCGCTGCGGCGAGCTCCGCAGACGTGCCAGCCCCGACGTCGACCACCGGGAGGGACTCCTCGCCGATGTACGCCAACGGGGCGGAGGCGAGCTGGGGCGACTCCAGCCGGAAGCCGTCCGGGCCGCCGAGGTCGGCGGTCAGCAGCGGCTGCGCGAGCTGCCAGTTCTGGGTCAGCTCGAACGTGCCGGTCTTCGCCTTCGGGCTCGAGATCAGGCTGAAGTCCTCGCCATGGATCCCCTGCGCCGCCTGGATCGCGAACGAGCGGTCGCCGACCTTGCGGTACCAGATCACGTCGAACGAGTCGAGGTCGGCGTCTTGCGGAGTCGCGATCTGTGCCGGTTCGGCGTCGCGGGCGTCGTACGTCAGCGTCACGTCCTCGTCGACCTCCAGCTCGGGGTCGCCGGCGACGGTGTGCCTGCTGGCCTGCCAGCCGCCGATCGAGGTGATCACCGTGTACAGCCCCTCGGGCACCTGGGCGCTGGCCGTCCCGGCCGACATGAAGAGCCGGTCCCACTGACCGGTCTCGGCGCTCCACAGGTCGACGTGACCTCCGGCTGGCTGGCCGTCGCGGTCGACCGCGTTGACCGTCACGGTGTGGAGAGGTCCGTCGACGGCGAACGAGACCGCCGTGCGCACCGGGTCCGAGCCGCGGCGTACGTTCGAGGCGACCACGGTCCCGGCGTACCCACCCACGTCGGTCTGCTCGGGTGACAGCTGCACGTCGACGCCGGCCGAGCCGCCGGCGGGCAGCACGAGGACGCGCTCGCTGAGCTCGAGCTCGGGTCGCTGACTCGGGTTGGAGCCGGTGCCGCGTACGTCGGCCGACAGCCGCAGCGTGACGGCGCGTTCCGACGGGTTGGTGTACGTCAGGGTGCGGGTGACGTCGGCTGTGGCATGCGGGATGCGGCCGAGGGAGAGCGTTCCCTGGTCGACCGCTACCGACTCGTCGACCGCCGCGGCGACGTCGAGCCGGCCGGCGCCCTGGAACGTCACCGGTTCGTCGGGTAGCCAGCTGCTGCTCGACACGAGCCGGGCCTTGATCTGCTCCGCGTCCCAGTCGGGATGCTGCTGCGCGACGATCGCGGCCGCGCCGGCGACATGTGGCGTGGCCATCGAGGTGCCGTTGAGGGACGTGTAGTCAGCGTCGACCAGGCTGCCGAGCGAGGTGCCCGCGGCCCGTGCCGCCACGATGCCCGCCCCGGGCGCGACGATCTCGGGCTTGATCGCCAGGTCGCCGACCCGCGGCCCACGCGACGAGAACCACGCCGCTTCGTCCTGCTTGGTGGTGGCGCCGACGGTCAACGCCGCGGTCGCCGCACCCGGCGAACCCACGGTCTCCTCGCTCGGTCCGGCGTTGCCCGCGGCGATCACGAACAGTGCCCCGGAGCTCTCGGTCAGCCGGTCCACCGCCAGGCTCATCGGGTCGGTGCCGTCGCTCCCCCAGGGGGTGCCGAGGCTCATGCTGACCACCTCGGCGCCCTCGGCCACGGCCCACTCCATGCCGGCGATGATCTGATCGGTGAACCCGGAGCCGGTGTCGTCCAGGACCTTGCCGATCAGCAGGTCGGCGCCCGGCGCCACGCCCTTGCGCGCACCGTCGGATGCGGCGCCACTGCCGGCCACCGTGGCGGCGACGTGAGTGCCGTGACCGTTGCCGTCCACCGCGGTCGCGCCCGGCGGGTCCACGTCCTCGCTGAAGTTCCGGGCGGCGGTCACCCGGCCGGCGAGGTCGGCGTGGGTCGCGTCGTAGCCGGTGTCGAGTACGGCGACCGGTACGCCGTCCCCGTCGTACCCGGCGTCCCAGGCCTGCGGCGCTCCGACCAACGGGACACTCTCGTCGAGCGTCGACTGCACCTTGGCGTTGAGCCAGACCTTGGCCGCGCCGGCGAGCCGTGCGTTCGTGGAGGTGGTACGCGCCGCCGCCGTGCCGCGCAGCGACGTCCAGACCGAGGTCATCCGGGACTTGGCCGCACTGACCGACACCGTGCCGATCGACGCCAGGTCGCGCACCTTCCGTACTCCTGACGGAACCCGCGGCAGGCTCTTCGCCGAGGGGCCACCCGGTGCCGTGAGGAGCAGCGGCAGGCTCTTGCGGGCGGCAT
>JBOHDE010000193.1:0-7734 GCA_050699035.1 Nocardioidaceae bacterium | reverse complement strand
ACGCAGGACATCATGGACACCGGCCTGGCACTGCAGCTGGTTCAGGCACTGCAGCGCCTCGACGACCTCCTCCGCGGGTTCGCCACCGCGCTGGCCACGCTGGTCGAGACGCACGCGTCCACCACGATGGCGGCTCGCACGCATGCGCAGCACGCAGTCCCGACCACCTTCGGGGCCAAGGCGGCGGTGTTCCTCCGCGAGGTGCTGCGTCATCGTGATCGCCTCCGCGAGCTGCGGCCGCGGGCCTGCCAGGTGTCGTTGCACGGCGCGGCAGGGACGTCGGCGGCGCTAGGCCCGCGTGCCTCGGCAATCCGTGGCGAGATGGCCGATCGCCTCGGCCTGCAGGCGTCCGCGGTGCCCTGGCACGTGTCCCGCGACGCGGTCGCGGAGTTCGCCGCCCTGTGCGCGCTGACAGCTGCCACGTCCTCCCGCTGGGCACGCGAGGTCATCGACTTGTCCCGTACCGAGATCGGTGAGGTCAGCGAGCCGCGTGGGCATCATCGGGGCGCCTCCTCCACCATGCCGCAGAAGGCGAACGCCATTCTCTCCGAGGCGATCATCGGCATGGCCGTGACGAACGGGTCGCTCGCCTCGGCCGCGTACCGGGCGATGGAGGCCGGGCACGAGCGTGCCGCCGGCGAGTGGCACGTGGAGTGGCAGGTGGTGCCCCAGATGGCGGTGCTGGCCGCCTCCAGCCTGGCGCTGGCGGCAGAGGTCGCGGAGGGGCTCGTCGTCCTTCCGGACACGATGCGCCGCAACCTCGACCTCGACAGCGGCCTGGTGATGTCGGAGGCGCACATGATGCGGCTGGCGCCCGACCTCGGCCGGGAGCGGGCGCACGACGTGGTGTACGAGGCGGCGGTGGCCGCGCGCCGCAGCGGCCGAGGGCTCAACGAGGAGACCGCGGCAGCGTTCGAGTCGGCGACCGGCTCCGAGGCGTACGTGAGCACCGTGACCCCGGACGAGTACCTGGGCGACGTGGCGAACGTCTGCAGCGAGGCCCTCGCCCGTTGGGAGGAGTCCGTGCACCGGGACGGGGTCGGCGGGAGCGCGTCATGATCGACAAGGTCGTGCGGTCGCCGGCGGAGGCCGTCGCGGGAGTACGTGACGGGTCCACCGTCCTCGTGGGTGGGTTCGGCGCCGCCGGCGAGCCGGTGCAGCTGCTGGAAGCGCTGGTGCGACAGGGGGCGAGTGACCTCACGGTCGTGTCGAACAACGGCGGCTCAGGAGACGTCGGGCTGGCGGCACTGCTCCAGGCCCGGCGCGTGCGCAAGCTGGTGTGCTCGTACCCCCGGACGCCGGGGTCGTGGGTGTTCCAGGAGCTGTACCGCGCCGGCGAGATCGAGCTCGAGCTCGTCCCCCAGGGCACGCTGAGCGAGCGGATCAGGGCTGCTGGCGCGGGCATCGGGGGCTTCTTCACGCGGACCGGTGTCGGCACCGAGCTGGCAGCCGGCAAAGAGGTGCGCGTGATCGAGTCGCAGCAGTACGTCCTGGAGCAGCCGCTTCCTGCCGAGGTGGCTCTCGTCAAGGCCGACCAGGCTGACCGCTGGGGCAACCTCACGTACCGCAAGTCCGCACGCAACTACAACCCGACGATGGCGATGGCAGCGCGGCTCACCATCGTCCAGGCGAGCCGCGTGGTGCCGCTGGGCGCGCTCGACCCGGAAGCCGTCGTGACGCCGTCCGTGTATGTCGACCGAGTGCTGGAGGTGTCCTGATGGAGGGCGCCCTCACCCGGCGGCAGATCGCCGAACGGGTATCGCGCGACCTCACGCCCGGCATGTTCGTGAACCTCGGGATCGGGCTGCCGACGTTGGTCGCCGACTTCGTCGACGAAGAGCGCGAAGTCATCCTGCACAGCGAGAACGGCGTCGTGGGAGTCGGTCGGGCCGCGGCCGAGGGCCACGAGGACATGGACCTCATCGACGCCGGGAAGACACCGGTGACGCTGGTAACGGGTGGGTCGTACGTCAACCACACCGAGTCCTTCGCGATGATCCGCGGCGGGCATCTGGATCTGGCCGTCCTCGGCGCCTACCAGGTGTCTCGCCGGGGCGACCTGGCGAACTGGAGCGCCGGGTCCGCCACCGATGCACCTGCCGTCGGCGGCGCGATGGACCTGGCGGTCGGTGCGAAGCGGGTCGCGGCGATCATGAGCCACTGCGCGCGGGACGGCGCACCGAAGCTCGTCGAGCAGTGCTCGCTCCCGTTGACCGCGGTCGGAGCCGTCGACCGCATCTACACCGACCTCGCGGTGATCGACGTCGTCGACGAGCAGTTCGTCGTCGTCGAGATGATCGCCGGACTGCAGCGGGACGACCTGCAGGCGTGCACCGGGGCTCCGCTCACCTGGGGTCCTTCCCTGGCCACGTTGGCAACCGCGAGCTCGCCGGAGTCGGGCGCATGAGTCGGCAGCCGGCGATCGTCGGCGTGAGCGAGAGTGACCTCGGTGTCACCGGCCTGGACGCCCTGACCCTGCTCGGCCAAGCGGTCCTCGGAGCGCTCGCCGACGCGGGGCTGACCATGTCCGACGTCGACGGGCTGGCCGTGAACGGCGTGTCTCGTTTCAGCACGGCCCAGGTGGCGGAGCACCTGGGCATCCAACCCAGCTGGACCGACTCCACCGCTGCGGGCGGGGCGTCCTACGAGCTCTTCGTCGGCCACGCCGCCGATGCCGTCCGGGCTGGTCGGGCCGAGGTCGTGGTCGTGGCGTACGGCAGCGACCAACGCTCCTCGGGGTCCCGCACCGTCGGAGGAGTGCAGGACGAGTCCAGCCCGCAGTTCCAGTTCGAGGTCCCCTACGGTCCGCTCTTCCCGATCTCCCTGTACGCCATGGCTGCCCAGCGTTATCTGCACGAGTACCAGGCCGAGATGGCGCAGCTGGCCGAGGTCGCGGTCGCCGCCCGCGAGTGGGCCCGCCTGAACCCCGTCGCGTACCGGTACGACGCGGGGGGTCTGACGGCCGACGACGTCGTCGCGTCACCCCCGATCAGCAGCCCGCTGCGGGCCCTGGACTGCTGCCTGGTGACGGACGGCGGAGGTGCCGTCGTGGTGACCACCCTCGAGCGCGCACGAGACCTGAAGCGGCAGCCGGTCGTCGTCTTGGGGCACGGAGAACGGACAACGTCCACGTCGATGTCGGGCGTCCCGGACCTGCTGCGGACGGGCGCGGCGGGCTCGGCCGAGACGGCGTTCGCGATGGCCGGTCTGACTCCGGCCGACGTCGACGTCGCACAGGTATACGACAGCTTCACCATCACCGTACTGCTGAGTCTCGAGGCTCTCGGCTTCTGTGAGTACGGAGAGGCGACGTCGTTCATCGCCGACGGACGCACCCGGCCGGGAGGAGCGTTCCCGCTGAACACGTCCGGCGGGGGGCTGTCCTACACCCACCCGGGCATGTTCGGCATCTTCTTGCTGATCGAGGCAGTCCGCCAGCTCCGCGGTGAGTGTGGCCCGCGCCAGGTCCCCTCGCCGGAGATCGCGGTCGCCCATGGCACCGGCTACCTGCTGTCCACGCACGGCACGGTCTTGCTGGGAGTCGACCGGTGACCGCGGCCACGGACCACTCGGGGCCCCCGTTGCCGCCGGTGAACGCCGTGACCAGGCCGTGGTGGGACGCCACGCGCGAACGGCGCCTCGTCCTCCAGCGGTGTGAGACCTGCCGGCACTGGCAGCACTACCCGCGGGCGCACTGCGTCGCCTGCGGCTCCCGGTCGCTGGCCTTCGAGGAGGCCTCGGGCCGCGCGGTCGTGGACAGCTTCACGGTCGTGCACCGGCCGCCGTACCCGGGTGCCGACGTTCCGTACGTGGTGGCGCGGGTGCGGTTGTCGGAAGGGCCGGTGCTGCTCACCAACCTCGTCGACTGCGACATCGACTGCCTGCAGTGCGACCAACAGGTCGTCGTCACGTGGCGCGATCTTCGAGACGGACGTGCACTTCCGGTCTTCCGACCGCTCAGCGACGTCACCGCGAAGCCCACCCAGCCCGGCGCGAACCAGCCCCGGGCACCGAGAGAAGGAACCCGATGAAGCAGTTGCGACCCACCCTCCCACGACAGGCCACTGGCGCGGCCGCCATCGCCCTGAGCCTGGTGCTCGTCGGCTGCAGCGCGGGGACCCAGGACAAGGCGTCCGAGAAGATGCCCGAGGACGTCGAGGTGGTCATCCCTTACAGCACGGGTGGCGGGACCGACCTCTGGACGCGCTTCATGGCACCCCACCTGGAGGACCGGCTCGAGGGGACGTCGTTCAGCCTCCGCAACGCCGCGGGTGGGGAAGGCATCCCCGCCGTCAACGAGTTCGCCCGGGACGCCAAGGACGACCCCTCGACGATCTTGGCCGCGACGGCGACCACCGTGTTCCAGGACTTCTTCGACCGGCCCGAGGTGGAGTTCGACTTCCGCGAGCTCAAGCCCCTCGTCCTCAACGGCAGCGGTGCGGTGGTCTACACGACGAAGGACTCCGGCATCACCTCGGTCGAGGATCTCGTCGAGCGGTCCGACGACCTCGCCTTCGGCGGGTCCAGCGCCAACGGCCTCGACCTGACGCTGCTGCTGCTCTTCGAGCTCTACGGGCTCAAGGGCGTCGAGACGGTGTTCGGGTTCGAGAGCCGCGGCGACATCCAGCTCGCCGTCCAGCGCGGCGAGCTCAACATCGACTTCCAGACCACGGCGGCCTACCAGGCCCAGGTCGCGCCGCTGGCGGAGGACGGGAGCGTGGTCCCGCTGATGTCGATGGGCGCGGTCGACGACAAGGGCGAGCTGGTGCGCGACCCCAACTTCCCCGACCTCCCGCACCCGGGTGAGGTCTACGAGCAGCTCCGTGGCGAGAAGCCCTCGGGGCCGGGCTGGGAGGCGTTCCGCACCTTCCAGGCAGCCGGGTTCGCCTACACGAAGGGTCTCTGGGCCGGCCCCGACGTCCCCGACAGCATCACCCAGCAGTACTACGACGCCGCCACCGAGCTGCAGGAGGACGAGGCATTCCAGAAGGAGGCCGAGGAGGTCCTCGGCGGCTACCCGATCTACGCAGGCGACGAGGCCGAGGACGCCATCAAGGAGATCTTCAGCATCGACGAGGACGCCAAGGCGTACGTCGTCGACCTGCTGACCGAGAAGTACGACGTCGACCTGGGCCAGTGACCCTTTCCCCACACCGGCGCCGAGCTCGAAGGTGCTCGCATGCTTGACGCCGCCGGAGCGGCGCTGGTCGGCTTCCTCGACCCGACGACCCTGCTGATGCTCCTGATCGGGGTCGTCGCGGGCCTCCTGATCGGCGTCATCCCCGGTCTGGGCGGCACCGGATCCATCGCGCTGCTCCTGCCGTTCATCTTCGTGCTCGACGCCGAGCAGGCCATGGCACTGCTGATCGGTGCCGTGGCCGTCGTCCACACGTCCGACACGATCACCTCGGTCCTGCTCGGCGTGCCGTCGTCGGCGCCGTCGACCGTGACGGTGATGGACGCCCATGCGATGGCCAAGCAGGGTCAGGGGGCGCGCGCCCTGAGCATCGCGTTCCTCTCGGCGATGGGCGGCGGCCTCCTGGGTGCGATCGGGCTGACCCTCTCGATCCCGCTGGCCCGGCCGCTGGTCCTCTCCTTCGGTGCGCCCGAGCTCTTCATGCTGACCGTCCTCGGCGTGGCGCTGACGGCCCTGCTGTCTCGGGGGAACCTGCTCAAGGGCATCGGTGCTGGGACCTTGGGGCTCCTGCTCGGGACCGTGGGGACGGCACCGGCGGTCGCCGACTACCGCTACAACTTCGGGACCATCTTCCTGACCGACGGGATCTCGCTGGTCGCCTTCGCCCTCGGCGTCTACGGCCTGGCCGAGATCGCCCACCTGGTCGGACGACGCTCGGCCGTCGCCGAGGCCATCGACGTCGGTGGCGGGTGGCGTGAGGGGGTCCGCGACGTCCGTACCCACTGGTTCGACGTCGTGCGCGGCTCGCTGATCGGGATGTGGGCCGGGGTGTTGCCGGGCCTGGGCGCGACCGCCGGGGGATGGATGGCCTACGGCCAGACGTACGCGACCGCCAAGGACAAGAAGCGGTTCGGCAAGGGGCATCCCCGCGGGATCGTCGCTCCCGAGGCGGCCAACAACTCGTGCCTGGCCGGTGACCTCGTGCCGACCCTGCTCTTCGGCATCCCCGGTGCCGCCTCGGCGGCGCTGCTGCTCGGAGCGCTGCTGTTCTACGGCGTCCAGCCCGGGCCGCGCATCATCACCGACGACCTCGACCTGATGTACACCATCATCTACTCCTTCGCCCTGGCGAGCGTGGTCGGTGCGGCGTTGTGCTTCCCGCTCACCAGGCCGCTGGCGAAGATCAGCCGGATCCGGTTCCAGTTCCTCTCCCCGGCTCTGATCGTGATCATGCTGATGGCCTCCTTCCAGCAGTCGACGCAGGCGCTCGACCTCGCGGTGATGCTGCTGCTCGGCGTGGTGGGCTGGGTGATGAAGGGGACCGGGTTCCCGAGGGCGCCGCTGTTGATCGGCTTCGTGCTCGCGATCCCGCTGGAGCGCTACTACTACCTGACCGACAGCTTGTTCACGACGCGGGAGTGGATGACCCGGCCGCTGGTCCTGGGCATGTTCGCGATCCTGGCCGCCCCGCTGTTGGTCGCCGTGCTGCGCCGCGTGCTCGGCCGGGCGAAGTCCACCGGGGGCGCCGACGACGAGGATGCCCAGCACTACGAAGGCACGCTCTGGCCGGTCGGCTTCTCGCTCGCCCTCGTGGTCGTCTTCGCCGGCGCGCTCGTGCTGGCCCAGGACTTCCAGGAACGGGCCAGGCTGCTGCCCAACCTCGTCGGGGTGATCGGGCTGGCCTGTGCTGTGGTCGCCGCATCCCGCGAGCTGCTCCGGCTCCGAGGCGTCGACATCGGCGGCACGTGGGACGAGCGGGCCCGCCAGACGGCGCGCGCGTTCGTGTGGATCGGGTTCTACATCGGTCTGCTGTTCGTGGTCGGGATGCCGGTGGCGACGGCGATCTTCGTCCCGATATTCCTTCTCGTCGTCGCCCGGGCCCGCTTCGTCTTCGTCGCCGTCTACACGACCTGCCTGGTGGGTGGCCTGCTCCTGGCGCAGGCGTTCGCCAACGTCCAGCTCCCGCTGGGGATGTACGGCGACGTACTCGTGTTCGCCTGACTCCCGGTCACAGAGAGGCACCACCATGACCTCCCTCGGTCGCCCACAGATCCACCACGTCGTCGACGGCGACGCGGCGGATCCCCCCGTGCTCCTGGTCAACGGGCTGGGGACGACGCTCGAGGTGTGGGACCGCGTGGTCCCCGGGCTGAGCGAGGAGGGACGTGTCGTCCGGTACGACCTGCGCGGCCACGGGCGGACGCCGGCGACACCCGGTCCGTACACGATCGCCGAGCTGGCAGCTGACGCGCTCGCCGTCCTCGACGCGGTCGGCGTGGAGCGGGCGCACGTGGTGGGCACCTCGCTCGGTGGCATGGTGGCGCAGTGGCTCGCCAGCAACGTCCCCGACCGGGTGGCACGGCTCGTGCTGATCTGCACCGCCGCCCGGCTCGGCGAGCCAGACTTCTGGCGGCAGCGGGCCGACCTGGCGCTGCGCGAGGGCGCGGCCGCGACGTCGGCGGCGGTGGTGCCCCGGTGGTTCACTCCCGGCTTCCGGGAGCAGCACCCGGACCAGGTCGCGCGCGTGGTCGACATGCTGGCGGGCTGCGACATGGCCGGCTATGCGGGGTGCTGCCTCGCCATCGGCGCGTACGACC
>JBOHDE010000192.1:0-7743 GCA_050699035.1 Nocardioidaceae bacterium | reverse complement strand
TGTACGAGATCCTGAACGAGCGGGACTGGATCCTGGCCGAACGCACGTACGCCGTGTGGCCCGACATGGAGCAGGTCATGCGGGACCACCAGATCCCGCAGTTCACCGTCGACGGTCACCGCCCGGTCGGTGCGTTCGACCTGCTGGGGCTGTCCTTCTCGACCGAGCTCGGCTACACCAACATGCTGACCGCGATCGACCTCGCCGGGGTGCCGCTGCACGCGGTCGACCGCGGCGACGACGACCCGATCGTGCTGGCCGGCGGGCACGCCGCGTTCAACCCCGAGCCGATCGCCGACTTCCTCGATGCCGCCGTGCTCGGTGACGGCGAGGAGGTCGTGCTGGCGATCAGCGAGGTGGTCCGGGAGTGGAAGGCCGAGGGGCGACCGGGCGGGCGCGACGGTCTGCTGCTGCGGCTGGCGGCTTCGGGCGGTGTGTACGTCCCGAAGTTCTACGACCTCGACTACCTGCCGGACGGCCGGATCAAGCGGGTCGCTCCCAACCGCAGCGGCGTGCCGTACCGGATCAGCAAGCACACCCTGATGGACCTCGACGCCTGGCCGTACCCGAAGAAGCCGCTGGTGCCGCTGGCCGAGACCGTGCACGAGCGGTACTCCGTGGAGATCTTCCGCGGCTGCACCCGCGGCTGCCGGTTCTGCCAGGCCGGCATGATCACCCGGCCGGTGCGTGAGCGCTCGATCAGCACCATCGGCGACATGGTGCAGAGCGGCATCGAGCAGTCCGGCTTCGAGGAGGTCGGCCTGCTGTCGCTGTCGAGCGCCGACCACTCCGAGATCGGCGACGTGGCCAAGGGTCTGGCCGACCGCTACGAGGGCACCAACGTCTCGCTGTCGCTGCCGTCGACCAGGGTGGACGCGTTCAACATCACCCTCGCCAACGAGCTGTCCCGCAACGGTCGCCGGTCCGGTCTGACGTTCGCCCCGGAGGGCGGCTCCGAGCGGATGCGCAAGGTGATCAACAAGATGGTGTCGGAGGAGGATCTGATCCGCACCGTCGCCACGGCGTACTCGCACGGCTGGCGGCAGGTCAAGCTCTACTTCATGTGCGGGCTCCCCACCGAGACCGACGAGGACGTGCTCGCGATCGGTGACCTGGCCCGCAAGGTGATCGAGACCGGGCGCCAGGCCTCGGGGCGGCGAGACATCCGATGCACAGTGTCGATCGGCGGGTTCGTGCCGAAGCCCCACACGCCATTCCAATGGGCGGCGCAGCTCGACCACGACACGACCGACGCCCGCCTCGCCAAGCTGCGCGACTCGGTGCGCAGCGACAAGCAGTTCGGTCGCGCGATCGGCTTCCGCTACCACGACGGCAAGCCCGGCATCATCGAGGGCCTGCTGAGCCGCGGCGACCGCCGAGTCGGCCGCATCATCGAGCAGGTGTGGCGTGACGGCGGCCGGTTCGACGGCTGGAGCGAGCACTTCTCGTACGACGCCTGGGTGTCCGCGACCGAGCAGGCGCTGGCCGACGAGCCGGTCGACCTCGACTGGTACACCGTGCGCGAGCGCGAGTACTCCGAGGTACTGCCCTGGGACCACCTCGACGCCGGGCTCGACCGGGACTGGCTGTGGGAGGACTGGGAGGCCGCGCTCGACCCCGACAGCGTCGACGTCGAGGACTGCCGCTGGACGCCGTGCTACGACTGTGGCGTCTGCCCGCAGATGGGTACGGAGATCCAGGTCGGCCCGACCGGTCAGAAGCTGCTGCCGATCGCGGGCGTGACGCAGCCCGCCTGATCGCACCGGCTCAGCGGCTGGCGCTGCGGCCCGTCAAGGATTGCCCAATTGGGCAAAATTCGACCTCGGTCCCAGCCGGCGACCACTGGGCGCTGCGCGAGCGGTTCGTCGCCGAGGTCGCACCGCTGGTGGCCGACGGCACGTCCGCCTGGAGGACTTGTCCCGACCACCGTCCGGATAGTGTCGGAGCCGTGCCAGACCAGCCCGTCCAGCAAGCACCCCCGGTGCAGAAGCTACGCCTCCAGTACGCCAAGCGCGGGCGGCTGCGGTTCACCAGCCACCGCGACTTCAGCCGTGCCCTGGAGCGGGCGGTGCATCGGGCCGGCATCCCGACCGCCTACTCGTCCGGGTTCAACCCGCATCCGCGGATCTCGTACGCCAACGCGTCGCCCACCGGCGCGGCCAGCGAGGCGGAGTACCTGGAGATCGGGCTCCGCGAGGTACGCGACCCCGACGACGTACGCCGCGACCTCGACGCCGCGCTGCCCGACGGCCTCGACATCGTGACGGTCGTGGTCGCCGGGCGCGGCTCGCTGGCGGATCGGCTGGAGGCGAGCCGGTGGCGGGTGCGGCTCCCCGGCGTGCCCCTGAACGTCGCCGAGAACGCGGTCCGCGCATTCCTGGCCAGCGACAGCATCGAGGTCGAGCGGATGACCAAGAAGGGCCTCCGGACTTTCGACTGCCGAGCGGCCGTGGTGACGCTCTCGGCGGCTGGTGGTCAAGACGACGGGGGTGAGTGTGCGATACTTGAGTTGGTCCTTCGGCACGGAACCCCGTCCGTGAGGCCCGACGACGTACTCGCCGGACTGCGCGAGACTGGTGGCCTGGTGCCAGGTGTGCCTCCGTTGCACACCCGACTGGCGCAGGGACCGCTCGATCGACAGACCGGCACGGTGGGCGACCCGCTGACGCCCGACCGCGACGCGGCTCACCACGAGTCCACGACCGCGGCGGTCGAGCGGCCGCCTGCTTCGATGCACCGAGCAGAGGACGTCGCCGCTCTGCGCGAGCCCTGAGCGCCACGCTTCGTGGCGTGAGCCGGCGAGCAAGGGGCGACACCGCAGGCTTTCGTCGCCGCCGGTCAGACACCGGGGACGACGACGACACACAGAGCCCCCGCGCGGCGCATCGCGCCCGGGGGCCGAGGGAGAGAGCGCATGCTCGACCACGAGTCAGACCAGACTCCGGAACAGACCTCATCGTCTGACGCCACCTCCGTGGCCATGACAGACGAGGCACCGGCCAAGAAGACAACCAAGAAGGCACCGGCCAAGAAGGCCGCCAAGAAGGCAACGGCGAAGAAGGCCGCGACCAAGAAGGCAACGGCGCCGAGTACGGCGGACGCTTCTGCCGAGCTGCCCATCGCCGACCAGGCTCCGGCGAAGAAGACAGCCACGAAGAAGACGGCCGCGAAGAAGGCACCGGCCAAGAAGGCCGCCAAGAAGGCCGCGCAGTCGGCGGCGGTCGAGGAGGCCGCGACCGACGGCGCCGCTCAGTCCGCCACGTCGCTGTTGTTCCAGCCGCCGGACCCGGTCAAGGCCGTGCCGCGTAAGCGCGCGGCCAAGAAGACGGCTCCCGAGGCGGAGTCGCCGCGCGACGAGCCGGCGCAGGACGAACCCAACAAGGCGTCCGGTAAGGCGTCCGGCAAGGCTGCCGACGACCGGGCCGAGGGTCGGGGCGACCAGGACGACGACCAGGGCGACGAAGGTGACGGCACCCGTAGGCGTCGTCGCCGCGGTGGCCGGCGCCGGCGCAAGGGCGGCCAGTCCGACGGTGCCGAGGACGGCGCTTCAGGCGACGGCGGCGCGGAGCAGCCGGCCGACAAGTCCGCTGACAAGTCCGCTGACAAGTCCACCGACAAGTCCACGAACAAGTCCGGAGACAGCGACGAAGGAGACGACGCTGGCGAGGGCGGCTCCGGCGCCACCCGCCGCCGTCGCCGCCGCCGCCGCTCCGGCGAGGGCGCTGACGGGTCGCCGGACGACCCGACCAACACCGTGGTCCGCGTCCGCGAGCCGCGCAAGTCCAGCGACGACGAGATCACTGGCGTCAGCGGATCCACCCGGCTCGAGGCCAAGAAGCAGCGTCGCCGGGAGGGTCGTGAGGCCGGCCGTAGGCGCCCGCCGATCGTGTCCGAGGCCGAGTTCCTGGCCCGTCGCGAGTCGGTGGAGCGGGTGATGGTCGTACGTCAGCGCGACGACCTCACCCAGATCGCGGTGCTCGAGGACAAGATGCTGGTCGAGCACTACGTGGCCCGGGAGTCGCAGACCTCGCTGATCGGCAACGTCTACCTCGGCCGGGTCCAGAACGTCCTGCCCAGCATGGAGGCGGCGTTCGTCGACATCGGCAAGGGCCGCAACGCCGTGCTCTACGCCGGCGAGGTCAACTGGAGCGCGCTGGGCAGCAACGGCCAGCCGCGACGGATCGAGAGTGCCCTCAAGTCGGGCCAGCCGGTGCTCACGCAGGTCACCAAGGACCCGATCGGCCACAAGGGCGCCCGACTCACCAGCCAGGTCAGCCTGCCCGGCCGCTACCTGGTGTACGTGCCGGACGGCCAGACCTCCGGCATCAGCCGCAAGCTGCCTGACACCGAGCGCAACCGGCTGAAGAGTCTGCTCAAAGAGATCCTGCCCGACGACGCCGGCGTGATCATCCGTACCGCCGCCGAGGGCGCCAGCGAGGACGAGCTGCGGCGCGACGTCGCCCGGCTGACCGCCCGCTGGGAAGACATCGAGAAGAAGGTCGAGGCAGGGCAGGCACCCAACCTGCTGTACGGCGAGCCGGACCTGATGGTCAAGGTGATCCGTGACCTGTTCACCGAAGACTTCGGCAAGCTCGTGGTCTCGGGCGACGACGCGTGGGACACGATCGAGGGGTACGTCGCACACGTCGCGCCCGACCTGATGGACCGGGTCGAGCGCTGGACTGACGAGGGTGACGTGTTCGCGTCGTACCGCGTCGACGAGCAGATCGCCAAGGGTCTCGACCGCAAGGTCTTCCTGCCCAGCGGCGGGTCGCTGGTGATCGACCGCACCGAGGCGATGACCGTGGTCGACGTCAACACCGGCAAGTTCACCGGCTCTGGCGGCAACCTCGAGGAGACCGTCACCAAGAACAACCTCGAGGCGGCCGAGGAGATCGTCCGCCAGCTCCGGCTGCGCGACATCGGCGGCATCATCGTGGTCGACTTCATCGACATGGTGCTCGAGAGCAACCGCGACCTCGTGCTGCGTCGGCTGATCGAGTGCCTCGGCCGGGACCGTACCAAGCACCAGGTGGCCGAGGTCACCTCGCTCGGGCTCGTGCAGATGACCCGCAAGCGGATCGGCACCGGCCTGCTCGAAGCGTTCAGCGAGACCTGCGAGCACTGTCAGGGCCGCGGCCTCCACGTGCACCACGAGCCGGTCGAGCCGAAGAAGACCAAGCGGGACGATGACGAGCCGCGTCGCGGCAAGCGCGGCCGGCGTCGCGGCGGCGACGACAACGGCGACCGGGCGCAGGCCAAGTCGGACCAGCCGAAGCAGGCACGGGATCAGGACCAGGCCGACGCGTCCGCCGACGACAAGCCGAAGGACGAGAAGCCGAAGGGTGATCGGCCGAAGCGCCAACGGCGGCCCAACGACGAGCCCAAGGACGAGCCTGCGGCCGAGGTGCAGGCGGACGCTGGACCGGAGGGTGAGCCGGAGGCGTCCTCGCCGGCACCCGAGGTGCCAGCGGAGACCAGTCCCGAGCCCGCTCCCGAGGCGGCCGCGGAGCCGCCCAAGCGGCAGCGCCGCCGGGCCAGCAGGTCGCAGGGCAAAGCTGAGCAACCTGCCGCCGAGCAACCTGCCGAGGCCCCGATCGAGCCGACCGCCACGGTCGAGCCGGCGGTTCAGCCCGAACTCCAACCGGAGCCCCAGCAGGTGACAGAGCCGGTGACAGAGCCGATGACAGAGCCGGTCACGGAGCCGACTTCCGAGCCAGCGGCGCCCCGCCGTGCCCGGCGCCGGGCAGCCACCCGTCCCGCGGGCCCGCCCCAGTAGGGAGCTGTCGTAGGGAGCAATCCCGGCGAAACCCTGAGCCGGCGCGCTGACAGGTCTATCTTGCTGGCGTGGGGCCGCGCGGCCCCACGCCTACGAGGTGGTCGCGTGCGCCCAGGCAGAGCAGTTCGAGGGGCAGTCGGTGTAGCCGTCTTGGCCGGTCTCTCACTCGGTCCGCCGGTCGTCGCCGCGACTGGTGCTCCTGCCGACATGACGATCGTCGCGAGCACAACGGTGACGACCTGGCCGCAGGACGCGGGTCTCTCGGGTGTGCTGACCGACGAGGCCGGCTCGCCCGTGGCCGACAGCCAGGTGGAGCTGTGGGCCCAGCCGTTCGGTGGCGTCTTCGCACTCGTAGGGGCGGTGACGACCGACTCCACCGGTGCGGCATCGACGGTGCATCGGCCGGAGAACGCGACGACGTACCACTGGCGGGTCCCTGGCACGACGGTCCAGTCCCCGGACGTCGTCGTGCAGGTCCGTCCCGCACTGACGGCGAAGGCGTCGAGTGGCAACGCGGCACTCGCCTCTCTCTTCAGCTTCTCGGTCTCGGTGGCGCCGCGGAGAGACGGCACGCCGGTGCGCCTGCAGCAGTGGAGCGACACCGCGCAGGGCTGGGTGGCGGTCAGGTCCGAGACCCTGGACCGTGTCAGCGGGGACCCGTTCACCCTCGAGTACCAGGCGCGCAGGACCGGTCGGCTGAGATACCGCGTGACGTTGCCCGCCGACGACGGTCGGCTGCAGGTCAGCAGCCCGGAGATGCCGATCAACATCTACCAGGCTCGAGTCGTGTCCGTGCACCCGACCGGCGACGAGTACGTCACGGTGCGAAACACCGGTCGGGTCTCGCTCAACCTGAAGAGCTGGCGACTGACGAACCGGTACGGCAGGACGCTCACCCTGCCCACCAAGTGGCTGACCGCCGGCGCGTACGTCCGTATCCACACGGGCTCAGGTCGGGCCCGGCCGACCGACATCTACCTCGGGCGATCGGCGACCTGGGGGGACAGCCACGACACCGCCCGGTTGTTCGACACCCGGTCGGTGCTGGTGGACTACCTGCTCTACTGACCGGCTCCGCCCGACCGCGTACGGCGTCATTTTGACCCCAACCGGGCCGAGTCCGTAGACTCGACCCTCGGCGTGCGTGCTGCGCGCCATTCGCACGCCTTCCAGCATCGCCGACCGGCGGGCCGGGGAGCGCGCCCCGAATCCAGCCCGACGAAGAGAGTGAGTCCGCGGTGTACGCGATCGTGCGCAGTGGCGGCCAGCAGCAGAAGGTTGCGGTCGGCGACGTCATCCAGATCGACAAGGTGGCGACCGGCGTCGGCGAGAGCCTCGAGCTGCCTGCCGTCCTCCTGGTCGACGGCGACACCGTGACCTCCGGGTCCGACGAGCTCGCCAAGGTGTCGGTGACCGCGGAGGTCCTCGGCGAGACCAAGGGCCCGAAGATCATCATCTTGAAGTACAAGAACAAGACCGGCTACCGCAAGCGCCAAGGCCACCGCCAGCGCTACACGCAGGTCAAGGTCACCGGCATCTCCACCCAGTGAGTTCGAGCGAGGACTGAGCTATGGCACACAAAAAGGGCGCTGCGTCCACCAGGAACGGTCGCGACTCGAACTCCCAGCGCCTCGGCGTGAAGAGGTTCGGCGGCCAGCTGGTCAACGCCGGCGAGATCATCGTCCGCCAGCGTGGCACCCACTTCCATCCCGGCACGGGCGTCGGTCGTGGCGGTGACGACACCCTGTTCGCGCTGGTCGAGGGCGCCGTCGAGTTCGGCACCCGGCGCGGCCGCAAGGTCGTCAACATCGTCCCGGCCGCGACGGAGTGACGCGGGCCGCAGCACGAGCATGAGAAGGCGGGCCGCATCGGCCCGCCTTCTCGCGTTTCAGCACCACCCCGCCCCGCGGTGAGCGTGACGAGTTGGTCGCGACACGCCGGCGTGTCGCACCAACTCGTCACAC
>JBOHDE010000191.1:0-7770 GCA_050699035.1 Nocardioidaceae bacterium | reverse complement strand
CACACCCACGGCTTCGTCGCGCCCGACCTCGGGATGGCGAGCTACCGCAACTCGTGCATCATCCGCGAACTGCTCGGCCGTGAGCACTACCCGGTCGAGACCTCCATCGCGTTCCAGGAGTTCACCGCACCGTGCGGCGACCGGTCGCGGCTCGCGGGCGTGCTCGGATGACCGAGGTCGTGTTCAGGCGTCGCGACGTACGGCTGGGCGAGCTGGCCGTCCGCCACCTCGACCCGCGAGCCGACTCCGCACTCCTGCACCGCTGGGTCACTCATCCCAAGGCGGTGTTCTGGCAGCTGCAGGATGCGGCGGTGTCCGACGTCGAACGGCAGTACGCCACGATCGCGGCTACGACGTCGCACGACGCATACCTCGGGCTGCACGAGGGTCGGCCGGCGTTTCTGGTCGAGCGCTACGACCCGACCCACGACGAGATCGGAGGTTTCTACCCGGTCCAGCCGGGAGACGTCGGCATGCACTTCCTGGTCGCGCCGACCCGTACGCCGGTGCACGGTTTCACCCGCGCGGTGATCGGCACCGTGATGGAGATGCTGTTCGCCGACCCCGGCGCGTACCGCATCGTCGTCGAACCAGACGTCCGCAACCGACCGGTGCACGCGCTCAACGCGGCCGTCGGGTTCCGTGTGCAGGGGACAATCTCCCTGAGGGACAAGGACGCCTACCTCAGCACCTGCACCCGAGATCAGTATCTCGCGGCCACCGCCGCCGGGGACTGCAGCAAAGGAGTGAGCCCGGTTGACCACCCATCAGCCCGACCCACGAACAGCCGTCGCACACCTGACGCCCCAGCACTGGGCCCGCGCGAACCGCTCGCTGGTCCGCAAGGCGCTCGCCGAGTTCTCCCACGAACGCCTCCTCACCCCGGAGCGGAGGGGCCGGGATGAGTACGTCGTCCGCAGCGACGACCGGTCGGTGGAGTACCGGTTCTCGGCCCGGCTGCTCGCCCTGGACCACTGGGACGTCGACGCCGACAGCATCCGCCGGCTCCGTGGTCCGGCCGAGCTCCCGCTCGACGCGCTCGACCTGGTGCTGGAGCTGCGCCTGAGGCTCGGGCTCGACGACCGGGTGTTGCCCGTCTATCTGGAGGAGATCGCCAGCACGCTGGCCAGCAGCGCATTCAAGCTGGCCAGGCCGAGCCTGGACGCGCGCACGCTCGCCCGCGCCGACTTCCAGACCATCGAGGGCGCGATGACCGAGGGACACCCGTGCTTCGTCGCCAACAACGGGCGGCTCGGGCTCGATGCTCAGGACTACCTGGCGTACGCGCCGGAGGCGTCGGCGCCGGTCCGGCTGATCTGGCTGGCGGTGCGGCGCACGCGCGCCACGTTCTCCTGCTCGGCGGGTCTCGACTACGACCGGCTGATCGGCGCCGAGCTGGCTCCGGCGACGCGTGCGCGCTACGCCGGCGCGCTGACCGACCTCGGGCTCGACATAGGCGACTACTACCTGGTGCCCGTACACCCGTGGCAGTGGTGGAACCGGCTGTCCGTGACGTTCGCCGCCGACGTCGCCCGGCAGCACCTGGTGTGCCTCGGCCACGGTGACGACAACTACCTGCCGCAGCAGTCGATCCGCACGTTCTTCAACAGCAGCGAGCCGTCGAGGCACTACGTGAAGACGGCGCTGTCGGTCCTGAACATGGGCTTCCTCCGTGGGCTGTCGGCGGCGTACATGAAGGCCACGCCCGCGATCAACGACTGGGTCGCCGAGCTGGTCGCGGGCGACGACGTACTCGCGCGAACGCGGTTCACGGTGCTGCGCGAACGGGCCGCCGTCGGCTACCACCCCGAGCACTTCGAGGCGGCCGCGGCGCCGGGGTCGCCGTACCTGAAGATGCTTGCCGCGCTCTGGCGGGAGAGCCCGGTCCCGTCGGTCCGCCCGGGCCAGCGCCTGGCCACGATGGCGTCGCTGCTGCACGTCGACCGTGACGGGGGCGCCGTGGTCGGGGCCCTGATCGAGGAGTCGGGCCTCGCCGCCGAGGACTGGCTGCGCCGTTACCTCGACGCGTACCTCGTCCCGCTGCTGCACTGCTTCTACGCGTACGACCTGGTCTTCATGCCGCACGGCGAGAACGTCATCCTGGTGCTCGAGGACGGCGCCCCGGTGCGGGTCGTCATGAAGGACATCGCCGAGGAGATCGTGGTGCTGGATGCGAGCCGGGACCTGCCGGCGGCGATCGAGCGGATCCGGGCCGACATCCCCGACGGGGAGAAGATGCTGTCGATCTTCACCGACGTGTTCGACAGCTTCCTCCGGTTCCTCAGCGCGACGCTGGCGGCCGACGGCACGCTGGACGAGGACGCCTTCTGGTCGACCGTCGCGTCCTGCGTCGCCGACTACCAGGCCTCGGCGCCGCGGCTCGCGCATCGGTTCGAGCGGTACGACATCTTCACCGAGCGGTTCCCGTTGTCCTGCCTCAACCGGCTGCAGTTGCGCGACAACACGCAGATGGTGGACCTGGCCGACCCGTCGGCGGCGCTCCAGCTGGTCGGCAGCCTCGCCAACCCGCTCGCCCGCTTCTCACCGCACACGGCGGCGCGGCGCGGCTCCCGCGATCCTGCCGCCTAGGGCCTCTCTGCGGCCCTAGAACTCCTCGTGGTGGTCGGGGTCGCCGCCGAGGCGCCGGTGCTCACGGGCGGCGACGGCGGCCATCTCGACCGGGCTGAGCTCGAAGCCGAAGACGTCAAGGTTGGCCCGTTGCCGAGCTGGGTCGCCCGACTTGGGAATGGGGAGGGCGTCGAGCTGGACGTGCCAGCGCAGGATCACCTGGGCCGGGGTGACCTGATGTGTCGCGGCGATCGCGCCGATGCCGGGGTCGTCGAGCAGGTCCGTACCCCGGCCGAGCGGGCTCCAGCTCTCGGTGACGATCCCGTTGGCGGCGTGGAAGTCGCGCAGCTCCGGCTGGGGGAAGAGCGGGTGCAGCTCGATCTGGTTCACGGCGGGGAGTACGCCGGTCTCGTCCGCGAGCCGGCGGATGTGCGCGGGGGTGAAGTTGGAGACCCCGATCGACCGCACCAGGCCGTCGTCACGCAGCTTGACCATCGCCCGCCAGGACTGGACGTACTGGTCGACGCGCGGCAGCGGCCAGTGGATGAGGTAGAGGTCGACATAGTCGAGGCCGAGCCGCCGCCGCCCCTGCTCGAACGAGGTGAGCGTCTGCTCGTACCCCTGGTCGCGACCGGGCAGCTTGGTCGTGACGACGAGGTCCTCGCGGGGCACACCCGCTCGGGCGATCCCCCGGCCGACGCCGGTCTCGTTGCGGTAGTTGACCGCGGTGTCGAAGAGCCGGTAGCCGAGCCCGGCGGTGCCGACGACGGCCTCCTCGACGGCCGCGTCGTCGAGGGGGTACGTGCCGAACCCGAGGGCCGGGATCGTCCGACCGTCGTTGAGCGAACGAGTCGGGACGTCGACCATCGAAGACTCCTCTGCAGACGGGTGCGCAACCCCGGTCAGCCTAGTGCGGCGAAATGGTTGCCCGAGCCCGCCGGCCACCACATCACCCTCCGAACCGACATTCTGAGCCCCAAATCGGGGCCGAAAGTAGCGGTTCGAGGGGTGAAGTCGCCCAGGCACGCCGAGACCGGTCCGGGTCGTCGTCTGCCGACATGTGTCGGCAAAGCGCATAGGGGTCCGCCCACCGGCACCCCGGTCACCGCCCTCACAGTCGCGTGTCATCGGCCCCGCGGCGCCAGACCCACCACATGACACACGACTAACCGGAATCGGTAAGGGCGATCGCCGGGCTCATTCTTCGCAGGGTGGGCCCTCTTCCCGCCGAGGTTGCACCAATGTCGGCCGGTCTGGTCGACATACGCGCAACCTCGACGCGAGGGTGCGCTCTCTTCGCGTCGAGGTTGCGCGTATGTTCGCCGGTCACGACGACGGCCGGCACATCGTTCTTGCGAATGGGGTGGGTGCTGTGCCGAGCCCCAGCGCGCGCTACCTGCGGACGTCGGTCGTCGTCGGCTCGAACTGGGTCCAGCCGGACCAGCCGCGCTCCTCCAGGAGCTGCATCAGCCGCCGGGCGGCGGGCACCGATTCGAGGAACATCGAGTCGACGAGCTCGACGAGCCCGGGGGCCAGCTTGTCGTCGGAGTCGTAGTCCTCCCAGCCGTCGGCATTGGAGATGGCGGCCGCCAGCCAGTCGGCAAGCTCGGGAAGCCGTGGATCGTCGGGCGGCCAGTCGATCAGCTCGCAGAGTCGCCGGTAGAGCTCGATGACCTCGGGGTCCTCGATCTGCACGCGCTTGAGCGCGATCCATTCCAGTATCCGCTCCGGCGAATCTGCCGCGACGAGGATCCAGGCGTCCCGCTCGCCCTCGACCATCCGCTCCGGCAGGCCGAGCGCACGTAGCTGGTCCAGGTACGCGACGGCCTCGGGCGGCAACGCCAGGCTGTCGCCCGCCGCGAGCCGCTTGATCCGCTCCCGGCGCCCCTGCTGCTCGCGGATCTCAGCACGCAGCCGCTTGTCGATGTCGGCCACCGCGGCCGCGAACTCCTCCTCGTCGGCCACCAGCAGCTGCTTCACCCGGGAGAGCGGGACCCCGGCCTCGGCGAGAGTGCGGACCTTGATCAGGTCCACCACGGCCTTCGCGTCGTACCGCCGGTAGCCTGAGGCGTCCCGCTCCGGCTCCGGCAGCAGACCCTTGGCGTGGTAGTGCCGCACCGTGCGCACGGTGGCACCGGCGTGCGCGGCGAGCTGACCGATGGTGAGCATGATCCCAGTGTCCCGCTACTTCGTCGGGACCTTCGTGAACAACCGCCGCGACCACAGGTAGCCGGCCAGCGCGAGCAGCACGCACCAGCCGAGCGCCAGCCACAGGTCCGACCCGGCGTCCGTACCAGAGGTGAGCGCCCGGAGGCTGTCGATCATCGGCGTGAACGGCTGGTGCTCCGCGAAGTGGCGCAGCCCCCACGGCATCGCGTCGGTCGGCACGAACCCGCTGCTCAAGAACGGCAGCAGCACCAAGAAGATCGGCGTGTTGCTCGCGGTCTCCACGCTGTCGGCGGCCAGCCCCATCCCCACGGTCAACCAGGTCATCGCGAACGCCATCAGGACCAACAGGGCGAGCGCAGCCAGCCAGTCGCCCAGCCCCGCCTCTGATCGGTAGCCGAGCAACAGCGCGAACGCGAGCGTCACCGTCACGGCGAACAGGGTCTTGACCACGGCGCCGAGCACGTGTCCGGTGAGCACCGAGACCTTGGCGATGTCCATCGTCCGGAACCGGGCGATGATCCCGCCGGTCATGTCCAACGCCACCTCGATCGCCGTGCCGAGCGCCACGCTGGCCACCGCCATGATCAAGATGCCGGGGGTGATGAACACCAGGTAGTCACCGCGGTCGCCACCACCGGGAACTCCGGGCAACCCCGCTCCTAGGGTCCCGCCGAAGACGTACACGAACAGCAGCAGGAACGCGACCGGCTGGGCGACGAGCATGATCGCCAGCGACGGGTAGCGGAGCCAGTGCAGCAGGTTGCGTCGCAGCATGGTGACCGAGTCGCGGACCACATAGCTCGTCGTCGGCCGGGCCAACGCTTGGGTACTCATCAGACTGCCTCCATCGTGTTCTCGTCCTCGGTCTCGTCCTGGGTCTCCGCCGCGTGGCCGGTGAGCGCGAGGAACACGTCGTCCAGGTCGGCGCTCTGGACGGTCAGCCCGGCGACCGCATCGTCGTCGAGCCGGTCCAAGAGTCGGCGCAGGGAGGCCACCCCGTCGTTGGCCATCCGCAGTGTGAGGGACTCTGCATCGGCGGTCGCCTCCGGGAGTACGGCGGCCACCTCGGCCAGCCGAGCCGGGTCGGTGAACTGCACCTCCACGTGCCCGCCCGGCACCCGGCTCTTCAGCTGGGCGGGTGTTCCCTCGGCGATGATCCGACCCCCGTCGAGCACTCCCACCCGGTGGGCGAGCTGGTCGGCCTCGTCGAGGTACTGAGTGGTCAACAGCACCGTCACACCGTCAGCGACCTGCTCCCGTACGATCTGCCACAGCTCTCGTCGGCTGCGCGGGTCCAGCCCCGTGGTCGGCTCGTCGAGGAAGATCAGTCGCGGAGCGCCGATCAGGGTCATCGCCAGGTCCAGCCGACGCTTCATCCCACCGGAGTACGTCTGGGCCCGGCGGTCGGCCGCGTCAGCGAGCTCGAACCGCTCCAGCAGCCCGTCGATGACCGTCGTGGCGTGACCACGGTCGAGGTGGTTCAGATCGGCCATCAGCTTCAGGTTCTCCCGGCCGGTGTGGAACTCGTCGATCGCCGAGAACTGCCCGGTCACGCCGATTGACCGACGCACGTCATCCGACTCCCGCTGAACGTCGTACCCGGCGACGCGGATCTCCCCGGCGTCGGCCGTGAGCAAGGTCGTACAGATGTTGACCGCTGTGGTCTTGCCGGCGCCGTTGGGTCCCAGGAGCGCATACACGCTTCCCTCCGGGACCTCGAGGTCGACGCCCTTGAGCACTTCGTTGTCGCCGTACCTCTTGTGGAGCCCGGCGACCGATATCGCTGCGTTCTTACTCATGAACAGAATGGTGGAGGGTTGACGTAGCGTCAGGGTCAAGCCCTGACGCTACGTCGGCTGCGACAGGGTTACCGAAGCGTGAAGGAGGAAGCGATGCGCAACGAGGCTATGGAGCGGTTGGACGTCCTGGTCGGATCGTGGCGGACGACTCTGCGGGACGCGTGGTTCCTGGAGCCAGCCGACCTGGAGGTGCCAGGCTCCGCGACGGTCGAGTGGCTCAGTGACGCGTTTGTGGTCTTCCGTTGGACGATGGAGGGCGATGTCGGGACGGCCACGAGTGAGATGGTCGTGGTTCTCGGTCGCAGCGACGCGCACGACGCGTACTCGGCCCTCTACCACGACGAACGAGGCGTCTGCCGGGTCTTCGCCATGACGTTCGACGGCTCGCACTGGAACCTGAGTCGCGAGGACCCCGACATGTTCCAGCGGTTCGTCGCTGACGTCAGGCCCGACCGGATCGCGGGTCGCTGGGAGGCGTCTGAGGATCACGGATCGACCTGGCGCAAGGACTTCGACCTCATCTTCGAGCGGGCGTAGCCGTTCCGACCACGAAATCGCGGCCGGACGCATAGCCTGGTGTGAGGAGGGGGGTCGATCATGCGGTCCAGAACAATCGCCGTGTGGGCGGGTGTGATCGGGGGCGTGGGGCTGTTGGCGAAGATGGTCGTGATGGCCATTCAGGGTCGACCAGAGCCGACCACGAGCGTTCCCGAGAACATTGCCTTCTTCGTCGGCATCATCGGGCTGGCCATCGCAGCCTCAGCCTCCGGCGCCTATCTGACCCGGCGTCGCGCCGTGATCTGGCGAGTGCTCGCCGCCATCGCCGCGGTCGTGGTGGTGGCAGCGGCGCTCGGCATCGGTCAGACGCTCCTGATGGCACTCCCGGGCGACAGCTGGTGGCAGGAGGAGGCCATCTTCGGAGTGCTCGGTCTCGTCGCTCTTGCCGCCGCCACCAGTGCCGCAGGCTCGCACCGTCGCCGGGTTGCCGCTTCGCAACCGACGTGACGTGACCTAGCTTCCGCTGCTCGAGCCGTTGGCGAGCAGATCGGGCCAGCAGTGCCGCGCTCGTAGACGGCCGCTCTTCGGCATGCCAGTGGAGGGTTATCCGGGCCGGGCTGGGATTGTCGGTGGCCGGGTTTAGGGTGAACGTATGTTCGATTCGGTGGTGGTGGATGCGATGGTGCCGGGGCCTGGGTTGGCTGCGGTGTTGTTGTCGGTCGACCCGGCCGATCTG
>JBOHDE010000190.1:0-7805 GCA_050699035.1 Nocardioidaceae bacterium | reverse complement strand
GACCGCGAGGAGGTCGAAGCCCGCCGCGCCGCCCGCAAGCAGGGCTGACACGACTCAACCTCGGCTCGTCCTCCTGCGTTTACCTTGATGAGGCAACGCAGCAGAAGGGGACGAGATGGGCAGGCCGACGTGGGAGGCCGACTTCGAGACCTTCGTGGTTGCGGCGTGGCCGCGGCTGCGGCGCGCCGCCTACCTGCTGACCGGGAACCATCAGGACGCCGAGGATCTCGTGCAGACCGTACTCGCGAGGACGTACGTCGCCTGGCCGCGGATCAAGCAGGACGATGTCTATGCCTACGCCCGGCGTTCGCTGGTCAACGCCAACATCGACCGGTCACGCCGGCGACGGTTCACGGACGTCCCGGTCCCGCCCGACGGCGTATTGGCGGGCCCTTCGCACACCGCTGCGGACGACCGCGACGAGATCGTGCGGTTACTCCAGTGCTTGTCGCCGCGTGAACGTGCGGTCGTCGTGCTGCGCTACTACTGCGACGCCTCGGTGAGGCAGGTGGCGGCCGAGCTCGGCATCTCGGCCGGCACCGTCAAGAGCACCGCATCGCGATCGCTGGAGAAGCTCCGCGTAGCCGGCGACGGGTCTCATCTGCCGATCAACGAGGGGAGACAGTGATGATCACGATTGACGAACTCAGGGCAGAGCTGAGCGAGGCCGGTAGTCCGCCGGGGGCGCCCGACCTGGCGGCCATCACCGGTCGGGGCCGCCGCCTGCGCCGCCGCCGTCGAGTGATGCGGGCGGGCGCAGCAGCCGTCGTGGTGGCGGTCGGCCTGGTCGGCGTTGGCGTCCTGGTCGGCTCGCCCGGCGGCGGGTCCGACGGTGATCTGTACGCGGCGGAGACCTGGTCGCCGCCGCAACGCCTGTCGGAAAGGGCACGGCAGATCTTGGACACTAACCCCGACGCCCGCCAGGCCGAGGGATCGGTCATCCTGCCCGGCGACTACGAGCTCGCGCGGATCGTGCCGCCGGGTGTGGTCGAAGGGGAGGTCGTGGCCATGGGGCCGCACCACTTCAGCCCGTACGGCCCGCCCGTTGCCGGCGACGACACCTATCCGGCTCCACAGGATCGGGTGTTCACCGACCAGGGCCCGCAGTACCTGTTCTGCGCCCTCTACCCGGAAGAGGATCCCGACCAGTGCATGCCAACCGTCGGGTACAAGCTGCCGAACACCGGTGCGCTCGTGGGCAGCATGGGCTACGGCACCGGGCGGTTCCTGGACGAAGGGTCCGAGATGGAGGTCTTCTTCGGCGACTCGTTCGATGGAGACGGAATGGCCACGCAGCAGGTGATCGGCGGCCTCGATGGCACCGAGACCTCCCGCGTGGTGCTCGACCTGGAGGACGGCAGTCAGGTCGACGCCCAGCTGACCCACGACGCGGTGCCCGGTGACACCGTCTGGTGGGCGTACGTGCGCCAGGGCGTCGCCAATGTGACCGCCTTTGACGCCGACGGCGACGTGGTCGACGAGCACCCGATCAAGCCGTGCACCGGCACCGGCGCCGAGTGCGAGGTCTACTGACGTTCACCGCCGGCGGCCCGTTCGAGCCGCTCGACGACTTGTCGACACCAGTCGAGCCGGGCGCGGCCGTTGAGCTCACCGTTGAGCAGCGACAGCGACCAGCCGAACTCCGGCCGGGTCGGGTCGTCGGTCTCCGGCCGACCCCCGAAGTCGTCCCGGATTGCGGCGAACTCGGTCAACCGCGCCTCGATCCGCTCGGCCTCGGCGCGGAAGCGGTCCGCGAGTGCGCCGAGGTCGGCCGACGCCGCACCGAAGGCGGCCAGCACCAGGTCGTCCTTCGGCGGCCGCGGCCGGCTGGGCGTGCCGAGCCACTCGCGGAGTACAGCGCGGCCGCCGTCGGTGATGTCGTACGTCTTCTTGTCCCGCGGTCCGGGGCCGCTGCTCGCCTCGTACTCGACCAGACCGTCGACCTGCATCGCGCCGAGCTCGGGGTAGATCTGGCTGTGCCGGGCGCTCCAGAACAGCGCGACGGTGCGCTGCATCCGCTGGGTCAGCTCGTAGCCGGTGTGCGGCCGCTCGGCCAGCAGGACGAGGAGCGTGTGTCGCAGGCTCATAACGATCAGCCTGTCAGCAACGACAACTATGTCAACACCGTCATAGTCTGCGTGGTCATGATCGTGACTCGTGTTCTCCCGGCGCTGCTGCTGTGCGTCGTGGTGGCGGCATGTGGCGAAGACGGCGAGACGTCGTCCGGCGGGGAGACGACGACCGTCAGCCCGTCCGCCACACCGACCCGGCCGTCGATCGACGAGCGCTGCTCGAGCGAGGAGCTGCGCGCGGCTGCGCCGACGGAGGTCGGTTTCGAGGCGTCGGACGGTACGGAGCTGTACGCCGTCGAGCTGGGAGACGGGCCGCGCGGGCTGGTACTGCTGCACACGACGTCGTCGACCGCGCTGTGCGGATGGGCGCCGGCGATGACCTGGCTGGCCGACGCCGGCTTCCACGTACTCGCGATGGACAGCCGCTGCTCCGGCTACAGCGGCTGCGAGACGGGCGAGGGCTTCGACCTGGACCTGCTCGCGGCGACCGAGGAGCTGCGGTCGCGGGGCGCGGAGACCGTGATCGCTGTCGGTGGGTCACGGGGCGGGTCCGTGACACTGTCGGCCGCGGCGCGTCCCGACCACGACCTCGATGCCGTCGTCGACCTGTCCGGGGGCTGGCCACACGCGTTCTACACCGGCCCGTCCCCGTCGGACGACCCGGCGGTGCTCGCGAAGCGGATCGACGTACCCGTGCTGGGCGTTGCGGCCCGCGACGACCTCGGCATGAACCTGGAGGAGCACCGGGCGGTCCACCAGGCGATCGCCGCCAAGGACAAGGAGTACGTGCTGCTCAAGGAGGGCGGGCACGCCATGATGATGCTGGGGCTGGACGAGCCGTCGGCGTTCTACCGGGGCGAGTTCATGACGTTCCTGGAGAAGCACTCGCGCTGAGCAGCGCCACCACCTCGCGGTCGGTGACCTCGCTGAAGTCGTCGTACCAATGGCCGACCGCCCAGAAGTGCGGCGGGGTCGCCGGACAGACGATGCCGTCGACTACCGGCGCGATGTCGTCGAGGCCCTGCTGCGGCGCGACCGGGACCGCGAGTACGACGGAGGCGGCGCCGGCTGCGCGCAGGGCCAGGCATGCGGCCCGGGCGGACGCGCCGGTGGCGAGACCGTCGTCGACGACCAGGACCTGCCGGTCCGCCACGTCGACCGGTGGGCGGCCCGGGCGCAGTGTGCGCTCCTTGCGGGCCAGCTCGGCCAGCTCCCGCGCGGTGAGGGCTTCGACGTCGTCGGCCGTGAGCCCCGCTCGGCGCGCCAGAGCGTCGTCGAGGACGCGCACACCGCCGCTGGCCACGGCCCCGAGGGCGAGCTCCGGCTGACCCGGCACGCCGATCTTGCGGACGCACCACGCGTCGAGCGGGACCTCGAGAGCGGCCGCCACCGGCGCGGCGACCGCCACCCCGCCCCGCGGCAAACCGAGCACCAAGTCCGCGCGGGCGTCGGAGAGGTGGGTCGCGAGGACCCGACCGGCCTGCGCCCTGTCGACGTACGGCAGACGGAACCCCATACCCCCGTCATACCCCCTCACGCGCCCTCATCTCGCGCCGACCTTGCACGGGTGTCGGTCGGCGCGGGGCTCCCGAACGGCACGGGCCCGTGCCGTTCCCGATCATCCCCAGTCCTGCAGGCGTGGGGATGGTCGGGTACGGGTGGGGGTGAGTCGCCACCGGTCCGACATTCGCGCGACCTCGGCGCGAAGAACTGGGACAGGCGGCCGGGCAGGGGTCAGTCGGCGGAGAGGATCATGCCGGCGCCGACGGTCACGCCGGTCGCCTCGTCGATCAGCACGAACGAGCCGGTGGTGCGGTTCTTGCTGTACGGGTCGCACAGCAGCGGCACCGTCGTCCGGAGCTGGATCCGGCCGATCTCGTTCAGCGCCAGCTCCTTGGTCTCCTGGTCGCGGTGCAGCGTATTGACGTCGAGCCGGTACTGCACGTCCTTGACCAGCGCGCGGCCGGCGCGGGTGGTGTGTTTGATCGCGAGCTTCTGACGCGGCCGCAGCGGCGCGGTGTCCATCCAGCAGACCATCGCGTCGATGTCCTGGCTCGGTTTGGGGGCGTTGTGCGGCCGGCAGATCATGTCGCCGCGCGACACGTCGAGGTCGTCGGCCAGCCGCACGGTCACCGACATCGGCGGGAACGCCTCGGCCACCTCCTGGTCGAAGTTGTCGATGGCCTCGATCGTCGTGGTGAACCCGCTCGGCAGCACGAGCACCTCGTCGCCGGGCTTGAGCACGCCGCCGGCGACCCGCCCCGCGTACCCCCGGTAGTCGTGGAAGTCGTCGGACTTGGGGCGTACGACGTACTGCACCGGGAACCGGGTGTCGACCAGGTCGCGGTCGGACGCCACGTGGACGTGCTCGAGGTGGTGCAGCAGCGACGGCCCCTCATACCACGGCATGTTCGTCGAGCGGGTCACGACGTTGTCGCCCTTGAGGGCCGAGATCGGGATCACGGTCAGGTCGGGGATGGTCAGCTTGGTCGCGAACGACTGGAAGTCGGCCTGGATCTGCTCGTAAACCGCCTCGTCATAGCCGACCAGATCCATCTTGTTCACGGCCAGCACGAGGTGCGGCACGCGCAGCAGCGACAGGATGACCGCATGCCGCCGCGACTGCTCGGTCAGACCCTGCCGGGCATCGACGAGTACGAGGCCGAGGTTGGCCGTCGACGCGCCGGTCACCATATTGCGGGTGTACTGAACATGCCCCGGGGTGTCGGCGATGATGAACTTGCGCCGCGGGGTCGCGAAGTAGCGGTACGCCACGTCGATGGTGATGCCCTGCTCCCGCTCCGACCGCAGCCCGTCGGTGAGCAGCGCCAGGTCGGTGTAGTCGTACCCCCGTGCCACCGACGTCTGCTCCACCGCCTCGAGCTGGTCCTCGAAGATCGCCTTCGAGTCGAGCAGCAGCCGGCCGATCAGCGTCGACTTGCCGTCGTCGACCGAGCCGGCCGTGGCGAACCGCAGCAGGTCCATCAGAAGTAGCCCTCCCGCTTGCGGTCCTCCATCGCGGCCTCGCTGAACCGGTCGTCGCCACGGGTCGCGCCGCGCTCGGTGACCCGGGACGCCGCGACCTCCTCGATGATCTCGGCGGTCGTCGACGCCGCGCTCTCCACGCAGCCGGTCAGCGTCATGTCCCCGACGGTACGGAACCGCACGGTCCGCTCGGTCACTGTCTCGCCGGCCTTGAGTGTGACGTTGTCCGACTCGCTGAGCAGCATGCCGTCGCGCTCGAACACGCGGCGCCGGTGCGCGAAGTAGATCGACGGGATCTCGATCTGCTCGCGGCCGATGTAGTGCCAGACGTCGAGCTCGGTCCAGTTCGACAGCGGGAACACCCGCATGTGCTCGCCCTCCCGGATCCGGCCGTTGTAGAGCGACCACACCTCGGGGCGCTGGTTCTTCGGGTCCCACTGGCCGAAGTCGTCGCGGTGGGAGTAGATGCGCTCCTTAGCGCGGGCCTTCTCCTCGTCCCGGCGGCCACCTCCGAACGCGGCCGTGAACCCTTCCTGCTCGAGTACGTCCAGCAGCGTGCCGATCTGCAGTCGGTTGCGGCTGGTCTTCCCGTCGTCGACCACGACCCCGTCGGCGATCGCCTTCTCGACCGACGCGACGACCAGCCGTACGCCCAGCCGGTCGACCCAGTGGTCGCGGGTCTCCAGCACCTCGGCGAAGTCGTACCCGGTGTCCACCTGGAGCACGGGGAACGGGATCTTGGCGGGGTAGAACGCCTTCTCGGCCAGCCGCATCATGCAGATCGAGTCCTTGCCGCCCGAGAACATCAGCACCGGCTTCTCAAACTCCGCCGCGACCTCGCGGAAGACGTGGATCGACTCCGCCTCGAGCTCGTCGAGCTGGCTCAGGCGGTAGTCAGTCTGCGCCGTCATGCAGTAACCCTCCAGGTGGGAAGCCCCGCCAAATCTAGACGATCCGAGGCACCCCCGGCGGGGCCGTCCACCTAGTGCGACAGCGGGCGGAGCCAGCCGGCTTCGTGCAGCGTCTCGAGTACGTCGTCGAGTGCGCTGGCGATGCTGCGGCCGGTGGTGTCGACGGTCACCTCGGCGTCGTCCGGCACCTCGTACGGCGAGCTGACACCGGTGAAATCGGGGATCTCGCCGGCCCGCGCGCTCGCGTACAGCCCCTTGCGATCGCGCCGCTCGCATTCGGCCAACGGCGTGGACACGTGGACGAGCACGAAGCCGCCGCCGGCCGCCTCGACCATCGCCCGGACCTCGCGCCGGGTGCGGTCGAACGGCGCGATCGGCGAACAGAGGGCCACGCCGCCGTGCCGGGCGACCTCGGCGGCCACCCAGCCGATCCGGCCGATGTTGGCCTCCCGGTCGGCCCGGCTGAACCCGAGCCCGGCCGACAGGTGCCGGCGGACCACGTCCCCGTCGAGCGACGTGACGGTGCGGTCCCCACGCTCCAGGAGTACGTCGTGGAGCGCGCGCGCCAGCGTCGACTTGCCCGAGCCGGACAGCCCGGTGAAGAACACCACGAGGCCGCGCCGGTCGCGATCGGGCCGGTCCCGAGCGACGACCGCCGCCACCGGGTCAGGCAGCTCGGCCCTCTCGTCGGCGGGGAGGTGGAGGACCTGGTCGGCGAAGGCCAGCGCGACGTCGTCGCGGAACGCCGCATCGGCCTCCGCGTCGTCTCGCCGGGCGGCGGCGACCGCGACCACCTCGGCCCCCCAGGGCATCAGCTCCGCCGCCGCGAGCGTCGCCCGTACCAGCGCAGGCCCCGACAACCCTCGCGGCGATCCCGTGCCGACATAGGCGAGCAGCAGCGCGACAGCGCCCTCGATCCGCGCGGCCGCGTGGATGAGCTCGGCGGCGTCCCGGGTCAGCGGAGCGGTCACGGCGACGGCGAGTGCGTTCGGGTGCAGGGCGCGGATCTCGGCGGGCGTCCGGTGGTAGCGGCGAAACGGGCCGAACTCGGGATGCGCGAGCGCTGTCACCGCACCGGTGCCGACGTCGTAGGTCGCCAGCGGCAAGCCCTCGGGGTCGGTCAGCTCCAGAGTCTCCTCGGCGCGGGTCGAGTGCGGCAGCTGCAGCACCAGCGGGCCGTCAAGAGCCCCGATCAACACCAGCTCGAGGTCGTCCAGCTCGCGGGCGGAGGGAGTCCACTGGGTCGGCACCCCACGGATTGTAGGGTCGCGTCCGTGACTGCTCCTGTTGGGCCACCAGTTGTCGTGGCCGATGTCGTCCGCTCCGGCTTCGTGGAGGGTCATCACTACGGGTCGGTCGTGGCGCTGGGCCCGGACGGCGTACTTCTGTGGTCGGTCGGCGACGTTACCTCGCCGATGTTCCCGCGCTCGTGCAACAAGCCGTTCCAGGCGGTCGGCATGCTGCGGTGTGGGCTCGACCTTCCGCCCGAGCTGCTCGCGCTTGCCGCCGCGTCCCACTCCGGCGAGGACTTTCACATCGACGGGGTACGTCGGATCCTGGCCGGGGCCGGCCTGGACGAGTCCGCCCTGCAGACGCCGCCCGACCTGCCGGTCGAGGACTGGATGCGGGAGGAGGCGGTCCGCGCCGGCACCGAGCGCGCACCGATCCTGATGAACTGCAGCGGCAAGCACGCCGCGATGCTGGCGACCGCGGTGGTCAACGGCTGGGACCTCGCGACGTACCGCGACCCCGACCATCCCGTGCAGCAGGCGATCCGCGGTGCGATCGAGGACCTGACCGACGAGCCGGTCAAGGCCGTCGCGGTCGACGGCTGTGG
>JBOHDE010000189.1:0-7817 GCA_050699035.1 Nocardioidaceae bacterium | reverse complement strand
GGCACCCGCCGACCAGGCACCCGCCGACCAGGCACCCGCCGACCAGGCACCCGCCGACCAGGCACCCGCCGACCAGGCACCCGCCGACCAGGCACCCGCCGACGAGCCACCCGCCGACGAGCCACCCGCCGCGCAGGCCCCCGTGACGCGGGTCCCCACCAAGCCGGCCCTCGAGGGGCTGGAGGACAAGTGGATCAAGTGGTGGGAGGAGCAGGGCACCTACCGCTTCGACCGCTCGACCGCGAGCCGCGACCAGGTGTACGCGATCGACACGCCGCCGCCGACAGTGTCCGGCTCACTGCACGTCGGCCACGTCTTCTCGTACACCCACACCGACACCATCGCCCGGTTCCAGCGGATGTCGGGCAAAGAGGTCTTCTACCCGATGGGCTGGGACGACAACGGCCTGCCCACCGAGCGACGGGTGCAGACCTTCTTCGGCGTGCGGTGCGACCCGTCGCTGCCGTACGACGACGACTTCACCCCACCCGAGAAGCCGGATCCGAAGAAGCAAGTCTCGATCAGCCGGGGCAACTTCATCGAGCTGTGCGAGCGACTCGCCGTGGACGACGAGAAGGCGTTCGAGGCGCTATGGCGCAAGGTCGGTCTCTCGGTCGACTGGACGCAGACCTACACCACCATCGGCGACATCGCCCGGGCGGCATCCCAGCGGGCGTTCCTGCGCAACCTGGCCCGCGACGAGGCGTACCTGTCGGAGGCGCCGACCCTCTGGGACGTCACCGACCAGACCGCGATCGCGCAGGCCGAGCTGGAGGACCGTGACCAGCCGGGAGCGTTCCACCGGATCGGGTTCCACCGCGACGGCGACGACCCGGTCCACGTCGAGACGACCCGTCCCGAGCTGATCCCGTCCTGCGTCGCCCTGGTCGCGCATCCCGACGACGAGCGCTACCAGGCGCTGTTCGGCAGCACGGTCCGTACTCCGCTGTTCGAGGTCGAGGTCCCGGTCGTGGCGCATCCACTGGCCGAGCCGGACAAGGGCTCCGGCGTCGCGATGATCTGCACCTTCGGTGACACCACCGACGTGACCTGGTGGCGTGAGCTGCAGCTGCCGACCCGGACCGTGGTCGGCCGCGACGGCCGCCTGCACCGCGAGACCCCGGCCTGGATCGAGTCCGAGTCGGGCCAGGCGGCGTACTCCCAATTGGCCGGCAAGACGATCTTCTCGGCGAAGGAGACCATCGTCGGTCTGCTCCGCGAGTCGGGCGACCTCGACGGCGACCCCCGGCCGATCACGCACGCGGTCAAGTTCTACGAGCGCGGGACCAAACCACTCGAGATCGTGTCGACCCGGCAGTGGTACATCCGCAACGGTGGCCGGGACGCTGACCTCCGCAAGCGGCTGATCGACCGCGGCGCCGAGATCACCTGGGTCCCGGAGTTCATGCGGCACCGTTACGAGAACTGGGTCGGCGGGCTCAACGGCGACTGGCTGATCAGCCGGCAGCGGTTCTTCGGCGTGGCGATCCCGGTCTGGTACCCGCTCGACCAGGACGGCGAGCCGGTCTACGACTCGCCCATCGTCCCGTCGGAGGCCTCTCTCCCCGTCGACCCCCAGTCGGAGACGCCGGACGGCTACGACGCGGACCAGCGCGGCAAGCCCGGCGGGTTCGCCGGCGACCCGGACGTGATGGACACCTGGGCGACGTCGTCGCTGACTCCGCACATCGCCGGCGGCTGGGAGCGCGACCCGGAGCTGTTCGACCTGGTCTTCCCGATGCACCTCAACACGCACGCACACGAGATCATCCGCACCTGGCTGTTCTCCCGGGTGGTGCGGGCCCACCTCGAGAACGACTCGATCCCGTGGACCCACTCGATGATCTCGGGATTCGTGGTCGACCCGGACCGCAAGAAGATGAGCAAGTCCAAGGGCAATGTCGTCGTGCCGTCGGAGATCCTCGACAAGTACGGCTCCGACGCCGTCCGCTGGCGGGCCGCGATGGCTCGCCCCGGGGCGGACTCGCCGTTCGACGAGACGCAGATGAAGGTCGGCCGCCGGCTGGCGATGAAGGTCCTCAACGCGTCGAAGTTCGTGCTCGGCCTCGGCGCCGTCGAGCAGTCGCCGGTGCGGGTCACCGAGCCGGTCGACTGCGCGCTGCTCGGCGGGCTTGAGGTGGCGATCAGGCAGGCGACCGACGCCTTCGAGGCGTACGACTACACGACCGCCCTCGAGGTGACCGAGCGGTTCTTCTGGTCGTTCTGCGACGACTACCTCGAGCTGGTCAAGGAGCGGGCGTACGGCGGCCGGGGCGACGACGCCGCCGCGTCGGCCCGGGCCGCGCTGGCGATCGCACTGTCGGCCCAGCTGCGGATGCTGGCGCCGTTCCTGCCGTACGTCACCGAGGAGGTCTGGTCGTGGTGGCAGGATGGCTCGATCCACCGGCAGGGGTGGCCGACCGCCGACGAGCTGGGCGCCGCCGCCGCAGCCGACCCGGCGATGCTGGACGCGGTCGGCGCCGTGCTGATCGCGCTGCGTGGCGCCAAGTCGGAGGCCAAGGTCTCGATGCGCAGGGAGATGACCCGGGCCGAGGTCCGCGGGCCGCAGTCGGTGCTCGCGCTGGCCGAGCGGGCCGACGCCGACCTGCGTGCCGTCGGCCGGATCACCGGCGACCTGACCTACAGCGCCGACGACGCGGCCGGCCAGGTCACCGTCGACGCCGACCTGGCCGCCGCCGACGCCTGATCCTCCCCGCCGTTCACCTGGCCATTCGCCACGTATCCGTGGGAAATGGTCGCTTCCCTGGGTCAGTCGCCATGGGGAGTGACCGTTTGCCATGGTTGATTCGAAAATAGAGCTCGCCTGCTGCCCGTGCCGGCCAGCCACGACGTCACCCTCCGAACCGACATTCTGAGCCCGGAATCGGGGCCGAAAGTGACGGTTCGAGGGGTGAGGTCACCCAGGCACGCCGAGATCGGCCCGGGTCGTCGTCTGCCGACACGTGTCCGCACAATGCACACGGATCCGCCCCGCGGGACGTGATCTGCCGACAGGTGTCCGCAGAATGCAGGCGGTCCACCCGCCGGCACCCGGTCACCGCCCCCAGTCGCGTGTCATCCGCCCCGCGGCGTCAGGCCCACCACATGACACGCGACCGACCGAAAGCCAAATTTCACCCCCCTCACGAGCGGCGGCGCCAGCCGCCACCACCAGTTCAGTGGCAAACGGGCGGTACCGGACTGGCGGCGGTCAGTGTGGCAGTGGCGCGAAGTGAACGAAACTGTCGTCGACCGTCGCGAACAACAGCCATTTCGTTCACTTCGCGGGGCTGCGGCCAGTCACCGCGGACCCACGCAACGGGATGGGTCTAGGCGGACTTGCGCTTCTTCGACTCGGGCTCGCGTGGCACCAGCGTCGGGTTGACGTTGGACGAGACGACGTCGCCGGTCACCACGACCTTGGCGATGTCCTCGCGGCTGGGCACGTCGTACATGACGTGCAGCAGCACCTCTTCCATGATCGCCCGCAGACCGCGCGCGCCGGTGCCCCGCAACATCGCCTGGTCGGCGATCGCCTCGACCGCGTCGGACGAGAACTCCAGCTCGACGTGGTCGAGCTCGAACAGCTTCTGGTACTGCCGGGTCAGCGCGTTGCGCGGCTCGGTCAGGATCTGGATAAGTGCGTCCCGGTCGAGGTGGTCGACCGTCGCGATCACCGGGAGCCGGCCGATGAACTCGGGGATCAGGCCGAACTTGAGCAGGTCCTCCGGCATCACGTCGGACAGCGCGACGTCGGACTCGGCGTCCTCGGACGAGTGCAGCATCGCGGTGAAACCGAGCGACTTCTTGCCGGCGCGGCTCTCCACGATCTGGTCGAGACCGGCAAAGGCCCCGCCCACCACGAAGAGGATGTTGGTGGTGTCGATCTGGATGAACTCCTGGTGCGGGTGCTTGCGCCCGCCCTGCGGCGGCACCGACGCAGTCGTGCCCTCGAGGATCTTCAGCAGCGCCTGCTGCACGCCCTCGCCGGAGACGTCACGGGTGATCGAGGGGTTCTCGCTCTTGCGCGCGATCTTGTCGATCTCGTCGATGTAGATGATGCCGGTCTCGGCCTTCTTGACGTCGTAGTCAGCGGCCTGGATCAGCTTGAGCAGGATGTTCTCGACGTCCTCGCCGACATAGCCGGCCTCGGTGAGCGCGGTCGCGTCGGCGATCGCGAACGGGACGTTGAGCATCCGTGCGAGAGTCTGGGCGAGGTAGGTCTTGCCGCAGCCGGTCGGCCCGATCACCAAGATGTTGGACTTCGCCAGCTCGACCGGGTCGTCCTTGCTGTGCTTGCCGTTGGCGGTGATGCCGGCCTGCACCCGCTTGTAGTGGTTGTAGACCGCGACCGCGAGCGACTTCTTCGCGGCGTCCTGACCGATCACGTAGGAGTTGAGGAACTCGTAGATCTCCCGCGGTTTGGGCAGCTCCTCCAGGCCGACCTCGGAACCCTCGGAGAGCTCCTCCTCGATGATCTCGTTGCAGAGGTCGATGCACTCGTCACAGATGTAGACACCTGGGCCTGCGATGAGCTTCTTGACCTGCTTCTGGCTCTTTCCGCAGAACGAGCACTTCAGCAGATCGCCGCCGTCACCGATGCGTGCCACCCGCGACGTCTCCTTCGATCGGGCTCGGCCTCGGGGGCGACCGAGCGGGGGTCCAGATCCGACGGTACCCCGTCGGAGGGGTCTACGGGGGCGAGGCCGCGGCGCGGCGTGGCCGAATGACGTACGCCTTAAGCGAACAGCCCGGCCCCGACCTCACGCCTTCGCCGGGGCGCCCTTCAAGGAGTCCAGGATCTGGTCGATCAGTCCGTAGTCGACCGCCTGCTCCGCAGTCAGGATCTTGTCGCGCTCGATGTCGCGGCCGACCTCCTCGATCGACCGGCCGGTGTTGTCGGCGATCATCTTCTCCAGCAACGCCCGCATGCGCAGGATCTCGTTGGCCTGGATCTCGATGTCGCTGGCCTGTCCGTACGTCCCCTCGGTGTACGGCTGGTGGATCAGGATGCGGGAGTTGGGCAGCGCCAGCCGCTTGCCGGGGGTGCCGGCCGCCAGCAGGATCGCCGCCGCCGACGCCGCCTGGCCGAGGCACACCGTCTGGATGTCGGGCTTGAGGTAGCGCATCGTGTCGTAGATCGCGGTCAGCGCGGTGATCGACCCACCGGGTGAGTTGATGTAGAGGCTGATGTCACGGTCGGGGTCCATCGACTGCAGGCACAGCAGCTGGGCCATCACGGCGTTGGCGATGTCGTCGGAGATCGGGGTGCCGAGGAAGATGATGCGGTCCTCGAAGAGCTTGGCGTACGGGTCGATCCGGCGGTAGCCGTAGGACGTGCGCTCCTCCCACTGCGGGATGATGTAGTCCATCGCCGGCGCCGTCCGCTGGTGCAGCGGGACGTCGGCAGGCCCGCCGAGGCGGGACGGGAAGTCCGTCACTTGGCTCCTCCTCCGTGCGCTGGGCGTCCATGGTCGGCAACCTGGCCGACGGTCGACACCACGTGGTCGATGAAGCCGTAGGTCTGCGCCTGCTCGGCGGTGAACCAGCGGTCGCGGTCGGCGTCCTCGGTGATCTGCTCGACCGTCTGGCCGGTGTGTTGGCTGATCAGCCCGAACATCGTCTTCTTGATGTACAGCGACTGCTCGGCCTGGATCTTGATGTCGGACGCCGAGCCGCCGAGGCCGCCCGACGGCTGATGCATCATGATCCGCGCGTGCGGCAGGGCATATCGCTTGCCCGGCGCGCCGGCACAGAGCAGGAACTGCCCCATCGAGGCGGCCAGCCCCATGCCGTACGTGGCGACGTCGTTGGAGATGAACTGCATGGTGTCGTAGATCGCCATCCCCGCGTCGACGGAGCCGCCGGGCGAGTTGACGTAGAGGTTGATGTCTCGCACCGGATCCTCGGCACTCAGCAGCAGCATCTGCGCGCAGATCGCGTTGGCATTCTCGTCGCGCACCTCGGAGCCGAGGAACACGATCCGCTCCTTCAGGAGCCGCTGGTAGATGTGGTCGTCGAGGCCGTTGCCGGACGGTCCACCGTTCATCTCTGTCGCGTTCACGGGGTCGACCCTAGCGGGCACGTCTCCCAAACCCACGGGGTGCCGTCGGTTGTTCGCCCACAGCGCAAGTCCCGGCCGCGACGGTCAGCTCTCGGCCTCGGCCTTGATCCGTTCCAGCGTCGCCTGCAGGCCCTCGGCGAGCTCCTTGTCATGACCGGCGGCGCCGCCGAGAAGGGGCGCCAGCAGCTTCGTCGGGACGGAGAAGTCGTCCACCTCCCGGCGGGCGACCAGCCGGGTGCTCGCCCCGTTCGGTTCGAGTTCGTACGTCCAGGTCGCCGCGCTCTCCCGCGTACGCCACGCGATGGCGCGACCCGGCTCGTAGCGCACAATCCTCGACCAGGTCGGCCAGACCGCGAACCCGCGCTTGTTGATACCGACCATCCGGACGCCCAGGTCGGCCGTCTTGGCGCCGACCAGCAGCACCTTGCGGCACTCCGGGCTCCACTCCCCCATCCTGGCCACGTCGGACACGACCGACCAGACCGTGCCGGCGGGAGCGTCGACGTCGACGGCGGCGTCGATCGGCAGAGGCTTGTTCATCGAGTCGTCTCCTTGGGTGGGGGGTCGTGCAGGAGGTCGCGCAGGTCTGCGTACACCTCCGGATGGTTGAGCAGCCGGAAGTGGTGGACGCCGGTCAGGTGCCGGCTGGTGGACCCGGCGATCCGGCCGGCTGCGCTGCGGCGGGTCACGAGCAGGTCGCCGAACAGGTAACCCCACGGGTTCGGCAGGGTGCCGGAGATGCAGTGGTACGAGGTGGCCGGCAGCGGCACGCCGTCCGGGTCACCGACGCCGAGGTCGAGGATGCCGGGACTGCGGGTGTCGAGGATCGTCGCGAACGGCCTGGTCTCGGGCAACGCACCGAGACCTCGGACGCCGAGGTGGACGGCCCGCTCCAGGGGTGCACCGAGATGGGGCGTGCCGAGACAGACCACCTGCCGGACGAGGGCGGTCCACGGTGCGTCGTCGGCCGCGCCCACCCGAGTGGCGGCGTGTGCGACCAAGCCGCCCATGGAGTGTCCGACCACGGCGATCCGCCGCACCGGGACCGGCCAGTCGGCCAGCAGATCGGTGAGCCAGGCGGAGAGCAGGCGGCCGTTCTCCACCAACCGAAGACCGGAGTTGTACCGCAGGGTGACCGGGGTCCAGGACGTGTCGCGGGCCAGCCGTTCGGCGTACGTCCCGCCGGTCAGCTCGGCGTCGCGCAGCCAGGACTCGTCGTCCTCGACGAGCCCGTGCAGGAAGACGACGACATCACCGGTTGCGCGGGGGTATGCGTCGGAGACGGCGACGTCTCGGCCGTCGACGCGAGCTGCCATCCGGATCGCCATCGGGTGCGCGGACTCCTGCAGGGTCTCGCCGATCAAACCGTTGACCACCGACGCCACCCGACGGCCGGCCGGCCGGTCCTCCAGGGCACCGCCGCGCCCGCGCCGATCCAGCTCGCGCAGCGCCGTCGCCGCGCCCCGCACACCGACGCCGATCAGGCCGTACACGGTGCCGCTGATGCCGTCGTGCGCCACCCGGGCCAGCGCGCCGCGGGACCCGGTGAGTCCGAACGTGCGGCGACTGACGGCGCGGTGGACGTCGCGGACCGTGCCGACCAGCAGTCGGTCGACGTAGTCGGCGGCCAACGCGGCGGCTCCGGCGTTGCTCACCCGTGCCATGCGCACATACTGCCGGTATGCCCCGTCTCTGTCACGCCCGCATCCCATCGTTGAGTGGGACGTTTTCGACGCGACACGCCGGCGTGTCT
>JBOHDE010000188.1:0-7830 GCA_050699035.1 Nocardioidaceae bacterium | reverse complement strand
GAACGCCGAGGGCCGCAGCGTCACCGTCCGGCTCGGCGCCGCCGCGACGACGGGCGAGGACTGCCAGTTCACCGCGTCCGGCCGAGTCATCACGTTCCACGGTTTCCTCAAGGCGTACGTCGAGGGCGCCGACGACCCCGAAGCGGAGCGGGACGACCGCGAGACCCGCCTCCCCAACGTGTCCGAGGGCGACCGGGTCGGCGTCGACCGGCTCGAGGCGGCTGGGCACGAGACCCGCCCACCGGCCCGCTACACCGAGGCCACGCTGATCCGCGAGCTGGAGGAGCGGGAGATCGGTCGGCCGTCGACGTACGCCTCGATCATCGGCACCATCCTCAACCGTGGGTACGTGTACAAGAAGGGCACCGCGCTGGTGCCGGCCTGGCTGGCGTTCTCCGTCGTCCGGCTGCTGGAGCGGCACTTCTCCCGGCTGGTCGACTACGGCTTCACCGCCAACATGGAAGACGTGCTCGACGAGATCGCGGGCGGTCGCGAGCAGCGGCCCGAGGTGCTGGCCCGGTTCTACTTCGGCGGCGGTGACGTCGAGGGTCTCCAGCAGCTCGTCACCGAGCTCGGCGACATCGACGCGCGGGAGCTGTCGACGTTCCCGATCGCGGACGGCATCGCACTTCGGGTCGGCCGCTACGGGCCGTACGTCGAGACCACCTCGAACGGCGAGTCGACCCGGGCCAACGTGCCGGAGGACCTGCCGCCCGACGAGCTGACCATCGACAAGGCGAAAGAGCTGCTGGCCAACCCATCTGGCGCGGAGCACATCCTCGGCGTCGACCCCGAGACCGGTCGCAAGGTGGTCGCCAAGAACGGCCGCTTCGGCCCGTACGTCACCGAGGTGCTGGACGACGCGGCGCCGAAGGGTGTCCGGGCGCGCACCGGCTCGCTGTTCAAGTCGATGTCGCTCGACACCGTCACGCTCGACGACGCGCTCAAGCTGCTGACCCTGCCCCGGACGCTCGGCGCCGACCCGGACACCGGCGAGGAGATCCAGGCGACCAACGGGCGCTATGGCCCGTACATTCGGCGGGACAAGGAGACGCGCTCCATCGAGTCCGAGGAGCAGCTGTTCACCATCACGCTCGACCAGGCCGTCACCTTGCTGCGCGAGCCGAAGCGTCGCGGCCGGGCCGCGGCCGGGCCGCTGCGTGAGCTCGGCGAGGACCCGGCCACCAAGCAGCCGGTGGTGGTGAAGGACGGCAGGTTCGGGCCGTACGTCACCGACGGGGAGTACAACGCGACCCTGCGCAAGGACGACTCCGTCGAGCAGATCACGCTCGAACGGGCGGCCGAGCTGCTGGCCGAGAAACGGGCCAAGGGGCCGGCGCCGAAGCGTCGTACGGCGAAGAAGACGACGGCCAAGAAGACCGCGAAGAAGCCGGCAAAGAAGACCGCGAAGAAGCCCGCCAAGAAGGCCTGACCGGTGGACGCGCTGCCGGAGCCGGGCCCCGACGTCGCCGACCCGAAGAAGCTGTTCCTTCGCTACCTCGACTTCTACCGCTCGGTCGTCGTGCGGAAGCTGGACGGCCTGTCCGACGCCGAGCTGCGCGGCACGCGGCTGCCGTCCGGGTGGACGCCGATCGAGCTGCTCACGCATCTGGTGCACATGGAACAGCGGTGGCTGCACTGGGGGTTCGCCGCCGAGCAGGTCGAGCAGCCGTGGGGCGACAACGGGCCCGACGGTCGTTGGCGGGTGGGCGCCGACGAGGCGCTCGCCGACCTGGTCGCGCGGCTGCACGCGGGCGGTGAGCAGACCCGGGCGATCGTGGTGGCGGCGGAGCTGTCGGACCACGCGGCGGTCGGCGGTCGGTTCACCGACGAGGCGGACCGCCCGACGTTGGCGTGGATCCTGTTCCACGTGCTGCAGGAGTACGCCCGGCATGCCGGCCATCTCGACATCGTCCGCGAGCTCGCCGACGAGTCGGTGGGCGAGTAGCCGATCGGACCTGGTCGGACACCGCGTCACTCGCGTCAAAGATTGCCCAATTGGGCAAAATTCGACCCGGTCCCGGCGGATCGAGGTGGAACTTTGCCCAATTGGGCAAAATTCCACGCCGGCCTGGCCCGTGGTTGCCCGGCCCGCGGAACGTCGGCCCGGATCACTAGGCTGACGGGGTGACAGACGGTCGGTCGACCAGCGCACCACCGCACTCGCTGGGCGCGGTGCTGCGGCTGCGTGCGTTCCGCCGACTGTGGATCGGTCTCGGCCTCTCGAGCCTCGGCGACTGGCTCGGCCTGCTGGCGCTGACGGCGTACGCCGGGGCGGCCGCCGGTGGCGGTTACGCCGCTCAGAACTTCGCGATCGCCGGCGTCCTGCTGCTGCGGGTGCTGCCGGCCATCGTGATCGGCCCGATCGCGGGCTACCTCGCCGACCATCTCGACCGGCGGTGGACGCTGATCGTCGGCGACGTACTCCGGTTCGGGCTGTTCGTGTCGATCCCGGTCGTCGACACGCTGTGGTGGGTCTTCGTCGTCACCGTGCTGGTGGAGGCGGTGAGCCTGGTGTGGCTGCCGGCCAAGGACGCCACCGTCCCCAACCTGGTGCCGCGCGAGCGTCTCGAGGCGGCCAACCAGCTGTCGCTCGCGACGACGTACGGCTCGGCGCTGCCCGCGGCCGGCATCTTCACCCTGCTGACGCTCGGCACCCAAGGGGTCGGCGAGCTGTTCGGCGACCTCGCGGTCAGCTCGATCGACGTGGCGATCGTCGCCAACGCGCTGACCTACCTCGTCTCCGGCGTCGTGATCGCCACCCTGCACGAGATCCCGAAGGGTCCGGCCGTCGCCGCCCACGACCGGGTCGGGGTGTGGCGCACCATCGTCGACGGCTGGGCCTTCATCAAGGACACGCCGGTCGTCCGCGGCCTGGTGCTCGGCATCGTCGGGGCGTTCGGCGCCGGTGGTGTGGTGATCGGCCTGGCCCGGGTCCACGTGAGCGAGCTCGACGGCGGGGACCCGGAGTACGGCGTGCTGTTCGGCTCCGTCTTCCTCGGCCTGTCGGCCGGCATGTGGCTCGGTCCGCGGCTGCTGCGCGGCTTCTCCCGCCGCCGGCTGTTCGGCATCGCCCTGACGTCGGCCGGGCTGATGCTGGTGCCGGTGGCGCTGGTCCCCAACATCACCCTGGTGGCGTTCTTCGTGGTGCTGCTGGGATTCGCGGGTGGCACCGCGTGGATCACCGGCTACACGTTGCTCGGGCTCGAGGTGGAGGATGCGCTGCGCGGGCGTACGTTCGCGTTCGTGCAGTCGATGGTGCGCCTGGTGCTCGCGCTGGTGCTGGCCGCGGCGCCCGCGCTCTCGGGTGTGATCGGGACGCACGTGCTCGAGGTCGGCACCTGGTCGTTCGACTACAACGGAGCCGCAATCACGTTCCTCCTCGCCGCCGTGCTCGCGACCGTGATGGGGGTCTCGGCGTACCGGCACATGGACGACCGCCCCGGCGTCCCGCTGTGGCGCGACCTGCGGCAGTCGGTCAGCGGCGGGCCGGGCGTGTTCACCGAGACCGGCGTGTTCATCGCGCTGGAGGGCGGTGAGGGCGTCGGCAAGTCCACCCAGTCGCGGCTCCTCGAGGACTGGCTGCGCGAGCGCGGCCACGAGGTCGTCCGCACCTTCGAGCCGGGCGACACCCCGGTCGGTGCCAAGCTGCGCGACATCGTGCTCGACCCGGCCACCGGCGAGCTGTCGCACCGCACCGAGGCGCTGCTCTACGCCGCCGACAAGGCCGAGCACGTCGACACGCTGATCAAGCCGGCATTGGCGCGCGGGGCCGTGGTTGTCACGGACCGCTACGTCGACTCGACGCTGGCCTACCAGGGCGCCGGCCGCGACCTCGACCGCGACGAGATCGAGCACCTCGCGCGCTGGTCGACCGGTGACCTGCGGCCGCACCTCACCGTGCTGCTGGACCTGCCACCCGACGTCGGGCTGACCAGGTTCGACGGTCCGGACCGACTCGAGTCCGAGCCGCTGGAGTTCCACCGCCGGGTACGTGAGGGCTTCCGCGACCTGGCCGAGCGGCAGCCGGAGACCTACGCCGTACTCGACGCGTCGCGCAGCCCCGAGGAGATCGCCGCCGCCATCCGCGGGCTGGTCGAGCCGCTGCTCACCAAGGCCCGCTCCGTACACCGGCAGCAAGCATGAGCGGGGATCAGATGACCGGCGTGTGGGCCGACCTGGTGGGTCAGGAGCCCACCGTCGACGTGCTGCGCGGGGCGGTGGCGGCCTCGGCCCAGGCGCTCGCGGGAGGCCGGGCCGCGGGCATGACGCACGCCTGGCTGTTCACCGGTCCGCCCGGGTCCGGCCGGTCCAACGCCGCTCGCGCGTTCGCGGCCGGCCTGCAGTGCGACGTCGGTGGCTGCGGTGAGTGTCTGGCCTGCCGCACGGCGCTGGCCGGGTCGCACGCCGACGTCTCGCTGGTGCGCACCGAGCAGCTGTCGATCAAGGTCGACGAGGTGCGCGGGCTGGTACGCAAGGCGGCGATGTCGCCGACTGGGGCGCGCTGGCAGGTGCTGGTGGTCGAGGACGCCGACCGGCTGACCGAGCAGGCGGCCGACGCGTTGCTGAAGAGTGTGGAGGAGCCGGCGACCCGCACGGTCTGGCTGCTGTGTGCACCGACCGTCGAGGACGTCGTACCCACGATCCGGTCGCGTTGCCGGCTGCAGGTCCTGCGCACGCCGCCGGCCGACGCGGTGGCCGAGGTGCTCGTCCGCCGCGACGGCCTGTCGGAGTCGGCGGCGTCGTTCGCGGCGCGCGCCTCCCAGGGCCACATCGGCCGGGCCCGGGCACTGGCGACCGACGAGGCGACCCGCGAGCGCCGTCGCGAGGTGCTGTCGATACCGTCTCGGCTGGTCGACCTCGGTGCGTGCATGACGGCCGCGGCCCGCCTGGTCGAGGCCGCCACCGCCGAGGCCGCACCGATCGCGTCCCGGCTCGACTCCGCCGAGAAGGCCGACCTCGACCAGGCCCTCGGCTCGGGCACGCGGGGGGCCAAGGTGCGGGGTGCGCAGGGCGCGCTCAGGGAGCTGGCCGACGAGCAGAAGACCCGGCACAAGCGGCTGCAGCGCGACTCTCTCGACCGGTCGCTGATCGACCTGATGTCGTTGTACCGCGACGTGCTGGTCGTGCAGAGCTCCGGCGGCGTCGACCTGGTCAACGAGGAGTCCCGACCCGACATCGAGCGGCTTGCGTACGGCAGCACACCCGAGGTGACGCTGCGCCGGATCAAGGCGATCCTCGACGCCCGGGAGGCGCTGGAGACCAACGTCGCGCCGCTGCTCGCGATCGAGGCGATGACGGTCGCGTTGGCCGCCCGCGGCTGAGCCCGCCGGTCCTCGGTCCACAGATCTGCGCCGGGCCGCCGGAGCGCTGTCGCACCGTCGTAGGGTGTGGGAGTGGCGATGGTGATGGCGGTCTCGTTCGAGCGCTACGGGCGGCTCTACTACCTCGACGCCGGCCCGCTGACGCCGGGTGTGGGCGACAAGGTGCTGGTGCCGACCGACGACGGTCCCGAGGTGGCGGAGTGCGTGTGGGCGCCCGAGTACGTCGCCGACGAGGTCGGCGGGCTGCCGGTGTGCGCCGGCCTGGCGACCGACGTCGACCTCGAGCGCGACGAGTCCAACCGGCAGCGCCGCGCCGAGGCCCGGGTTGTCGCGAAGCGGCTGATCCGCCAGCACGAGCTGCCGATGAAGGTGGTCGGCATCGACTACGTCGACCGTCGTGACGACGTCGACCAGCTCGTCATCATCTACTTCTCCGCACCGTCACGGGTCGACTTCCGCGGCCTCGTGCGCGACCTGGCGCGCGGTCTGCACGCCCGGATCGAGCTGCGCCAGGTCGGCCCGCGCGACGAGGCGCGGCTGACCGGCGGCATCGGGCCGTGCGGCCGTGACCTGTGCTGCGCGACCTTCCTGCGTGACTTCGAGCCGGTGACGCTGCGGATGGCGAAGGACCAAGACCTCCCACCCAACCCGCTGAAGATCTCGGGGGCCTGCGGCCGGCTGATGTGCTGCCTGAAGTACGAGCATCCGCTGTACCAGGAGTTCAAGGCGACCACGCCGGCGGTCGGATCGACCGTCGACACCCCGGAGGGCTCAGGTCGGGTCGTCGCGCACAAGGTGCCGGCCGACGAGGTCGTCGTACGGCTGTCCGCGTCGGGTCGAGCCTGTGCATGCACCCGAGCCTCGGTCTGTTCGCCGCGCCAGGAGCACGAGTCGCGCCGCCGTACCCGTCGCCGTCGCACGGAGGACGACGCATGAAGGTGCGGGTCGTCGTGGCCGCACTGCTGGTGCTCGTCCTGGTCGCGGCCGCTGCCGGGTTGGTGGCCGCGCAGGTGCTCGGCAGCAACGGTGACGACGGGTCGGCTAGGGAGCAGCCACGACCTGAGCCGTCGGGCCTGCCGGCGGCGCCGACCGGCCTGGATCGGTTCTACGAGCAGCAGCCCGAGTGGTCCGGCTGCAAGGCGGGGTTCGAGTGCGCGGACGTCGAGGTCCCGCTCGACTATGCCGACCCGGCCGGCGAGACCCTGCAGATCAAGGTCAACCGGCGCGCCGCCAACGAGATGGACAGCTGGCAGGGTGCGCTGCTGGTCAACCCGGGCGGGCCCGGCGCGTCCGGCAAGGACTACGCGCGCTCCGTGGACAACCAGCTCGGCAGCATCCTGGACAGCTATGACCTGGTCGGCTTCGACCCGCGCGGCGCCGGCCAGAGCGCTCCGGTCGACTGTCTGTCCGACGCCGAGCTCGACACCTTCGTCGGCTCGGAGCAGACCCCCGACGACGCCGCGGAGCGGAAGGAGTACGCCGACGCGATCGCCGCCGTCGGGGCGGGCTGCGTCGAGAAGTCGGGCGACCTGGCCGGTCACATCAGCACGGTCGAGGCGGCCCGTGACATGGACATCATCCGGCAGGTCGTCGGCGACAAGGTGATGCACTACTTCGGCTCGTCGTACGGCACCAAGCTCGGTGCGACGTACGCCGAGCTGTTCCCCGAACGGGTCGGCCGGATGGTGCTCGACGGCGCCGTCGACCCGACCCTCGACTCGGTCGAGAGCGGGTACGGCCAGCTCGGTGGGTTCGAGACCGCGCTGCAGTCCTACCTGGCGTACTGCGTCGACGAGGGCGACTGCCCGCTCGGCGACTCGACGAAGGAGGCGAGTGGTGCGCTCGCCGACCTGATGAACGGGCTCGACGACGATCCGCTGGGCGGCGGTAGCGACCGCGCGGTGGCCGGCGGGTGGGCGTTCTACGGGTTGGCGCTGCCGCTGTATGCCGAGGAGATCTGGCCGGTGCTCACGCAGGCGCTGCAGGCCGCGGTCGACGGCGACGGGTCGGGGCTGCTGCAACTGGCCGACCTGTACACCTCGCGCGGCAAGGACGGCTATGACAACAACATGATGGAGGCGTTGCTCGCCATCAACTGCGGCGACGACCCGGCCGATCGCAGCATGGCCGAGGTGCAGCAGGACCTGCCACGGTTCGAGCAGCGCTCGGCGGTCTTCGGCGCGGTGTTCGGCTGGTCGACCGTCGGCTGTGTCGACTGGCCGGTGCAGCCGTCCGAGCCGGCTCCGAAGATCGACGCCGCCGGCGCCGACCCGATCCTGGTGGTGGGCACCACGCGCGACCCGGCGACGCCGTACGAGTGGGCCGAAGCACTCGCCTCCCAGCTTGAGTCCGGCGTGCTCCTGACCCGCGACGGCGACGGCCACGGCGCCTTCGCCCACGGCAACGAGTGCATCGATGACACCATCACGAGCTACCTCGTCGACGGCACCGTACCCAAGGCCGGGAAGCGCTGCTGAGGCCGATTCTGTGGTTGGCCGGGAGTTGG
>JBOHDE010000187.1:0-7839 GCA_050699035.1 Nocardioidaceae bacterium | reverse complement strand
GACCGTCGCGAGCGGCGCTCGGTGGGATGCATCGCAAGGCGGAGGAGGAGGCGCGATGCGCAGCATCGTGCGACGACGACAACGCCGCGAGGCGCCCTCCGAGGGCCGCGCAGCAGGTCAGCGGAGTAAGGGAGACGCACCCTAGCCCATCGTCGACCGTGGCGTACTGTCGTCGGCACGGAGTCACCTCGGTCTCCGATGAGGGAGTGCCGATGCGCCACCAGCCCGGTTCGACGACCGCGTGAGGCCGCTGAGCCTCGGCGTACTCGCGACGTCGCGCAAGCCCGACGAGCGTCGGCTCCCGATCCATCCGCGGCACCTCGACCGGATCGACGCGGACGTGCGCGACCGGATCATCCTGGAGAGCGGGTACGGCGACCGGTTCGGGTTCTCCGACCGCGAGCTCGCGCCGCTGGTCGGCCGCATCTGTTCTCGCGAGCAGACGGTCGCCGACGCCGACGTGGTGCTGCTGCCGAAGCCACAGCCCGCCGACCTCGCCGAGCTGACCACCGGCAAGGTGTTGTGGGGGTGGCCGCACTGTGTGCAGGACCGGGAGGTCACGCAGCTCGCCATCGACCGACGACTGACCCTGATCGCCTTCGAGGCGATGAACCACTGGGCGAGCGACAGCGGGTTCGGCCTCCACGTGTTCCACAAGAACAACGAACTGGCCGGCTACTGCTCGGTCCTGCATGCCTTCGAGCTGACCGGATCGACCGGCGACTACGGCCGCCGGCTGCGGGCCGTCGTGATCGGGTTCGGGGCGACCGCGCGGGGCGCCGTCACGGCACTCAATGCCCACGGCGTGCACGACGTACGCGTCCTCACCAACCGAGGCGTGGCCGCGGTCGGCTCACCGATCCACTCGGTCCGCATCATCCAGCTCGACCACGACGCCGCGGCGCCGCACCTCAGCCACGTGATCACCGACCGCGGTCGGGTGCCGCTCGCCCCGTTCCTCGCCGACAACGACATCGTCGTCAACTGCACGCTGCAAGACACCGCTGCGCCGCTGACGTACCTACGCACCGAGGACCTGGCCGCGTTTCGGCCGGGCAGCCTGATCGTCGACGTCTCGTGCGACGAGGGCATGGGGTTCAGCTGGGCGCGGCCGACGTCGTTCGCCGAGCCGATGTTCGAGGTCGGGGACCACGTCCGCTACTACGGCGTCGACCACAGCCCGTCGTACCTCTGGGACTCGGCGACCTGGGAGATCAGCGAGGCCTTGCTGCCGTTCGTCCGGACCGTGCTCGCCGGGCCGTCGGCCTGGGACCGCGACGAGACCATCAGCCGGGCCATCGAGATCCGCAACGGCCGCGTCGTCAACCCGAGCATCCTGTCGTTCCAGCACCGCGCGCCGGACTACCCGCACGCCACCTCAGAGCGGTAGAAGACCATGGCCGAGCGCAAGCACGGTGCCGCGCCGCCGGGCACCGACAGCGAGATCCGGCATGAGACCTGGGACGGGCGCGACCTGTCCGGCGAGGCGTTCACCCGGGTCGCGTTCATCGACGTCGACCTCACCGAGACGACGAACATCGGAGCGGTCTTCGACGAGTGCACGTTCCGGGACGTGGAGTTCAACGCGTCCACCCACACGGATGCCGCGTTCCTGAACTGCACGTTCACGCGGTCCAGCTTCTTCGACGCCACCTTCACGCGGTGCAAGCTGACCGGCAGCATGTTCGACCGGTGCCGCTTCGGTGTCCTGAAGGTCGACGCCGGCAACTGGTCGTTCGTCGGGCTACCCGGAGCCGACCTGCGCGGTGCGACGTTCGCGGGTGTACGGATGCGCGAAGCCGACCTGACCGGCGCCCGTCTCACCGGAGCCACGCTTCGTCGGGTCGACCTCTCGGGCGCGTGGCTGCATCAGGCCAAGCTCGACGGCTGCGACCTGCGCGGGTCCGACCTCACGTCCCTCGACCCGTTAACCGTGGACCTCGACAACGCGCTGATCGACGTCGACCAGGCCGTCGTCGTCGCCACGAACCTCGGCCTCGACGTCCGGCCCGTCGAGGAGCCTTAGGTCCAGGACGCGACGATGATGCCGATGATGACGAAGCCGACGACGTGGTAGCCCGAGGTGATCGCCACCCATACCATCGGCTGCGGCTTCTTCGGGTCGAAGAATCCCGTGACCAGCAGCGCCATCGCGGCCAGGCCAAGACCGGTGACCAGGCCGACTACGATCCCCTCGCCGACCGAGTCCGAGCCGGTCGCCGCGGCCAGCATCGCGACCGCGACCGCCGAGACCAGACACGTCGCCAGCGGCATCAGGTACAGCGCGACCGGGGTGCTCTCGCCCTCGGCCGGCTCCCAGCCGACCGCCTTCGTCCACTGCTTGCCGAACGCCACGTTGGAGTACCACAAACCACCGAGTCCGAAGAACGCCACGGTCGACACGATCACGGCGAGCCAGTTGACGTCGCCCAGCACCGATAAGCTCATCGAGGTCCCTTCCACGCTGGATTTCGTTGCTTCGCAGCGTGGACCCAGCGCCGCCGACTGTCCAGAGCCTCGGCTCAACTGTGGCGCGGATCGTGATCGACACCCCTCAGTCGGGCCGGGTCGCCGAACCCTCCTGCTCCCCACCACCGGCCGACAACGAGTCGCGCTCCGCGGCGGCCTGTTCGATGATGCGGACAGCCTCCTCGACCTCGTCGGTGACGCGCAGCAGGTCGAGGTCGACCTCGCTGACTCGGCCGGACGCGAGGACCGTGTCGCGCAACCACTGCAGCAGCCCGGCCCAGTACTCGCTGCCGATCAGCACGATCGGGAACGACGTGACCTTCTGCGTCTGCACCAGCGTGACGGCCTCGAACACCTCGTCCAGCGTGCCGAGGCCACCAGGGAGTACGACGAACCCCTGTGCGTACTTGACGAACATCGTCTTGCGGGCGAAGAAGTAGCGGAAGTTGATGCCGATGTCGATCCACTGGTTGAGGCCGGACTCGAACGGCAGCTCGATGCCCAGGCCGACCGACGTCCCGCCCGCCTCGACCGCGCCCTTGTTGGCGGCCTCCATCGCGCCCGGCCCGCCCCCGGTGATCACGGCGTAGCCGGCACCGGCCAGTGCCTTGCCGAGCCGCACGCCAGTCTCGTAGTCGGGGTGGTCGGGCTTGGTACGGGCGCTGCCGAAAACGCTGATCGCAGGGCCGAGCTCGGCCAGCATGCCGAAGCCCTCGACGAACTCGGACTGGATCCGCAGCACTCGCCACGGGTCGGTGTGCACCCAGTCGGACGGGCCACGGTTGTCGAGCAGCCGCTGGTCGGTCGTACTTCCTTCGACCTGCTCGCGGCGCTTGATGATGCGGCCGCTCTGCATCTCCTCCGGCTCGTCGGCGTCGGCGCGCAGGTCAGGACTGGATCTTTCGGACATACCTGCAGGCTAGACGGTGCGCCCATCCGGGCTCACGACAACAGCCAGGCCCGCATCCGGTCGTCGCACTCCACCAGCTCGGCGGTCTCCACGAACTCGTCCTGCCGATGGGCCAGCATCGGGTCCCCCGGGCCGTAGTTGACCGCGGGCACGCCGAGACCGGCAAACCGGGCGACGTCGGTCCAGCCCAGCTTGGGACGCGCTTCGCGGCCGATCGCCTGCACGAACGTCGCGGCGGCCGGGTGGTCGAGCCCGGGTCGTGCACCGGGAGCGAGGTCGGTGACCTCGACGTCGTACCCGGCGAAGAACTCGCGTACGAACGCCTCCGCCTCGGCCTCGGTACGGTCCGGTGCGAACCGGTGGTTGACGCTGACCCGCACCTCGTCGGGGACGACGTTGCCCGCGACACCGCCGCTGATGCCGACCGCGTTCATCCCCTCGTGGTACGTCAGACCGTCCACCTCGGGCCGCCGCGCCTCGTACTCGTTGAGCCGCTGCAGGATGTCGGCCGCCTTGTGGATCGCGTTGTCACCCATCCACGACCGGGCGGAGTGCGCGCGGGCGCCGTGCGCGACCACGTCGACTCGGAGCGTCCCCTGGCAGCCGCCCTCGACGGTGGCACTGGTTGGCTCGAGGAGTACGGCGAAGTCGGCCGCGAACCACTCGGGATGCGTGCCGGCCAACCGCTGCAACCCGTTCCGCTCGGCCTCGACCTCCTCGCACTCGTAGAAGAAGAACGTCAGGTCGCGGTTAGGCTCCGGGATCGTCGCCATCCGGAGCGCCACCGCGCAACCGCCCTTCATGTCGCACGAACCCAGGCCGACCAGCCGGTCGCCGACGAGCCGGCTCGGGAAGTTGTCGTTGACCGGCACGGTGTCGAGATGCCCGGCGAGCACGACCCGCTCGGCCCGACCGAGGTCGGTGCGGGCGAGCACGGTCTGGCCGTCCCGCTCGACCTGCAGGTGCGGCAGCGCACGCAACGCGTCTTCGACCGCATCGGCGATCGCGTGCTCGTTACCGCTCACCGACTCGATGTCACACAGCGCTGTGGTCAACGAGACGACGTCCTTGGCCAGGTCGAGAGAGGTCATGACGGAGATTGTGCCGCGTACGCTGAACGTCGTGACCACCGCGGCTGGTTCGCCCAGCAGCCCCGCGTTGATCCGCTACGGCGAACCGGCCGGGCGGTGGACCCTGGTCGCGATGGTGCTCGGTTCCGGTCTCGCGTTCATCGACGGCACCGTCGTCAACATCGCGCTGCCCCGGATCGGCGAGGAGCTCGGCGCCGACGCCGCCGGGCTGCAGTGGACGGTCAACGGCTACACGCTGACGCTGGCGGCGTTCATCCTGCTCGGCGGGTCGCTCGGCGATCGGTTCGGGCGGCGGCGGGTCTTCATGGTCGGCGTCGCGTGGTTCGCGCTGGCGTCTCTGCTGTGCGGGGTGGCGCCCAACGTCGGCACGCTGGTCGCGGCCCGGGCGTTGCAGGGCGTCGGCGGCGCGCTGCTGACGCCGGGTGCGCTCGCGATCCTGCAGGCATCGTTCGTACGGGAGGACCGGATGAAGGCGATCGGCGCTTGGTCCGGCCTCGGTGGGATCGCCGGCGCGGTCGGACCGTTCCTCGGCGGCTGGCTGGTCGAGGTGGCGAGCTGGCGTCTGGTGTTTCTGATCAACCTCCCGCTCGCGACCCTGGTGCTGCTGGTGGCGGCCAAGCACGTCCCCGAGTCCTCTGACCCGGAGGCGGCCCGCGAGCTCGACCTGGCCGGCGCCGGCCTCGGCATCGTCGGCCTGGCCGGTCTGACGTACGGGTTCACCGTCTGGCCGGAGCGCGGCGGCACCGACCTGGTGGTCCTGGTCAGCCTCGCCGTCGGCGTCCTCGGCCTGGCCGGCTTCGTCGCCGTGGAGCGGTCGGCGCGGCATCCGATGCTGCCGATGCTGTTGTTCCGCTCCACCGTCTTCAGCGCGACCAACGTGGTGACGTTCATCATCTACGCGGCGCTCGGTGGCGTGTTCTTCTTCGTCGTCGTCAACCTGCAGGTCGTCTCCGGGTTCTCGCCGCTCGCGGCCGGCATCGCCCTGCTGCCGGTCACCCTGCTGATGCTGCTGCTGTCGGCCCGGGCCGGCGCCCTCGCGACCCGGATCGGACCGCGGATCCCGATGACCCTGGGGCCGATCGTGTGTGCGGGCGGCCTGGTCCTGCTGGCGCGGGTCGGTACGGGTGCTTCGTACGTCGTCGATGTCCTGCCCGCTGTCGTCATGTTCGGGCTAGGGCTCTCGTTGACGGTCGCGCCGCTGACCTCGACCGCGCTGGCAGCGGCCGACGACCGCTACGCCGGGGTGGCCAGTGGCGTCAACAACGCGGTCGCCCGCGCCGGGGGCCTGCTGGCGGTCGCGATCCTGCCGCTGGCGGCCGGGCTGGGCGCGAGCCTCACCGACGCGGCGGCTCTCGCACCGGCGTACCGGACCTCGATGCTGATCTGCGCCACGATGCTCGCGGTCAGCGGCCTGCTGTCGTTCGCGGCCATCCCGTCCAGCCTCGCCGAGTGCCGTGAGTCGGCCGCTGCGACCGCGCCGGAGCCGGCCGGGCAGCATGAGCCCGAGCAGAGCCCGGTCAAGATGCACTGCGCCGTGACCGGCCCGCCGTTGCACCCACAGACGGCGGGCGAGGGGGCACCGGGCTCGACACGATGAACGAGCTCGTGGTCTGGCCGTGGATCAGGAAGCGGTCGAGGACCTGCTCGAGGGCCTCGATCGCCGACACGTGGACCTTCAGCAAGAAGCAGTCCTCACCGGAGATCCGGTGGCACTCGCTGACCTCGGGAGTACGCGCGGCCAGGTCGGCGATCTTCGGCAGCTGGCCCGGGCCGGGGCGGATCCGTACCCATGCGGCGACGGGCAGGCCGATCGCCGCCGGGTCGACGTCGATGCGATAGCCGCGGATGACGCCGGCCTGCTCGAGCCGGCTGACCCGCTCCCGGACCGCCGGTGCGGACATGCCGACCCGACGGGCGAGCTCGGACGCACTCAGTCGCGGGTCCTCGGTCAGGGCCGCGAGGATGCGTCGGTTCACGTCGTCCAGACCTGGTACTTCGATCTGCATGTCGTTGTCGGTTTTTGCTGTCCTTCTAGTAGGCATTGTGGCGTCTCAACCTTCATTTCTGCCTGGTGTTGGCGTGCTCTGCCTTCCATCATTGAAGCATGCAGGTCACCGGGACGGCGAGTCGGCTCCCTCCGCACGCCTACTTCCTGGTCAGCGCCGTCTTCCACCACCTCGGTCCGGCGTTCGCCGTGCTGCTGTTCGTCCGGGTCGACGTCTTGGGCGTGGCCTGGCTGCGGATCGCCTCGGCGGCGCTGATCTTCGCGTTGTGGCGCCGACCGTGGCGGATCTGGGGACGGCTGGACCGCTGTACGCAGCGACTGCTGCTGGCGTGGGGTGCGGTGCTCGCGGTGATGAACTGCAGCTTCTACCTGGCCATCGACCGGCTGCCGCTCGGCACGGTGGCCGCGATCGAGTTCCTGCCGGTCATCGTGCTGGCCGCCGTCGCCGTCCGTACGCCGCGCAACGTCCTCGCACTGGTCCTCGCGGTCGCCGGCGTGTACCTGCTGACCGAGGTCAGCCTGGACGCCGAGCCGGTCGGTGTCGTGTTCGCGGCGGCGAACGCGCTGCTGTTCGCGCTGTACATCGTGCTGGGTCACCGGGTCGCCCAGCTGGGTGTGGAGACTGACAAGGTGCAGGGCATCGACGGTCTCGCGCTGGCGATGCTCATCGCCGCCGCCGTGGCGCTGCCGATCGGCGCCGTCGATGCCGGCGCGGCCTTCACCGACGCCATCGCGCTGGCCGCCGCAGTCGGCGTCGGGGTGTCCTCGTCGGTCATCCCGTACGTCTGCGACCAATTCGCGATGGCCCGGCTCGCCCGCGCCACGTACTCGCTGCTGGTCGCCCTGCTCCCGGCGACCGCGACCGTGATCGGCGTCGTCGTGCTGACCCAGATCCCCGCGACCATCGAGATCCTCGGGGTCGCCCTCGTCATCGCCGGCGTCGCCGCCCATCAGCAAACGAGAGAGGACCCCGCATGGCAAGCCGAATCGTCTCGCTCCCCATCGACTGCACCGACCCCGAGCAGCTAGCCGGCTTCTGGGCGGAGGTGCTGGGCTGGCAGGTCGTCAAGCTCGGCTTCCAGCAGACCGAGCATGGCGCGGACGGCGCCGTCATCGCGCCGCCGGACGGTGCACCGTTCGAGATCGACTTCCGCTGGGTGCCGGACGGCCCGAAGCAGTCGAAGAACCGGCTGCACCTCGACATCAACCCCACCGACCGCGACCAGGACAGCGAGCTGGAACGGCTGCTCGACCTGGGCGCGAAACCGGTCGACGTCGGACAGGGCGAGGTCAGCTGGCACGTCCTCGCCGACCCCGAAGGCAACGAGTTCTGCCTCTGCCGCGACCAGGTCGACCCCTGACCG
>JBOHDE010000186.1:0-7915 GCA_050699035.1 Nocardioidaceae bacterium | reverse complement strand
GCTTCGATGCCCTGGTCGGCGAACCACCCCGCCCAGGCGTCGTACCGGCGCCCGTAGTCGGGTGCACCGCGCAGACCCGCATCGGCCAGCCAGAGCTCGACGTACTCGGCCGGGTCGAGGACCTCGCGCTGCAGCGCCCAGGCGTCGCAACCGGTCGGGGCGAGCCACTCGGCCACCCGGTCCTGCCACGGCCGGCCGTCCTGGTGCACCCAGTTGGCCAGCACCTGACACCACCCACCGGGGTTGAGATGGTCGACCGCGCCGACCACGATCCGGCGTACGACCTCGTCACCCGGCAGCCCGGAGTCGCGGTAGACGAGCCGCTCACCGGTCGCCGGCGACACCACGAACGGAGGGTTCGTGACGACCAGGTCGAACCGCTCGCCGACCACCGGCTCGAACAGACTCCCCGTGCGCAGGTCCACGTCGACCTGGTTGAGGCCGGCGTTGATCCGCGCCATCGCCAACGCCCGCTCGTTGACGTCGGTGCCGACGACCCGGCCGACATGCGTGGACAGGTGCAGCGACTGGACTCCACACCCGGTGCCCAGGTCGAGAGCCGATCCGACACGATCACGAATCGTCAACGCAGCAAGGGATCCGGACGCCGACGAGACACCGAGGACATGGTCCGTCGGCACCCTGCTGGGGCTGCCGTCGAGGCCGGGCGTGAGGTCGGCCATGACCCACCAGTCGCGGTCGTCCTCCGCGTACGGACGCAGGTCGACGCGGGCGCGCACCTCGGCGACCGACCGGTCCAGGATCCCGGCGTTGCACAACGGGTCGACCAGCCCGGGAAGGGCACGCTCCGCAGCGGGATGGCTGACCACCGCCTGCAGCGGCCAGAGCCGGGTCAGGGTCGACAGCGGCGACTCGTCGGCGGTGCGCCGCAGGCCCGGCGTGGTCTCGTTGCGCCCCAGCGCACGGTGCGCCGTCTCGCCGATCAGGGCGGCGACGCCGTCGACCGTGAACGATGCTGCGGAGAGGGCGGTACGGAGACGCTCGACCGTGCTCGCGTCGAGCGCGGAAACCATGCGGCGCACCCTACCCGACCGGGAGGCCGGGGAGAGTGCGCCGCAGGGGGTGCGGGTGGTGCGTCAGGCCGGGTCGGCGATGGCGTTGACCTGCGCCGGCTCGCCGGCGTCACTGATCGCGACCGGGCGCCGCTTCGAGATGTAGACCGCGCCGGCCACGATGAGTGCCGCGACCAAGGCGATGGCGATCCGGAGCGGGGTGTTCTCCTCGTCCCCGACCGACATCGTGACGACCGCCGGGGCGATCAGCAGCGACACCAGGTTCATCACCTTGAGCAGCGGGTTGATGGCCGGGCCGGCGGTGTCCTTGAACGGGTCGCCGACCGTGTCACCGATGATGGTCGCCTCGTGCGCCTGCGACCCCTTGCCTCCGTGGTGGCCGTCCTCGACCAGCTTCTTGGAGTTGTCCCACGCACCACCGGAGTTGGCGAGGAACACCGCCATCAGCGTGCCGGTGCCGATCGCGCCGGCGAGGTACGAGCCGAGGGCCGGAGCACCGAGGCCGAACCCGACCGCGATCGGCGCCAGCAGCGCCAGCAGGCCGGGGGTGGCCAGCTCGCGCAGCGAGTCACGGGTGCAGATGTCGACGACCTTGCCGTACTCGGGACGACCGGTGCCCTCCATGATCCCGGGGATCTCGCGGAACTGCCGGCGCACCTCGAACACGACCGCGCCGGCCGCCCGCCCGACCGCGTTGATCGCCAGCCCGGCGAACAGGAACACCACCGAGGCGCCGATCAGCAGACCGACCAGGTTGGCCGGGTTGGCGATGTTGAGCACCCCGAGCAGACCGAGCGCTGCGTCGGCGCTGGCCGGCTGGGTGTCCAGAGCACCGGACTCCTCCGCGGCCGTCGTCACCGCGTCGGTGAACGAGCCGAACAGTGCGGTGGCGGCGAGTACGGCGGTGGCGATCGCGATGCCCTTGGTGATCGCCTTGGTGGTGTTGCCGACCGCGTCGAGCTCGGTCAGGATCGCCGCGCCCCGCTCGTCCACGTCACCGCTCATCTCGGCGATGCCCTGGGCGTTGTCGGAGACCGGGCCGAACGTGTCCATGGCCACGATCACGCCGACCGTGGTCAGCAGGCCGCAGCCGGCCAGCGCGACGGCGAACAGCGACACGACGATCGTGCCGCCGCCCAGCAGGAACGCGCCGTACACCGCGGCGCCGATCACCATCGCGGTGTAGACGGCCGACTCGAAACCGACCGACAGGCCGGACAGGATCACCGTGGCCGGGCCGGTCAGCGCGGTCTTGCCGACGTCCCTGACCGGGCGGTGCTCGGTGCCGGTGAAGTAGCCGGTCAGGGCCAAGATCAGCGCCGCCAGCACGATCCCGATCAGCACGGCGACCGACGCGATGATCCGCGGGTTGCCGTCCGGCGTGACTCCCTCGCCCTGGAACAGCTGGTCGAGCAGGGAGCCGGTCGCGGAGATGTCGGTGAGGCCCTCGAACGAGCTCGGCAGGTAGAGGAACGCCGCGGCCGTGCACAGCACCGCGGACACCGCGGCCGAGATGTAGAAGGAGCGGTTGATCGTCGTCAGACCGCCCTCGCCCTCGCGCGGCCGGGTGATGAACACACCCATGATCGCGGTGAGCGCGCCGATCGCCGGCACGATCAGCGGGAAGACCAGGCCCTCGGCCCCGAACGCCGCCGTGCCGAGGATCAGTGCGGCGACGAGCATGACCGCGTACGACTCGAACAGGTCGGCCGCCATCCCGGCGCAGTCGCCCACGTTGTCACCGACGTTGTCGGCGATCGTCGCGGCGTTGCGCGGGTCGTCCTCGGGGATGTTCTGCTCGACCTTGCCGACCAGGTCGGCGCCGACGTCGGCGGCCTTGGTGAAGATGCCGCCACCGACCCGCATGAACATGGCGAGCAGCGCCGCGCCGAAGCCGAAGCCCTCGAGGACCGCCGGTGCATCGCCCTCGTAGAGGAACACCACGAGCGCCGCACCGAACAGGCCGAGGCCGACGGTTGCCATGCCGACGAAACCACCGGTGCGGAACGCGATCCGCATCGCGGGGTCACGGCCCTCGAGCTGTGCCGCGGCGGCGACCCGCACGTTGGCGCGCACCGCGAGCCACATGCCGAGATAGCCGATCGACGCGGAGAACCCCGCGCCGACCACGAAGAACAGCGAGCGTCCGATCCGTACCGAGGCGTCGCCCGGCAGGACGAACAGCAGCGCGAACGCGATGACGACGAAGACGGCGAGGGTCTTGAACTGGCGCGTGAGGTACGCGGTCGCGCCCTCCTGCACCGCCTTGCCGATGGTTTGCATGTTCTCGGTGCCCTCGCCTGCGGCCAACACCTCACGCCGGAACACCAGCGCCATCGCGAGTGCGACCAGTGCGATCGCGGCGACGACGATGACGAAGGCGGTGTTGCCACCCGACAAGGACACATCCGCGCCAGAAGCGGCGAGGGCGGGTCCCGACATTCGTCCTCCTATGACAAGCAGAGCCTCATGATCTGCACGTGGATCTGCACCGGCGGACAGGCTCGGGCCATGTCAAGTGCAAACCGGGGCGGAGTCTACTGTCAGCGGCGTCGGATCACACCGTGGGGTGGGCAACCCCGGCTGCCCACGACATCCGCACCAGCGAGCCGCTGCTGTCCGAGGAGATGCTGACGTCGTCGAGCAGACCGCGGATCACGGCCAGGCCGTCGGGGAACAGCTCACCCGCGTCAACGTCCTGCGCGTGCTGCTCGAGATCGACCGGAGCGCGTACGACGACCTCGACTCCGGAGCCGTCCTCGATCTCGATGGACAACCGGTCGGAGTGCCCGGTGAGGTCGTGGGCCTGCATCGCGGACACGGCGAGGGCGCAGGCCTCGCCGACGGCGAGCTTGACCTCGTCGACCGACTCCTCGTCGACCCCGGCCCGGCGCGCGACGGCGCCCGCGACGAGGCGTACGACGCGGACATGGGCGGGGTCCGCACCCACCGCGAGGCTGACGTGGGACATCAGCGCTGCACCCGGGGGCTCATTCGGCGTCGGCAACAGCGGCGTCCACGGTGTCGTGGATCGGGAACACCTTGGTGAGCCCGGTGATACGGAAGATCTTGAGCAGCCGCTCGTGCGTGCAGACCAGCGCCAGGCTGCCCTCGTGGCTGCGGACCCGTTTGAGCCCGCCCACCAGCACGCCGAGGCCGGTCGAGTCGAGGAAGTCGACACCTTCGAGGTCGATCACCAGGTGGTAGCTGCCCGCGTTGACCTGGTCGACCAGGCACTCACGCAGCTTGGGGGCGGTGTAGACGTCGATCTCCCCACCGACCTCGACAATCGTGCGGTTGTTCTGGGTACGAGTCTCCAGGGACAGATCCACCGGTTCTCCTAGGTGTCGCTCACATGCCGGCCGACGGCCCGAACCGGCCGGGCCACTCAGCATTCAACCATGCAGCGCAGGTGTGGGTGCACGATGCGAGACTTCTGCCGCGATGACCTCCCCACCTACCGCCGGGGCCGACCCTCAGCCCGGCGGCCCCGACCTCGAGGCGGTGGTCCACCGGCTGACCGGCTCGTCCGGTCGGCGGGACCGGCTGACGCACCTCGAGCGGCTGCCCGCGCGGCCGGCCCGGCACCGGCCGTGGCCGGCGTGGACCGACCCGGGGCTGCGGGCCGCGCTGGTCGGACAGGGCATCGCCGAGCCGTGGTCGCACCAGGTCGAGGCGGCCGAAGCCGTCCGGTCCGGCACGCATGTGGTGCTCGCGACCGGCACGGCGTCCGGCAAGTCGCTGGGTTACCTGCTGCCCGCCGTGACCGCCGTCCTCGACCAGCCTGGGCCGCCCGGACGTGCCGGAGTGATCTACGTCGCGCCGACGAAGGCGCTGGCGCACGACCAGCTGGCCAAGCTGACGGCGCTCGACCTGCCCGGGTTGCGGGCGACGACGTACGACGGCGACAGCAGCATCGAGGAGCGTGACTGGGCTCGGGACTACGCGACGTACGTGCTGACGAACCCCGACATGCTGCACCGGACGCTGCTCCCCAGGCATGCCCGCTGGTCGTCGTTCCTCGGCGGGTTGACCCATGTCGTCGTCGACGAGTGCCACCATTACCGCGGCGTGTTCGGCTCGCACGTCGCCCAGATCCTGCGGCGTCTCCGCCGGATCTGTGCGTTCTACGGGTCGACGCCGACATTCGTACTCGCGTCGGCGACGGTCGCCCAGCCGGCCGTTTCCGCCGGCCGGCTGACCGGGCTGCCGGTGCACGCCGTCACCGATGACGGGTCGCCGCGGGGCGCGTCCCTGCTCGCACTCTGGGAGCCGCCACTCACCTCGCTGCGCGGTGAGCACGGCGCGCCGGTCCGCCGAACCGCGACCGCCGAGGTGGCCGACCTGATGGCCGACTTCGTGGTCGAGGGTGTACGCACGCTGGCCTTCGTCCGCTCCCGCCGCGCGGCCGAGACCGTCGCGCTGGCCGCCCGCGACCACCTGGCCGAGGTCGACGTCGAGCTCAGCCGCCGGGTCGCGGCGTACCGGGGCGGCTACCTGCCCGAGGACCGGCGCGAGATCGAGCGCCGGCTGCGCGACGGGTCGCTGCTCGGCCTGTCGGCGACCAGCGCGCTCGAGCTCGGGGTCGACATCGCCGGGCTCGACGCGGTGCTGCTGGCCGGGTTCCCCGGCACCCGCGCCGCGCTGTGGCAGCAGCTGGGCCGGGCCGGGCGGCAGCAGCAGGGCGCGCTCGGCGTGCTGGTCGCCCGCGACGACCCGCTCGACACCTATCTCGTGCACCACCCCGACGCGCTGCTCGGCCAGCCGGTGGAGGCCACCGTCTTCGACCCGTCGAACCCGTACGTGCTCGGTCCGCACCTGTGCGCCGCGGCCGCCGAGCTGGCGCTGACCGAGGACGACTTCGCCCTGTTCGGTGCTGGTACGGCCGACGCCGTGGACGCGCTGACCGAGGCCGGGCTGCTGCGCCGCCGTCCGCGGGGCTGGTTCTGGACCAGCCGGGACCGGGCGACCGACCTTGCGGACATCCGCTCGGCCGGCGGCGCCGCGGTGCGCATCGTCGAGCAGGAGACCGGCCGGGTGCTGGGCACGGTCGACGCCGGATCGGCGCACTCCGCAGTGCATCGAGGCGCCGTGCACCTGCACCAGGGCGAGACATACGTCGTGGTCGACCTCGACCTCGACGAGTCGCTGGCCCTGGTGGAGCCGGCGCAGCCCGACTACACGACGGTCGCGCGCGACCTGACCGACATCCGGGTGGTCGGCACCGAACGCGAGGAGGCGTGGGGGGCCGCGACCCTGTCACTCGGCGACGTCGAGGTGACCAGCCAGGTGGTCGCGTTCCTCCGCCGACGTCTCGGCAGCGGCGAGGTGCTCGGCGAGGAGCCGCTCGACCTGCCCGAGCGGCGGCTGACCACGAAGGCGTGCTGGTGGACGCTGTCGGCCGGCCAGCTGGCGGCCTCCGGGGTCGCCGACGTACCCGGGGCGGCTCATGCGGCCGAGCACGCGTCGATCGGGCTGCTCCCGCTGTTCGCGACCTGCGACCGGTGGGACATCGGCGGCGTGTCCACCGCGCTGCACCAAGACACCGGCCGGCTCACCGTCTTCGTCTACGACGGGTATCCGGGTGGGGCGGGCTTCGCCGAGCGGGGGTACGCCGACGCGCGGGCCTGGCTCGGCACGACACGCGGGGCGATCGTGGCCTGCGAGTGCGACGCCGGGTGTCCGTCATGCGTACAGTCACCCAAGTGTGGGAATGGGAACAGTCCCCTGGACAAGCGGGGCGCCATCGTCCTGCTTGACATCCTGCTCGGCAGAGAGGTGACGACATGATCGTGATCGGTCTCGTGCTGGTGGTGGCGGCCGTCGTGGTCTTGCTGGGCGCGATCTTCGGTGGCGGCGGTCAGAACGCCACCCTCGACCTCGGTGCGTTCGACATCGACACGACCACCATGGGCGTCTTCCTGCTCGGCTGCGCCACTGTGCTGGTGTTCGTCGCCGGTCTCGAGCTGGTCCGCTCGGGCACCCGCCGCGGGCTGCACCGGCGCCGCGAGCTCAAGGAGGCCCGCCGAGTGGTCAAGGAGCAGGAGCTTCGCGACGCCAAGGACCGCGACTCTGGGGACCGCGACTCTGGGGACCGCGACTCTGGGGACCGCGACACTGGGGACCGCGACACTGGTGACCACACCAAGGTGGACCGCGACGCCGATGACACTGTGGTGGACCGCCGCGACAGCGCACCGCCAGCCAGCTGATTGGAGCGTTCGGGCGGGCTGGGTCAGCCGTCGTCCTCGTCGAGCGATCGCACCAACGGGTGCGACTCGTCGAGGCCATAGCCCTCGACGTAGACCGTGCGTACGAGCTCGTCCGGTACCAGGCCGAGACCGCCGTCGACAGCGGCCAGCAGCCACATCGGCTCGGAGCCGGAACCGTCGACGAACGGCGCGACGTAGCCGCCGTGCGCCAGCCGCCCGGCGCCCCGGCTGAGGTAGAACGCGATCCGGCGGTCACGCTCGAGGCGTTCGGCGGTGTCGACGCCGTCCTGGTCGGGATCGGCCACCTCGAGCACGATGCCCTTGGCCCCCTCGGCGTCGGCGGTGTCTCTGATGTGCCGCCACAGCTCGGTGCCCAGGCCGCGGTCACGGTGGTCCTGGTGCACGGCGTGGTACTTCAGGAACAGCCAGTCGATGCTCGTGAGCCGAGACAGCTTGGCGAACGAGACCGGGGTGCCTTCGTCGAGCCCCACGACCGTGACCGCATCGCCGGCGTCGGCCAGGCGGGCGAACGGCGCGCGCCGGTGCGGCGGGAAGGCCTCGTGGTAGATCGACTCGACCACCGCCAGCTGGGCGGCGTCGAGATCGACGAATGACGTGTACCGGAGCATGGGCTGCACCCCCACGGTGAGTGTAGCCGCGCCTCCCCAC
>JBOHDE010000185.1:0-7987 GCA_050699035.1 Nocardioidaceae bacterium | reverse complement strand
GTGCGGTTCTACCCGGCGTCGGCCGCCGGCGACGAGCTGCCGGTGGTCGGCACCGGGCCGGTCTTCTGGGTCCATCTCGTCTACACCAACGCGCTGCTGCTCGTCGCCACCTGGGTCTTCGTCAGCACGCTGGTCCGCATCTCCGCGATGTACTGGCGGATGTCGGTGACCATGGTCGCCGCCGCGCTGCTGCCGTGGGTGGCGAACCTGCTGCACAACCTCGAGGTCGGACCGTTCGCCCGGGTCGACCTGACCCCGTTCCTGTTCATCGTGACCGGCGCGGTCTGCGTGTGGGGCCTGTTCCGCGCCCACCTGGTCAACCTCGCACCGGTGGCCCGGGGCGTCATCGTGGACACCATGGCCGACGCGGTGTTCGTCCTGGACGCGTTCCGCCGGGTGCTGGACGCCAACCCGGCCGCCGCCCGGGTGGTCGGCCGCCCACGGACCGCGGACCTGATCGGCCGTTCGCTCGGCGAGCTGCTGCCCGACCAGCCGGGGCTCGCGCCGCCGACCGGCCGGGTCGAGGCGACCGGCACCCAGCTCGAGCTGACGCTGTCGGTCGGCGGCCTCCCCCAGCACTTCGACGCCCGCCGGCAGCCCCTCCCCGACCACGCGGGCGCTCCCGCCGGGGAGCTGGTCGTGCTGCGCGATATCACCGAGCGGAAGGCGGCCGAGCTGCAGCTGCACGAGCTGCTCGCCGAGCGGACCCGGGTGGCGTCGGCCCTGCAGGCCAGCCTGCTGCCGACCACGTTGCCGCAGATCCCGTCGTGTCACCTGGCCGGGCTGTACGAGCCCGCCGGCGACGGCCGCGAGATCGGTGGGGACTTCTTCGACGTGTTCCGGGTCGGCCCCGACGAATGGGGGATCGTGATCGGCGACGTCAGCGGCAAGGGAGCCGAGGCGGCCGCGGTCACCGCGCTGGCCCGGTACTCGCTGCGCAGCCTGGCCAGTGACCGGATCTTCCCCAGCGACGTACTCAGGGACCTCAACGCGACGCTGCTTCGCGACGGCACCGACGAGCGCTTCTGCACGGCGGTGTACGCCACGGCGCGGCCGTCGGCGACCGGGCTGCAGCTGTCGGTGTCGCTCGGTGGCCACCACCAGCCGCTGGTACGCCGCGCCACCGGGGTCGTCGAGCCGGTCGGCCGGCTGGGCACGGCCCTCGGCCTGATCGAGGATCCCGACCTGTACGACGCCACGGTGGACCTCGACCCCGGCGACCTGCTGTGCCTGTTCACCGACGGCCTGGTCGAGGCACGGCACGAGCGAGACCTGTACGGCACCGAGAACGCCGTCGACGTGCTCGCCGAGAACGCCGGCCGCAGCCCCGAGGAGATCGTCGCCGCGCTCGCCGCGAGCGCCCGCCGCTTCCACGGCAGCCAGCTCACCGACGACCTGGCGGTGCTCGTCGTGCGGGTCGGCGACTAGCGCTCAGCTCGAGGCGGCCGCCTCCGGCGCAGGCGGCCGGGTCGCGCCCATCGACGCGTCCGGCAGCTCGAACCAGCGCAGGCTCTCGAACTCGTCCGACAACCCGGGCGGGCGGTGGTGTGGGTCGACGTCGCCCGGCGCCGCGGCCAGTAGGCGGCGCGCCTCCGCCAGGTACCCGGGCAGGGCGGTCAGCGGCGCACGGTCGTGCTGGCGCGGGTAGCGCAGCCGCCCGGACTCGTCGTACCCGACCTGGCTCAGCCGCATCGGCGGCTCGATCGGCCCACGGTGGTGCTGCCATCGGCCCGACTCCGGGTCGAAGCGGTAGTCGGGGAGCAGCCGCCAGCCGTGCTCGGCCACCAGGTGCACTGCCGCCACGATGTAGTGGAACACCGCCTCGGAGATGAAGTAGTTGAAGTTCACCCGAACCCAGCCGGGCTTGATCCCTTCACAGCCCTGGACGACCTCGCTCTCGAACAGCCGAGAGCGGTCCATGTCAATGCCGAGCAGCCGGTGGCCGTACGGACCGGCGCACGAGCAGCCGCCGCGGGACTGGATCCCGAACAGGTCGTTGAGCAGGGCGACCACGAAGTTGTGGTGCAGGTAGCGCCCACCCGGCCGGCGGACGACGAACGACACGATCGACAGCCGCTCCGCGTCGACGCTGCCGAGGATCTCGATCCGCGGGTCGGCGTGCCAGGACGCGACGGCACGGCGCAGGAAGCTGTCCTCGTGGGCGCGGATCACGTCGACCCCGACCGCCTGCTTGAGCTGGAAGACCAGGCCGGCCCGGACCGACTCGATGATCGCCGGGGTGCCGCCCTCCTCCCGGTGCACCGGGTCCTCGACATAGCGGTGGTCGTGGGTGTTGACGTACGACACGGTCCCGCCGCCGACCACGGCCGGGACGCTGTTGCGGAGCAGCTCCTTGCGTACGACCAGGACGCCGGGCGTCCCCGGGCCGCCGATGAACTTGTGCGGCGAGACGAAGATGGCGTCCTTGCGCGCGAGCAGGTCACCGGGCGGGTTCATCTCGATCGCGACGTACGGCGCTGCGGCGGCGAAGTCCCAGAACGACGACGCGCCGTACCGGTGCAACAACGTGCTGACCCGCCGGGTGTCGCTGATGATGCCGGTGACGTTCGAGGCCGCCGAGAACGACCCGATCCGGAGCGGCCGGGCGGCGTGGCCACGCAGCTCCGCCTCGAGCCGGGCGATGTCGATGTGGCCGTCGGAGTCCTCCGGGATCACCACCACGTCGGCGATGGACTCCCGCCAGGGCAGCTCGTTGCTGTGGTGCTCGTACGGGCCGATGAAGACGACCGGCCGCTGCTCGGCGGGGATGTGACCGGACAGGCCGTAGCGGCGGTCGAGGTCAGCCGGCAGCCGCAGGTTGAGGATGCTGACCAGCTTGTCGATCGCGCCAGTGCTGCCCGAGCCGCAGAAGATCACGCAGGTGTCGTCGTCGGCGCCGACCGCGTCGGCGATGATCCGGCGGGCATCCTCGCGGAGCCGGGTCGTCTGCAGTCCGGTGCCCGAGCTCTCGGTGTGCGTGTTGGCGTAGCGGGGCAGCATCTCGCCGCGGATGAAGTCCTCGATGAACGTCAGGGAGCGCCCGGAGGCGGTGTAGTCGGCATACGTCACCCGGCGCGGTCCGTACGGGCCGACCATCACCTGGTCGTCCCCGATCACCGAAGCCCGGATGCAGCGCAGCAGCGGGCTGGTCGGCAGCCCTTCAGCCATGACAGCGAGGTTAGGCCCGTGTCACTGTCGCGGCGGCGGCTTTGCGCGGACCTTTACCTGCGGCGACTTGTCGGTCGGCGCGCGTCGCGCCGCGCCACCATCGCGCAACTGTCCCAAGATTGCGCAGCCGAGGCGCGATCGTGCACCATCTCGGGACAGTTGCGCGATCCCGGTGCGGTGGATCAGCGGCGGCGGCCAGGGCCGGCTCACCGCTCTGAGGGTGGGAGCTCCAGGGCGCTCCACACTGCCCGCCACACCGTCTTGGCGGGCTCGCCCTCGGACAGCGCCTCGTCGACGGTGCGTCCGTCGAGGCCGGCGAGCACCTGCTCACGAGACCAGGTCCGGGCGTACGCCGGGCCCAGGTGGTGCTCCATCCGGGTCCAGAGCTCGGTGTGACGCATCAGGCCCTCACTTCAGCAACAGGGTGGACAGGCGCCGTGACGCCACGAACAGTCCGACCGCTCCCATCGCGATCAAGTAGACCACGCTGATCCCAGACGCCCAGGTGACCGACCCGGTGACCAGCTCGCGGCAGAGCACCACGGCGCGATAGAGCGGCGTGACCTCGACCAGCCACTGCACCCCGGCCGGGTAGACCGACACCGGGAAGAACGTCGCCGAGAACAGGAACATCGGCAGGATCGACAGCTGCACGAACTCGAAGTCCTGCCACGACCGCATGAACGTCGTCAGCGCCATCCCGGCCGCCGCGAACGCGAAACCGACCAGCAACGTCGCCGGCAGCGCCAGCAGCGCCCACCACGAGCCGACGAGTCCCATCGCCAGCATCACCAACACGAACACGCTGGAGTAGATGGCGCCGCGCAGCAACGCCCAGGTGATCTCGCCGGTCGCGACGTCCCACGGCCGCATCGGAGTCGCCAGCACGGCGTCGTACAGCTTCGCGTACTTCATCCGGAAGAAGATGTTGTACGTCGAGTCGAACACCGCGCCGTTCATCGCGCTCGAGGCCAGCATCGCCGGCGCCACGAACGCGGTGTACGTGACCACGTCGCCCCCGGGCAGGGTAATGGCTCCGACCAGCTGGGACACGCCGATGCCGATCGAGAACAGGTAGAAGATCGGCTCGAGGAAGCCGGTCACGAACACCGGCCAGGCGCGCCGGTACACCAGGTAGTTGCGCTGCACCAGCCGCCAGCCGCTGGCGCGGCCGGGGGCCATCGGGAGCACCCGCGTCACGAGGGTCGCCATCGTCTGCGCCTCAGCCGACCAGCCGACGGGAGAACATCCGCAGCGCCCACACCCCGCCACCCACGAGCAACACCCCGAGGTAGCCGGCGTGCAGCAACGCCATCGGCGGGTCGATGCCGTAGACCATGAACATCCGGGACAGCTCGACCCCGTGCCACAGCGGGTTGAGGTAGGCCAGCCACTCGACGGCGTCGGGCAGCTGGGACACCGGGAAGAACGCACCGGAGAACAGGAACATCGGCATCACGCCGAGCCGGAAGATCAGCGCGAACCCGGAGTCACTGTCGATCCACGCGGCGAAGCCGAAGATCGGTGTCGCGTACGCCATGCCGACCACGGCCGCGACCAGCAGCCCCCCGGCCGCCGCCGCGACGCCGGGCACCAGGCCGAAGAGCGCAAGGACGATCAGGAAGACCGTGCACGTCGTCACCAGCCGGAACAGCACGAACAGCAGGTGCGCGAGCAGCACGGCCGGGACACCGAGCGGCGTGGCCACCATCGAGAGGTAGACCTTGGTCCACTTGAAGTTGCCGAGGACCGGGTACGTCGACTCCCCCACCGCCGTCTGCATGGCCGTCGCCACGAGCAGTCCGGGCGCGATGAAGCCGAGGTAGGTCACGCCGCCGAGGGCGCGCTGCGCCGTGCCGTCGTCGATGAAGCCGCCCAGGCCGACACCCATCGCGAGCAGGAACAGGAACGGCACCAGGAACGAGCTGACGACCGACCCCTTCCAGGTCCGGCGGTAGACGGTGGCCCAGTAGTCGACCTGCCGCCCGGTCAGCTCGACCGTCTCGCCCAGTCGTGTGAACAGCCGCGCGAACTGCCCCCGCCGGGCGGCGGCCGGGGGGCGCGTCGTCGTGCTCGCCATCAGTCGACCAGGCTGCGACCGGTGAGCCGCAGGAAGACGTCTTCGAGGGTGGAACGACGGACCAGGACGGCGGTCGGCTCCAGGCCCCGCTCGTGCACCGCGGCGGTGGCCTTCTCGCCGTCGTCGGTGTAGAGCAGCAGCCGGTCGGGCAGCACCTCTACCCGGTCGGCGAGGTCGGCGACCCGGTCGGCGAGGGCCTCGTGCTCCCCCACGCCGAAGCGCAGCTCGGTGACCTCACGGGTCGAGTGCTCGGCGATCAGCTGGGCCGGCGACCCCTCCGCCACGATCACGCCGTTGTCCATCACGACGAGCCGGTCGCACAGCTGCTCGGCCTCGTCCATGTAATGGGTGGTGAGCACGATCGTGATGCCCTGCTGCTTCAGCCGGAACAGCTTGTCCCAGAGCAGGTGGCGTGCCTGCGGGTCGAGGCCGGTGGTGGGCTCGTCGAGCAGCAGCAGCTCGGGATTGTTGACCAGCGAGCGGGCGATCGTCAGCCGGCGCTTCATCCCGCCGGACAGGTCCTCGACCTTGGCCTTCGCCCGGTCGGTCAGGGACACGAACTCGAGCAGCTCGTCGGCGCGCTCCGCGCACACGCTGCGCGGGAGCCCGAAGTAGCGGCCGTACACCGTGAGGTTCTCCCGGACGGTCAGCTCCATGTCGAGCTGGTCCTCCTGCGGGCACACCCCGATCCGCGACCGGATCTGTGGCCCTTCCCGCGTGGGGTCGAGCCCGAGGATGGTCAGCCGGCCGGCGCTGATCGGCGAGACCGACCCGATCATCCGCATCGTCGACGACTTGCCAGCGCCGTTGGGACCGAGGAAGCCGAACGCCTCGCCGCGGCGGACCTGGACGTCGATGCCGCGGACGGCCTCGAAGTCGCCGTACCGCTTGACCAGCCCCCGAGCGTCGATCAACGCGTCGAGCCCGACCCCGTGGTCTTGCACCAGCTCCGCACCCTCGGTCACGTGGCCAAACTCTATCCCGGCGCCCGGACAGCGGTCTCCTGGATAACGGCGCGACTCCCGAGCCGGCGATCTCCGCGTTTCCATGCCAGCCGGCCACCGAGTGACGACAATGTCGCCATCAGCCCAGGGGCGCGCCGTCGCGACGCGCAGCCGTCCTGTCCGAGCTGGACCAGATGTTCGCGGTCTACGACAACCCGTTCCAGCGGCTCAGCGTCAGCTCGGTCACGATCAACACCGTGCTCGACGACGAGCTGCGGCTGTTCCGCGTCAGCGGCGTCCAGGCGTACCAGGGCGGAAAGTGGGTGAACCTGCCCTGCGCCAAACGGATCGACGCCAAGGCGGGTTCCACCCTGAAGCTGCGGTTCCTGCTCGACGGCTACGCCGGCCCTGGCCGGACCGTCAGCTACTCCCTGCCGATCCCGAGCACCAAGGTCGGTCAGGTCGGCACGTTCGCCGTGCACGGTGGCAACGACTTCTTCGAGGAGTCGGAACCGCCGGCGTCGCTGTCGGCGTTGCTGAGGAGCATTCGGACCCAGCTCCGCAACGACCAGCTGTTCCTCTCCTTCGACCCGGAGGACGGTGGCCGGTCGTGGCGCCAGTCGAAGCCACTGATCTACGACGTGGTGGGTGGCAGCCACTGGATCCGGGTCCGCGTCACCCGCTGACCGGTCTGCACCATCTCGCACCGAGTGGCAAACGGTGCACCAGCCGACTCGCTGACGCGCGCCCGCCGCGCGTCAGCGAGTCGCGTGTCATCGGGCCGGCGGCGTCGGGACCGCGGCGTCAGGCCCACCATTCGGGGGGTGGCGTCGCACCAGTGTCCGGGGAAATGTTGGCCCGTGCCCGCCGGCCACCACGTCACCCTCCGAACCGACATTCTGAGCCCGGAATCGGGGCCGAAAGTGACGGTTCGAGGGGTGAAGTCGCCCAGGCACGCCGAGATCGGTCCGGGTCGTCGTCTGCCAACACGTGTCCGCACAATGCACACGGATCCGCCCGCGGGACGTGATCTGCCGACAGGTGTCCGCAGAATGCAGGCGGGTCCACCCACCGGCACCCGGTCACCGCCCCCAGTCGCGTGTCATCCGGGCGGCGGCGTCGGGCCCGAAACATGACACGCGACATGGCGCCCGGGCCGAGGCAACCTCGCCGGGCCTTCGGGCGTCTGAGGGGTGTGAACGTGTCGTTGGCATCGGTTCGAGATGGGGGACTGGGTGGACGCAACGGAGCGCGAGGCGTTCGACGCGTTCGTGCGCGCCCGCTACCACGACCTGGTGCGTTTCGGGACCGCGCTCACCGGCAACCCCCAGGCCGGTGCCGACCTGGTCCAGGACGCGTTGGAGCGCACCTTGATGGGATGGAACCGACTGCAGACACCCGACAACCCTGAGCCCTACGTCCGGCGCGCCATGGTCAACCGCAACATCTCGATCTGGCGGCGGCTGCGGCGCGAGCGGCTGACCGACGTGCTCCCCGACAAGGGGTACGTCGACCAGCCGCGCGACGCGTCGATGTGGGCGAAGCTCCAGGAGTTGCCACCGCGGCAGCGCGCAGTGATCGCACTGCGGTACTACGAGGACCTCTCCGAGGCCGACATCGCCGCGGCGCTCGGGTGCTCGGTGGGCACGGTGAAGAGCCAGGCCTCGAAAGGGCTGGCCAAGCTGCGCGCGCTCGTGCCCGCCGAGGCCCACCTGGAGGGGTGCTGAGTGGACGACTTCGAGGACGAGATGAGGCAGCTGATGCACCGGGCACCGGTCGCCCCGCGCGATGTCGA
>JBOHDE010000184.1:0-8025 GCA_050699035.1 Nocardioidaceae bacterium | reverse complement strand
GCTCGATCGAGGTGTACGTCGATGGTCATCCGGTGCCGTTCACGGTGCGTCACGCGGTGCGGCCTGCGCCGTCCGGGGGGCTTGAGCGTTACAAGCAGGTGGGTTTCATCGTGCTCGAGCCGGGACCGCATGAGGTCGAGGTCGTGGAGACCGACGAGTCGCGCGTCGGCGTGCTCCAGGCGAACGTCTACGAGCTGCGCCGGGATTGAGTGATGACGGCCCGGCCGGGGCGGTTGCGCCTCGTCCTGGCCTTCGTCGCAGGGGTGCTGGTCCCGGTCGGTGTCGTCGTCGCCGTCCCGGCTGAGTCCGCGCCCCCGGTCACGGCGGTGCCACCCGACGCCGTGCGGTCAGCGCCTCCGCCGGCCGAGGAGCAGCCGACGGCCGGCGACCAGGTCGTCACCAGCGGCTGTGCGATCCGCCTCGGGCAGCAGCCCCGTCTGCACGCCAACGCGACACATGCCTGCACCGGCTTCAGGTCGGTCCGCTACAACGAGCAGGGCTGGCTGGTGATCAAGCACGACCTGTCGCTGCCGGTCATCAGCATCTCGGTGTCGCCGGACGAGACACTGGTCCTGCGGTGCATCATCGCCGGCGGGTCGGGGGGAGGCGCGGCGACGTTGATCCGGTTCGTCAACGCGTGCACCGGCAAGCCGGTCGACGCACGCGACCCCTATCTGCACGGCCCGCTTTCCAACGTGTGGGTCACGATCACGTCCCAACGACCATGATCGTCGTCGGCCTGGTCGCGGTCGTCGTCCTGGTGGCGTTCAGCCTGTGGCAGATCCTCGACGACGAGCCGGCGGTCGACCCGACGGAGGAGGTCGTCGACCCAGGCGGGGTCACGATCCCCCGCGAGCCCACCTCCTCGCGTCGAGGTTGCACGTATGTCCGCGGCAACCCCGACATTCGCGAAGCCTCGGCGCGAGGAGTGCCGACATTCGCGCAACCTCGGCGCGAAGAGTGACGACATACGCGCAACCTCGGCGCGAAGAATGGGGACATACGCGCAACGTCGGCGCGAAGGAGTTGATGGGGCGGTCGGCGGGCGCGGCGATGGGACAATGCTCGGGTGAGCACTCCCCGTGATGTCGTCCTGCTCGGTTCGACCGGGTCCATCGGCACCCAGGCTCTCGACGTCATCGCGCGCAACTCCGACCGGTTCCGGGTCGTGGCCCTCGCCGCCGGTGGTGGCAACCCTGGTCTGCTCGCCCAGCAGGCGGTCGAGCACGGCGTGCAGGTGGTGGCGGTCGCCCACGGCACGGCTGCCGAGGACGTCCAGCTCGCCCTGTTCGCGGCCGCCCAGAAGGCGGGCTACAGCACCGGCGGCTTCACGCTGCCCAAGATCCTGGTCGGGCCGCAGGCGGCGGAGGAGTTGGCCACGCTGCCCTGTGATGTCGTACTCAACGGCATGACCGGTGCGGTCGGCCTGCAGCCCACGCTCGCGGCCCTGCGGACGGGTGCCCGACTCGCCCTGGCCAACAAGGAGTCGCTGATCATCGGCGGCGACCTGGTGAAGCGGGAGGCCAAGCCGGGCCAGATCGTCCCGGTCGACTCCGAGCACACCGCGCTGATGCAGGCCCTACGGGGCGGAGCCCGCAGCGAGGTACGCCGGCTGCTCGTGACGGCGTCCGGTGGCCCGTTCCGTGGCCGCGGCCGGGCGGAGCTGCACGACGTCACCCCCGAGCAGGCGATGGCACACCCGACCTGGTCGATGGGCCCGGTCATCACGATCAACTCCGCCACCCTGGTCAACAAGGGTCTCGAGGTGATCGAGGCGCACCTGCTGTTCGACCTCCCGTTCGACCAGATCGATGTCGTGGTGCACCCGCAGTCGATCGTGCACTCGATGGTGGAGTTCACCGACGGTTCGACGCTGGCGCAGGCGTCGCCGCCGGACATGCGGCTGGCCATCTCGGCGGCGCTCGGCTGGCCCGACCTCGTACCCGACGCGGTGCCCGGGTGCGACTGGACCCAGTCGACCAGCTGGGAGTTCCACCCGCTCGACCACGACGCGTTCCCCGCCGTGCGGCTGGCCGCGGAGGCGGGTCGGGCCGCAGGCACGGCGCCGGCGGTCTACAACGCCGCCAACGAGGAGTGTGTGGCGGCTTTCACGTCCGGACGGCTGAAGTTCACCGGCATTGTCGACACGGTGGCGAGCGTGCTGGGCGAGCACGACGTACCCTCAAAGGGCGAGGCACTCACGCTCGACGACGTGCTCGCCGCTGACGCATGGGCGCGGGAGCGCGCCAAGCAACGGATCGCCCGGCATCACACGGAAGGCTCGACCGGATGACAGTCCTGGCCTACACCCTCGGGGTGGTGCTGTTCGCGCTCGGCGTGGTGATCTCCATCGCCCTGCACGAGGTCGGGCACATGTATCCGGCGAAGAAGTTCGGGATCAAGGTCACCCAGTACTTCGTCGGCTTCGGCAAGACACTGTGGTCGGTCCGGCGAGGCGAGACCGAGTACGGCCTGAAGGTCGTGCCGCTCGGCGGGTTCGTCAAGCTGGTCGGGATGCTGCCGCCGGAGAAGGGCGGCGACCCGACCAAGATCCGGCGGTCCAACACCGGCCTGTTCACCCAGCTCATCGCCGACGCCCGGCATGCGGAGTGGGAGCACGTCCAGCCCGGCGACGAGGAGCGGCTGTTCTACCAGAAGCCCTGGTGGCAGAAGCTGATCGTGATGTCGGGCGGGCCGATGGTCAACGTCGTGCTGGCGTTCCTGCTGCTCGGCGGCGTGTGGATGACGTACGGCACCTATGAGCCGAAGCCGGTCGTCGACGAGGTGTCCGACTGTGTCATCGCGGCCAACGAGACCAACCCCAACCGCACCTGCAGGTCCAGTGACCCGGTCGCGCCCGCCGCCGCGGCCGGCATGCAGACCGGCGACAAGATCCTCGCGTTTAACGGCGAGCCGATCGCCGACTGGGAGGAGATCAGCGGACTGATCCGCGACAACGCGGACGGCCCGGCGACGATCCTGGTCGAGCGTGACGGTCGCGAGCTGACCCTGCAGACCGACACCCTGGTCTCCGCGCGTCCCGACCTGGACGAGCCCGCCGGCTTCGTCGAGGTCGGGTTCCTCGGCGTGCTCCCGGTGCAGGTGCGCGAGCGCCAGGGCCCGGCGTTCGTCGCGTCGAGCATGTGGGACATCACCAAGCAGACCGGCGACGCACTGCTCCACCTGCCGCAGAAGATGGTCGGCGTCTTCGAGGCCGCGTTCGGTGGCCAGGAGCGCGCCGCCGACAGCCCGGTCAGTGTGGTCGGCGCCAGCCGGGTCGCCGGTGAGGTCGCGGCCACCGACCAGATCGAGCTCGGCAACAAGATCGCCGGGTCGCTGCAGCTGCTCGGCATGCTCAACCTGTTCCTCGCCCTGTTCAACTTCGTCCCGCTGCTGCCGCTGGACGGCGGCCACATCGCAGGCGCGCTGTGGGAGGCGATCCGGCGCGGCTTCGCCAAGGTGTTCCACCGGCCAGACCCCGGGTACGTCGACGTCGCCAAGCTGCTGCCCGTCGCGTACGTCGTCGCCGGCGTGCTGCTGATCATGGGTGTGCTGCTGATCTACGCCGACCTGGTCAACCCCGTACGCACCGGACTCTGACCCCACCACCTCGGATAGGACGCTGATGACCTCGATCGACCTGGGGATGCCCGCCGCGCCGCCGCCGACCCTGGCGGAGCGCCGGCGGTCGCGCCAGATCAAGGTCGGCAAGGTGCTGGTGGGCGGCGACGCCCCCGTGTCGGTGCAGTCGATGACGACCACGCCGACGACCGACATCAACGCGACGCTGCAGCAGATCGCCGAGCTCACCGCCACCGGGTGCGACATCGTGCGGGTCGCGTGCCCCAGCCAGGACGACGCCGAGGCGTTGCCGGCGATCGCGACCAAGTCGCAGATCCCGGTCATCGCCGACATCCACTTCCAGCCCAGGTACGTGTTCGCGGCGATCGACGCCGGCTGTGCCGCCGTCCGCGTCAACCCCGGCAACATCCGTAAGTTCGACGACCAGGTCCGTGCCATTGCGATGGCCGCCAAAGACGCCGGCACGTCGATCCGGATCGGCGTCAACGCCGGTTCGCTCGACCCGCGGCTGCTGCAGAAGTACGGCAAGGCGACGCCGGAGGCGCTGGTCGAGTCGGCCGTCTGGGAGGCGTCGCTGTTCGAGGAGCACGACTTCCACGACTTCAAGATCTCGGTCAAACACAACGACCCGGTCGTGATGGTGCGGGCCTACGAGATGCTCGCCGAGCGTGGTGACTGGCCACTGCACCTCGGGGTGACCGAGGCCGGTCCGGCGTTCCAAGGCACGATCAAGTCGGCGGTGGCGTTCGGTGCCCTGCTCAGCAAGGGGATCGGCGACACCATCCGGGTCTCGCTGTCGGCGCCGCCGGTCGAGGAGGTCAAGGTCGGCCTGCAGATCCTGCAGTCGCTCAACCTGCGCCCGCGCAAGCTCGAGATCGTGTCGTGCCCGTCGTGTGGGAGGGCCCAGGTTGACGTCTACAAGCTGGCCGACGAGGTGACCGCCGGGCTCGAGGGCATGGCGGTCCCGCTGCGCGTCGCCGTCATGGGCTGCGTCGTCAACGGCCCGGGGGAGGCCCGCGAGGCCGACCTCGGGGTGGCCTCGGGCAACGGCAAGGGTCAGATCTTCGTCAAGGGCGAGGTGATCAAGACCGTGCCCGAGTCGCAGATCGTGGAGACGCTGATCGAGGAGGCGATGCGGATCGCCGAGGAGATGGGCGAGCCCGTCGACGGCGAGTCGCCCTCCGTGACCGTCGGCTGAGGCTCGCCCCGGTTCAGCCCGCGGTCTGGCAGACTGTCCCGCCGCCCAAACCCGGGTCGAAGATTGCCCAATTGGGCAAAATTCGACCCGGTCCCGGCCTGTTCGAGGTGGAACTTTGCCCAATTGGGCAATCTTGCACGGCGCCCCTATCGGGCTGGAGCGACCCGCGAGCAGCGGGGTCTGGGGGAGTCCACGCCACGCGCCGGTCGAGGCGCGTCCGGTCCGGTCTGGCAGACTGCACCCGTTCCGATCACCAAGCGACGAAGGTGAACCATGCGACTTCCCTCCCTCCCCGCAGTCGCCGCCGCGACCGTCATCGCCCTGGCCCTGGCGGGATGTGCGGCTGAAGAGGCGACCAAGACCGAGAGTGGCGCCAAGATCGTCAAGGAGGGCAAGCTCACGGTCTGCACGCACCTGCCGTACAAGCCCTTCCAGTTCAACGAGGGCGGCGAGACCGTCGGCTTCGACGTCGAGCTGATGGACCTGGTCGCCGAGGAGCTCGGCCTGGAGCAGGTGATCTTCGATACGCCGTTCGAGGGCATCCAGTCCGGCCAGGCGCTCAACACCGGTGACTGCGACGTCGCCGCGGCCGGGATGACGATCACCGAGGACCGTGCCAAGGTGATCGACTTCTCCGAGCCCTACTTCGAGGCGACGCAGGCGCTGCTCACCAAGAAGGGTTCAGGCATCACCACGCTCGACGACCTGGCCGGCAAGTCGCTCGCGGTGCAGGAGGGCACGACCGGTGCGATCTATGCCGAGGAGAATGCGCCCGAGGGGGTCGAGGTGCGTTCGTACGAGGACCTCGCCCTGCTCAGCAGCGCGGTCAAGAACGGCCAGGTCGACGCCGGCATCAACGACAACGGCGTGCTGTACGACTACGTGAAGGAGAACCCGGACACTGAGGTCGTGACGGAGTTCGACACCGGCGAGCAGTACGGCTTCGCGGTGAAGAAGGACGGCAACGACGACCTGCTGAAGTCGGTGAACGACGTGATCGCAGCGGCCAAGGAGGACGGCCGGTACGACAAGATCTACGAGAAGTGGTTCGGCGAGACGCCACAGGGCTGAGCCCGACCATGACCACAAGCCCCCGGCAGCGGGCCCGGATCAGCAGAGGCGTGCAGTACGGCATCCTCGCGCTGATCGCGGTCGTCCTGCTCGTGGTCGCCGACTGGGGCGAGATCGGCAGACAGTTCGCCGATCCCGGGATTCTCAACGGGATGCTCCCGGACGTCTTGTCGACTGCGCTGAAGAACACCGTTCTCTACACGGCCTGCGCGTTCGCCTTCGGCCTCGTTCTCGGCCTGCTGCTGGCCCTGATGCGCCTCTCCTCGGTCGGGCCGTACCGCTGGCTGTCCACGGGGATCATCGAGTTCTTCCGAGGTGTGCCAGCCCTGGTGGTCTTCATCGCCTTCCAGTACGGCATCCCGACGGCGTTCCCCGGTCGCCAGATGCCCGGTGGCGTGCTCGGTACGGTGACCGTCGCCTTGGGCCTGGTGGGCGGTGCGTACATGGCCGAGACGATTCGGGCCGGGATTCAGGCGGTGCCCAAGGGCCAGACGGAGGCGGCCCGGTCGCTCGGCATGTCGCACGGTCGGGCGATGGTCTCGGTCGTGATCCCGCAGGCCTTCCGGATCATCCTGCCGCCGTTGACGAACGAGCTGATCCTGCTCACCAAGGACTCGTCGTTGGTCTACCTGCTCGGGTTGAGTGTGGCGACGGCCGAGCTGACCAAGTTCGGCCGCGACCAGATGATCCAGGAGAACAACCTGACACCGCTGGTGGGGATCGCGTTGTGCTACCTGATGATCACGGTCCCACTGTCGATCGTCGTACGCCGGATGGAAGCCCGCTCAGAGAGGGCGCGCTGATGACCGAGCCGCAGATCCAACCGGGTGCACCGGCGATCGAGATCCGCGACCTGCACAAGTACTTCGGCGCCAACGAGGTGCTCAAGGGCATCGACTTCCACGTGGACGACGGCGAGGTGGTCTGCGTCGTCGGGCCGTCGGGATCCGGCAAGTCGACCCTGCTGCGGTGCGTCAACCGGCTCGAGGAGCCGACGTCGGGCGACATCTTCATCGAGGGCATCAAGATCACCGACCCCGATGTGGACGTCGACAAGGTGCGCAGCCGGATCGGCATGGTGTTCCAGCAGTTCAACCTGTTCCCCCACCTGACCGCGCTGCGCAACCTGACCATCGCGCAGCAACGGGTCAAGAAGCGTGGCACCGAGGAGGCTGTCGCGGTGGCCCGCCGCAACCTCGAGAAGGTCGGGCTGGCCGATCGCGAGGACGCCTTCCCGGCCCACCTGTCGGGCGGTCAGCAGCAACGGGTCGCGATCGCGCGGGCGCTGTCGATGGACCCCGACATGATGCTGTTCGACGAGCCCACCAGCGCGCTCGACCCCGAGCTGGTCGGCGACGTGCTCGGCGTGATGCGCCAGCTCGCCACCGAGGGCATGACGATGATGGTGGTCACCCACGAGATGGGGTTCGCCCGCGAGGTCGGCAACAAGCTGGTGTTCATGGACGACGGCGTGATCGTCGAGGAGGGTGTGCCCGCCGAGGTGCTCAGCAACCCGCAACACAGCCGTACCCAGGCGTTCCTCTCCAAGGTGCTGTAGTCCGGGCTGCCGTCGTCCGGCGGGTTCAGAGCTGGTGCCGGATGAGCCATTCGCGCAGCACCACGGCCTGGTTGTGCTGCTCGTCCTTGGCCCCGAAGAGGAGAATGACCCGGCCGTGGCGGGCCGCACTGACCAGGGGTTGCGCGACGCCGATGTTGCCCTGCAGCTCGGCCAGGTAGCGGCGACGGAACTCCTCCCAACGGTCCGGGTCGTGGCCGAACCAGCGGCGCAGCTCGGTGCTGGGAGCGACGTCGCGGAGCCAGCCGTCGATGTCGAGGTCGGTCTTGCGGACGCCGCGCGGCCACAGCCGGTCGACGAGGAACGTGGTCGCCTGCTTGCGGCGTCCGACCACGGCGTGGACGCGCCTCAGCTCGACCTCGGTCATGGTGCCAGCGTACGGCGGTCGGCCGGACCCTAGGACGCCGACAACCTGCGCGGGCAACTGAGAGTTACCGACGCCAGGGCGTGTGCAGACCTCAGTTGCTCGGACTAAGGTGCCAGCGCGACGGCCGGCTCGCGCTGCCGGCCGCCATTGGCGAAGCGCAGGTACAGCGACGGCACCACGAACAGGTTGAGCAGCGTCGAGGTGACCAGGCCGCCGAGGATGACGACCGCC
>JBOHDE010000183.1:0-8048 GCA_050699035.1 Nocardioidaceae bacterium | reverse complement strand
CAGGGACCTGCATGCTGACGGCATGGTGGGTACGGCGATGCGGCGGGTGCCGCAGGAGGAGCGCACCCGCGCGATGCGCCAGCGGCTGCTCGAGGCGACGATCGACTGCCTGGTCGAGCGGGGCTGGGCGGGCACGTCCACGACGTTGGTGTCCCAGCGCGCCGGCGTGTCCCGGGGCGCGCAGCTGCATCACTTCCCGACCAAGGCCGACCTGGTGATCGCGGCCGTCGAGCAGATGGGGCAGCGCCGCGCCGCCGAGCTGCGGGCGGCCACCGAGTCGCTCCCGCGCGGCGCCCGCCGTACCCGGGTGGCCCTCGACGTGCTCGCGCAGCACTTCACCAGCCCGATCTTCGCCGCCGCGCTCGAACTGTGGGTCGCGGCCCGGACCGACCCCCAGCTGCGTGCCGCGGTCGCGCCGCTGGAGCAGAAGATCGGGCGGGAGACGCACCGGCACACGGTCGAGATGCTCGGCGTCGACGAGAGCAAGGCGGGGGTACGCGAGCTGGTGCAGGCGACTCTCGACCTGACCCGCGGCCTCGGGCTCGCCAACCAGCTCACCGACGACAGTGCTCGGCGTAAGCGGATCCTGGACCGGTGGGCGCGCACGCTCGACGCTGCGTTCGAGGAGAGCCAGTGACCGACCTACGGGTACGGGTCATCCGCGACCTGGAGACCGAGGGCGACGAGCTCGACGAACTGGTGGCCGGGCTCGCCGACGACGCCTGGGCGACCGACACGCCGTCGGTCGGTTGGAGCATCGCCCACCAGGTCGCTCACCTCGCCTGGACCGACGACATGGCGCTGCTCGCGCTCCGCGACCCCGAGGGGTTCCAGCGGCTGCTGCCCGAGCGGGCGCCGCGGGTGACGACCGTCGCCGACGAGACAGCGGCCGAGGGAGCCTCGGCCCGGCCGGCCGACCTACTCGCTCGCTGGCGGTCGACGCGCGCCGAGGTCGCGGCCGGACTGCTGCAGGCGCCCGCCGAGACCAAGGTGCCGTGGTTCGGGCCGCCGATGAGCCCGACGTCGATGGCCACCGCCCGGCTGATGGAGACCTGGGCACACGGCCTCGACGTGGCCGACGCGCTCGGCGCCGAGCGCAAGCCCACCGAGCGGCTCCGCCACGTTGCCCACCTGGGCGTCCGCACCCGCGACTTCGCCTACTACATCAGTGACCTGACGCCTCCCGGCGCGCCGTTCAGGGTCGAGCTCACCGCTCCGTCCGGCGAGGTATGGGCCTGGGGACCGACGGACGCGGACGCTCGCGTCGCCGGTCCGGCGTACGACTTCTGCCTGCTCGTCACCCAGCGCCGGCACCGCGACGATCTCGCCCTGACGGCGGTCGGCGAGGCCGACCGTTGGCTCGACATCGCGCAGGTGTTCGCCGGGCTGCCCGGCACCGGCCGTCCGCCGCGGGGGTCGTGATGGACGCCCTGCGGGTCGGCAACGCGAGCGGGTTCTACGGCGACCGGCACAGCGCGGTCCAGGAGATGCTCGACGGCGGTCCGCTCGACGTGCTCACCGGCGACTACCTGGCCGAGCTGACCATGCTCATCTTGGGTCGTGACCGGGTGAAGGACCCGGCGCTGGGGTACGCCAAGACGTTCCTGCGGCAGCTGCGGGAGTCGCTGGCGCTGGCCCAGGCCCGTGGAGTGCGGTTCGTGAGCAACGCCGGCGGGCTCAACCCGGCCGGGCTGGCCGCGGCGCTGCGCGAGATCGACCCGGACGTCCGGGTCGCTTACGTCGCCGGCGACGACCTGCTCGAGCGTGCCGACGCGCTCGGGTTCGGTTCCCCGCTCACCGCCAACGCCTACCTCGGCTGCTGGGGCATCGCCGCCGCGCTCGACGCAGGTGCCGACGTCGTGGTCACCGGCCGGGTGACCGACGCGTCGCTGGTGGTCGGCGCCGCCGCTTCGCACTTCGGCTGGGGCCGGGACGACTTCGACCGGCTGGCCGGCGCGACGGTCGCCGGGCATGTGCTCGAGTGCGGCACGCAGGCGACCGGCGGCAACTACAGCGGTTGGCTGCCGACCGGCGGCGAGCTGCCCGGCTTCCCGCTGGCCGAGGTCGCCGCGGACGGCAGCAGCGTCATCACCAAGCATTCCGGGACCGGCGGCGTCGTCACGGTCGGCAGCGTCACTGCGCAGCTGGTCTACGAGATCGGGGCGGCGCGCTATGCCGGGCCCGACGTGGTGACGCGGTTCGACAGCATCCGGCTCGCCGCGGACGGGCCCGACCGGGTACTCATCGACGGTGTGGTCGGCGAGCCGCCGCCCCCGACGCTCAAGGTGTGCCTCAACCAGCTCGGCGGGTTCCGCAACCAGGTGGAGCTGGTCGTCACCGGCCTCGACATCGAGGACAAGGCGGCCGCGCTGCGGGCCCAGCTGGAGGCCAGGCTCCCCGACCTCGACCTGACCTGGACGCTGGCGCGTACGGACCACCAGGACGCGGCCTCCCAGGAGACGGCGGCGGCCCGGCTGCGTTGCCAGGTGCAGGGCACTGACCCGAAGGCGGTCGGCCGGCGGTTCTCCGGCGCGGTGGTCGAGCTCGCGCTGGGCTCGTACGCCGGGTTCACGCTCACCGCGCCGCCGGGGGACGCGACACCGTTCGGCGTATACACACCGGCCTACGTCGACCACGGCCTCGTCGAGCAGGTCGCCGTGCTGCCCGACGGGTCGCAGGTGCCGGTTGCCGCACCGGGCGTCACGCAGCCGCTCGCCGACGTACTCCCGCCTGCGTTGCCGGAGCCGCTGCCCGCCGGCGCGACGGTGCGGGCACCGCTCGGCCGGGTCGTCGACGCCCGCAGCGGTGACAAGGGCGGCGACGCGAACGTCGGCGTCTGGGCCGGCACCGACGACGCGTGGCGGTGGCTCGCCCACTTCCTCGACGCCGACCGGGTGCGGGCCTTGTTGCCCGAGACCGCGCAGCTGCCCGTCCAGGTGCACCTGCTGCCCAACCTGCGGGCCGTCAACGTCGTCGTCGAGGGGTTGCTCGGTCAGGGCGTGGCGGCGTCGACGCGGTTCGACCCACAGGCCAAGGCACTCGGCGAGTGGCTGCGCTCGCGCATCGTCGACGTACCGGAGGTTTTGCTGTGAGTGTGGAGAAACGGGCGCTGCGCGAGACGGCGACCCGGTTCGTCCGGAGCGAGGTCGTCGACCACCTCGACAACTGGGAGCGAGCCGGCGAGGTGCCACGGTCGCTGCATCTGTCGGCCGCCAAGCTCGGGCTGCTCGGAGTCGGCTTCCCGGAGGGCGTCGGTGGTGCCGGCGGCGACTACACCGACGTGGTGGAGATGACCGAGGCGTTCTGCTCGGCCGGTGCGTCGTCGGGTCTGCTGGCGGCGCTGTTCACGTCCGGCATCGCGGTGCCGCACCTCGCCTCGTCCGGCGACACCGCGCTGGTGGACCGCTACGTGCGCCCGACCCTCGCCGGTGAGGCGATCGGCGCGCTCGCCGTGACCGAGCCGGGCGGGGGGTCCGACGTGGCGGCGCTGCGCACGACGGCCCGTCGCGACGGCGAGCACTACGTCGTCAACGGGTCCAAGACGTTCATCACCTCCGGCGACCGGGCCGACTTCGTGACGACGGCGGTGCGCACCGGCGAGCCGGGTCAGGCGGGGGTGTCGCTGCTGGTGGTCGACAAGGGGTCGCCGGGCCTCACAGCCCGCCGCCTCGAAACGATGGGCTGGCTCTGCTCCGACACGGCCGAGCTGAGCTTCGTCGACGTCCGCGTGCCGGTGTCGCAGCTGGTCGGCGCCGAGGGGTCGGGGTTCACCGCGCTGGCGCGGCACTTCGTCGGTGAGCGGCTCGGGCTCGCGGTGCATGCGTACGGCATCGCGCGGCGCAGCCTCGACCTCACCGTTGCCTACACGCGTGACCGCTCGACGTTCGGGCGCCCGCTGCTGAGCCGGCAGGCCGTGCGCCACCAGCTGGTCGAGATGCACCGGCGGATCGAGGTCGCCCGGGTCTACGTGCACGACGTGGCGCGGCGCTACGCCGACGGTGAGCAGCCGGTCCTCGAGGCCTGCCTGGCCAAGAACACCGCGGTCGAGGCCTGCGACTTCGTGGTCGACAAGGCGGTGCAGCTGCACGGCGGCGCGGGTTATATGCGCGGCGCCGAGGTGGAGCGGCACTACCGCGACGCCAAGATCCTGGGCATCGGCGGCGGCGCCACCGAGGTCCTCACCGACCTGTCGGCCCGACTCCTCGGATACACCTCATGACCGCGACCCTCCCGTTGAGTGTGACGTTTTCGAAAGACACGCCAGCGTGTCGCGTCGAAAACGTCACACTCACCGGGGCGGGGCAGGGGGTGGTGAGGTGAGCAACCGGGCGGCGATGCTGGACAAGCTGGAGGCGCTGGCGGCCGAGCACGCCAAGGCGGTGGCGGGCGGCGGCGAGAAGTACGTCGAGCGGCACCGCAAGCGCGGCAAGCTGCTGGTGCGCGAGCGGATCGAGCTGCTGCTCGACCAGGATGCGCCGTTCCTCGAGCTGTCGCCGCTGGCCGGCTGGGGCAGCGACTACGCCGTCGGTGCGAGCGTCGTCACCGGGATCGGCGTGGTCGAGGGCGTCGAGTGCATGATCATCGGCAACGACCCGACCGTGCGTGGCGGCGCGAGCAACCCGTGGACGCTCAAGAAGGTCGCCCGGGCCGCGCAGATCGCCGCCGAGAACCAGCTGGTCACCATCAACCTGGTCGAGTCGGGGGGCGCCGACCTGCCCAGCCAGAAGGACATCTTCATCCCCGGCGGCGCGATGTTCCGCAACCTGACCCGGGCCAGCGCGGCACGCACCCCGACCATCGCGCTGGTGTTCGGCAACTCGACGGCCGGCGGAGCCTACGTACCCGGGATGAGCGACTACGTCGTGATGGTCAAGGAGCGGGCCAAGGTGTTCCTGGGCGGGCCGCCGCTGGTCAAGATGGCGACCGGCGAGGAGTCGGACGACGAGTCCCTCGGCGGTGCGGAGATGCACGCCCGCAGCTCCGGGCTGGCCGACTACCTCGCGGTCGACGAGCAGGACGCGCTGCGGGCCGGCCGGCGGATCGTGGCCCGACTGAACTGGCGCCGGGCCGGGCCGGCTCCCCGGCCGGGCTTCGCCGACCCGGTGCTCGACGCCGACGGGCTGCTCGACGTCGTACCCGAGGATCTGAGGCAGCCGTTCGACCCTCGCGAGGTGATCCTGCGCGTCGTCGACGGCGGGGACGAGCCGTTCGACGAGTTCAAGCCGCTGTACGGCCCCAGTCTGGTCACCGGCTGGGCGCGCCTGCACGGCTACCCGATCGGGATCCTGGCCAACGCCCAGGGCGTGCTGTTCAGCGCGGAGTCGCAGAAGGCCGCGCAGTTCATCCAGCTCGCGAACCAGGTCGACACGCCGCTGCTGTTCCTGCACAACACCACCGGCTACATGGTGGGTGCGGAGTACGAGCAGGGCGGGATCATCAAGCACGGCGCACAGATGATCAACGCCGTCTCCAACTCCGCGGTGCCGCACCTGTCGATCATGATGGGCGCGTCGTACGGCGCCGGCAACTACGGCATGTGCGGTCGGGCGTACGACCCGCGGTTCCTGTTCACCTGGCCGAGCGCCAAGGCGGCCGTGATGGGGCCGTCCCAGCTCGCCGGGGTGCTGTCGATCGTCGCCCGGCAGGCCGCCGAGGCGAAGGGCCAGCCGTACGACGAGGCCGGCGACGCCCAGATGCGGGCCTACGTCGAGCAGCAGATCGAGGAGCAGTCGCTGCCGTTCTTCCTGTCCGGCATGGTCTACGACGACGGCGTGATCGACCCGCGTGACACCCGTACGGTACTCGGCATCTGCCTGTCGGTGGTGCACAACGCCCCGGTCCGCGGTGCCGACGGCTTCGGCGTCTTCCGGATGTGAGGGGACCCATGGACCTGCCGCTGTCCCTTCGTCGACTGGCGATCGCGCGCCGGACGTCGAATTTTGCCCAATTGGGCAAAATTCGACCTCGATCCGGCGGGGACCGGGTCGAATTTCGCCCAATTGGGCAATCTTTGACATGGCGCGGCAGCCACGCTCACGCAGCGGCTGGCGGGTGGGGCAGATGATCCGACGTGTGCTGGTAGCCAACCGGGGTGAGATCGCCCGGCGGGTGTTCCGCACCTGCCGCGAGCTGGGCATCGAGACGGTGGCCGTGTTCAGTGACGCCGACGCCGAGGCACCGTTCGTACGCGAGGCCGACGCGGCCGTCCAGTTGCCGGGCCACGCACCGGCCGACACCTACCTGCGGGGTGACCTGGTCGTGGCGGCGGCGCGCCGGGCCGGCGCCGACGCGATCCACCCGGGCTACGGGTTCCTGTCCGAGCGGTCCGATTTTGCTGCCCTGGTTGAGGAGTCCGGCATCCGGTGGATCGGCCCGCCGGCCGAGGCGATCGCCTCGATGGGGTCCAAGGTCGACGCCAAGAAGCTGATGGCGGACGCCGGCGTGCCGGTGCTGGAGCAGCTCGACCCGTCGGCGGTGACCGGCGCGGACCTTCCGGTGCTGGTGAAGGCGTCGGCGGGTGGTGGCGGCCGCGGCATGCGGGTCGTCCGCGACCTCGCCGACCTGCCGACCGCGCTCGCCGAGGCGCGGGCGGAGGCGGAGTCCGCGTTCGGCGACCCGACGGTGTTCTGTGAGCGCTACCTCGAGACCGGGCGGCACATCGAGATGCAGGTGCTCGCCGATCGACATGGCGGCGTGTGGGTGTTCACCGAGCGCGACTGTTCGGTGCAGCGGCGGCACCAGAAAGTGGTCGAGGAGTCGCCGTCACCGGTCGTCGGTGACGACCTGCGCCGACGGCTGGCGACCTCCGCCCGGCGCGCCACGGAGACCATCGGGTACGTAGGCGCGGGCACGGTGGAGTTCCTCGTCGCCGAGTCCGGCGAGTACTTCTTCCTCGAGATGAACACCCGGCTGCAGGTCGAGCACCCGGTTACCGAGCTGGTCCACGGCGTCGACCTGGTCGAGCGGCAGCTGGTGGTCGCCGAGGGTGCGCGGCTGGCGGGCGAGCCCCCGCCGTCGTCGGGGCACGCGATCGAGGTCCGGCTGTACGCCGAGGACCCGGCCGCCGACTGGCTGCCGCAGAGCGGCACGCTGCACCGGTTCGCGATCGACGGCCCGGTGCGGGTCGACAGTGGTGTCGAGACGGGGAGCGAGGTCGGCACGCACTACGACGCCATGCTGGCGAAGGTGGTGGCGCACGCGCCGACCAGGGCCGCCGCGGCCCGCACGCTGGCGGGAGCGCTGGTCCGCGCCGAGGTGCAGGGCGTGCTGACCAACCGCGACCTGCTCGTCCGCATCCTGAGGGACCGCGACTTCCTCGGCGGTCGAGCCGACACGTCGTACCTCGGCGGCGCTCGGCTCACCGAGCTGGCCCGCCCGCTGGCCGATCCCGCCGACCGGCCGATCGCCGCCCTGGCGGCCGCGCTGGCCGACGCCGAACACCGACGCCACGACTCGGGGCTGCTCCCCGGCGTGCCGGCCGCATGGCGCAACGTCTCGTCACAGCAGCAGACGCGTCGCTTCCTGGTCGGCGGCACCGAGGTGGTCGCGTCGTACTCCTGCGTCCGGGACCGGCTGGTCGCCGACGGCGTCGACGTGGTCAGCGTCGAGCCCGACCTGGTGGTGCTCGACGTCGCGGGCGTCCGGCGCCGGCTCCCGGTCTCGCGGCAGGCCGACGGGTTCTGGGTCGGCTCGGGTGCCGACCAGGTGCGGCTGCAGCCGGTACCCCGGTTCGCCGACCCGGCCGAGCAGGTCGCCGCCGGCTCGCTGTTGGCCGCGATGCCCGGCACGGTGGTGGACGTACGCGTCGCCGAGGGTGAGCCGGTGGCGCGGGGCGACGTACTCATCGTGCTCGAGGCGATGAAGATGCAGCACACCGTGCATGCGCCCGACGACGGGGTCGTGACCGTCCTCGCCGTCGCCGCCGGCGAGCAGGTGACGGCCGGTGCCGTCATCGCCGTCGTGACCCCAGCCGTGAACCCAGCCGACCCAGGAGGTCAATCGTGAACCCGTACGCCGAGTCCGCCGAGCGCGTCGCGCTGCGCAAGGCG
>JBOHDE010000182.1:0-8066 GCA_050699035.1 Nocardioidaceae bacterium | reverse complement strand
CTCGAGATACAGGGCGTCGACGTGACCGTCCGCGTGGCCGACGTGGTCCCGCTGGTGCCGGGGGTGACCGACGGCCACCTCGCCGTGCTGCTGGATCGCAGCACCCTGCAACGCCCGTTGCTGCTCAGCGGTATCGACGCGACGCCGAGCCAGTGGTGGCTGGACACCGAGGTGGGTACGGACGAGCGGGCGGTCGCCGAGCTGGGGCGTGACCTGACCACCCGAACCGATGTCCTCGACCAGCTCGCCAACGACCCGGGCAGCGGCGGCGCCGGGCGGGCCGAGGCGCTGCAGTGGGCTGCGGTCGGCGGCACGGTCGTCTGCCTGCTGCTGCTGTCGGCCGCGGCCCTGCTCCGGAGGCGACACCGCGCCCGCGAGGCCGGCGTGCTGCGCGCGTTGGGCGCCGGCGAGCGTACGGTCGTCGGCGTGATCGGCGGGGAGTACGTCCTGACCGTCGGCATCGGTGCGGTGGTGGGAGTCGTTGCCGGTGTCGTGGTCACGATGCTGGTGCTGCCGGCCGTCACCCTCGGGCCTGGCGGCGCTCTCCTGGTCCCGCCGGTCGCGCTGACGGCTCCTTGGCTACTCGTAGTGCTGCCGACCCTGTTGCTCGTCGTCCTGCCGCTGCTGCTCGTGCTGCTGATGGCGCGGACCGACGCCCGAGGCGCGATGGTGGCGGACCTGCGGACGCTGGAGCACGGATGAGACGTTTCCTGGCCCGTGCCGGTGCCGCGCAGGCGGCCGTCCTCCTGCTGGTGGCCATGCTGGTGGCGTGCACGGCCGCCGGAACCGCGCTGGCCACGGTCGGGCTCCGCGTGAGCGCCGACACGATGTTCGCGGACGCGCTCGACGCCAACCAGGGGGCGGCCCGCACCATCGCCGTCCGCTATGTCGGCATGGGCAGCACCGGGCACGAGGAGCCGGAGGTCGGCGCCGAGGTCGCGGCCACGACCCGCGACCTCTCGACCCTGCTCGGCGAGCCCCGCCCCGCGGTCGTCGGCCCCGCGGTGGAGCTGACCGCGGTCTCCGACGCCGTCCCACCGGGCACAGTGTCGGTGGCCGTCGCGTCGTACCCCGAGCTCGACCCCCTGGTCAGGTTCACCGACGGACGCGCTCCGCGGGAGACCCGCAAGGACGAGCAGCTCACGCCGGAGGTCGCCGCCATCCGGGCCAGCGACATCGGCTCGGTGGTGGAGATCGCGCTGACCGCCGAGGCGTCGAAGGAGCTACAGCTCCCGGTGGGCATGTACGCGCTGCCGAGCTCGAAGTCGGCGGCCGGCCTGGACGAGCAGCCCGTCCTGCAGGTGGTCGGCATCTACCAGCCGGTGAGCGACGCGCGGAGTGCTCTCGACGACCTGCCGCAGACCCGCAAGCCGTCCATCGGCTACTCCATCGACGAGAAGAAGCTGCTGGCGACCGCGCTCACCGCGTCCGCCGAGAGCGTCATCGGTGCCTGGCCACGCCGGTCGACCACGCAGTGGACCCTGCCGGTCACCGCCACGCCGGACGCCGCGCAGGCCGACGACATCGCGCGGGCGGTCGACCGGCTGACGCTCGCCCAGTGGCCGCGCACCGACAACCTGGTGAGCGCCCAGGCGTCCACACGACTCGGCCAGGTCGCCCGCGAGGTGGCGAGCCAGCAGGATGCGAGCAACGCACTGGCCGCACTGCCGCTGGTCGGGCTGCTGGTCAGCGGGCTCACCGCGGTCGCGCTGGCGGCCCGGCTGCTGGCCCGGCGGCGGGCGGCCGACACCCTGCTGCTGTCCGCCCGCGGGGCGTCCGGCGGTCAGCTGGTCGCCCTCCGCGGAGTCGAGGCGTTGCTCCTGGTCCTGCCCGGGGCTGCGGCCGCCGGCGCGCTCGCGCTGTGGCTGGCCCGGCGTACCGCCATCGAGACCCCGAGCCGCACCGACGTGGTCGTGCTGGCCGGTATCTGCCTGCTGGCCGTGCTGACGATCGTGACGGCCAGCCTGCTCGGCTCCCAACGCCTGACTCCGGGCCAGCAGGACGCCCGGCGGCAGGCCCTGGCCGATGCGGCCGAGGGCGTCGTGGTCCTGCTCGGGGTCGCCGGGGTCGGCCTGCTCAGCACCCGGCGCAACCTGCAGGCCGGGGACCCGTTGCTGGCGTTGGTTCCGGTGCTGGCGGCAGCGGCCGCGACCCTGCTGGCGCTGCGGCTGCTCCGCGGTGTCCTCGGCTGGTCGCGGGCCGCCGCCTCCCGCACCCGCGGCGTTGTCTCGCTGGTCGGGCCCAGCCGTGCCGTCGACGTGTCCCGCGCGTCGGCGCTGCCCGCCCTGGCGATCGTGCTGGCCACGTCGGTGGCCATGGTCGGCGTCGCCGTCACCGACACCATCGACCGCGGCAGTGAGCGGGTCGGCTGGCAGGCGGCCGGCGCCGACGTCCAGGTGCGCGGCAGCGGCTTCCACCCGGACACCGTCGAGGCGATCGGCCGGCTCGACGGCGTGGACCGCATCGCGCCGCTCGTGGTGCTGGAGCGGGCCGACGTCCGGGGCCGTACCGGCACCGTGCCGAGCACCGCCGTCATCGCCGCCGATCCCGCGCAGCTCGCCACGCTGACCGCTGGCTCCCCGGCACCACTCACGGTCCCGGCACCCCAGGGCGACCAGCTGCAGGTCGTCGCGTCCGCCGGCATCCAGCCGCGCGACGGCACGGTCCAGCTGCACTATGCGCAGTCCGTGCTGACCGCCCAGGTGGTCGACCGGCGGGAGACGCTGCCCGGCCTGGACTGGGCGGGGGACAACTTCCTGCTGGTCGACCTCGAGACGTTGCGTACGCAGGCCGACCGCGACCTGCGGTACCCGACGACGGTCCTGATCGAGGGTTCGCCCGACCTCGGCGAGCTGCGCGAGCTCGTCGCCGGGGACGAACCGACCGCCGTGGTCGTCGACCGCCGGGTCGCGGCCGCCGAGCAGCGGGACGCACCGATCACCAACCGCACGGTCGACATCTACCTGATCGCGACCGCCGTCGCCGGGGCGCTCGCCCTCCTCGGCATCGCCTTCGCCGTCGCCTTCGGGGCCGCCGGGCGGCGGCGGGCGGAACGCACCCTGCGTACGCTCGGCGCCTCACGTCGGCAAGCCTCGACGATCGCCGCGGTCGAGCTGGTCCCGACCGTGCTCACCGCGGCCGTGATCGGCAGCCTGTGCGGCCTGCTGGTGGCCTGGATCTGTGGCGCTGCCATCGACCTGACCGTCCTGCTCGGCGAGCTGTCCGACCTGACCGTACGACCGGCTGGTGCGTCGGTCCTGGTCGTCGGCGGCGTGACGGTCGTGTCGGCACTGCTCGCCACCCTCGTGGCGGTCGCCGTCGCCGGAGCGCGCCGCGCCGCCCCTGTCTCCGAGACCGAACTGCTGGAGGAGTCATGACGACCGAAGTCGCCGCCCATCCGCACATCGTGTGCGACGGCCTGGTCCGGATCTTCAAGCGCACCGAGGTCGAGGTGGTCGCGCTCCAGGGTCTCGACCTGCGGGTCGACAAGGGTGAGCTGGTCGCCATCGTCGGCGCGTCCGGCAGCGGCAAGACGACCCTGCTCAACATCCTGTCCGGGCTCGACACCCCGAGCGCCGGGTACGCGGAGGTGGCCGGCGCGAAGCTGGTCGGCATGAGCCGCCGCGAGCGCCGGACGTACCGCCTGCACACCTGCGGCTTCGTCTGGCAGCAGGCAAGTCAGAACCTGATGCCGTTCCTCGACGCGCAGAGCAACGTCGAGATGCCGCAGTGGCTGTCCCGCAGTAGCAGCCGGCGACGCAGCGCCCGGGCGGTGGAGCTGCTCGAGATCCTCGGGCTCGCCGACCAGCGCCGCCAGCGCCCGGCCGAGCTATCCGGCGGTCAGCAGCAACGACTGGCCATCGCGGTGTCGCTGGCCAACCAGCCGGAGGTGCTGTTCTGTGACGAGCCCACCGGCGAGCTCGACAGCGCCACCGCCGAGGAGGTGTTCGCGGCGATGCGTCACGTCAACGCCGAGCTGGGCACCACCATCGTCATCGTCACCCACGACCCCGGCGTGTCCACGCAGGTGACCCGGACGATCGCGATCCGCGACGGACGTACGTCGACCGAGACGCTGCGGTCGTTCGGCGCCGAGCACGACTCCGGGGTGATGGCGCAGGAGTACGCGGTGCTCGACCGGGTCGGCCGGCTCCAGCTCCCGCAGGACTACATGGACGCCCTGCAGCTCGACCGACGGGTCCGGCTGGAGCTCGAGCCGGACCACATCGGGGTGTGGCCGCCCGAGGTGAGCCATCCCGGTGCCGCCGACGAGGAGGACGCATCGTGAGCGCACGGGAGAACGGCACCGGCGGCGTCGGCATCGAGCTGTCCGACGTGACCAAGACGTACCGCCGCGGCAAGCTCGAGGTGCACGCGTTGCGCGGTGCGACGATGCAGGTGCCGTCGGGCCAGCTGGTCGTGCTGAAGGGGCGGTCGGGCGCCGGCAAGACGACCTTGCTGAACCTGCTGGCCGGACTCGACCGGGCCGACGGCGGCCGGATCGTCGTCGCCGGCGTCGAGGTGACCGCGGCCAGCGCCGACGCACTGGTGCGGCTGCGCCGAGAGACCGTGTCGGTGATCTACCAGCACTTCGCGCTGCTGCCGTTGCTGACCGCGGCCGAGAACGTCGGCGTACCCCTGCGCATCACCGGCACCGCGCGGGCCGAGCGCGACGCGCGGGTCGCCGAGCTGCTGGACCAGGTCGGGCTGAGCAAACATGCTGCCCAACGGCCTGCCGAGCTGTCCGGTGGGCAGCTGCAGCGAGTGGGCATCGCGCGGGCATTGGCGACCAGGCCGCGGGTGCTGCTCGCCGACGAGCCGACCGCACAGCTCGACTCGCAGACCGGAGCCGGGATCATGGCGCTGCTGCGCGGGCTGATCAGCGAGCACCAGATGACCGCGCTGGTCGCCACCCACGACCCGCTGATCGAGCAGCTGGCCGACGTCGTGCTGCACCTCGTCGACGGCGTCGTGACGGAGAACGTGCCGGTCGGCTGACCCTGGGGCGACACGGCTGACACCCTGGAAGGCACGGTCCCGTGCCGTTTCCGGACAGCCCCACGTCTGCAGGAGTGGGGATGGTCCTGAACGGCACGGGCCCGTGCCGTTCAGGAGGGCCGGAGGCTGGGCCGGGTCAGGCCTTGACGGCGAGCACCGCGCAGCGCGCTTGGAGCAGGATCTGCTGGGCGTTGCTGCCGAGGATCAGCTTGCCGACCGGCGTCCGGCGGCGCAGCCCGATCACCAGCAGGTCGGGCTGGTGCTGCTCGGCCAGCGCCAGCAGCTGTTCGGCCGGGCTGACCGTCCGCCGGGTCGAGATCACGTCGTGGTCCACGTCCGCGCCGGTCAGCCGCTCGCGCAGCGCGTCGGCCGCGCCCGGCTCCTCGTCGACCATGACCAGCAGCTTGGTCGAGCGTCGCCGCGTCTCGTCGACGGCGGCGGCCAGCGCTGCGTTGCCCTCGTCCGTCGGCAGGTAACCCACCAGAACCGTCATCGTTCCTCCTGGACCGGTCAGATCTGACCCGCACAGACTCCCATGAGCCGGGCGGGTTTAGGGTGCGTCTCCTTACTCCCGACCGTCGCGAGCGGCGCTCGGTGGGATGCATCGCAAGGCGGAGGAGGAGGCGCGATGCGCAGCATCGTGCGACGACGACAACGCCGCGAGGCGCCCACCGAGGGTCGCGCAGCAGGTCAGAGGAGTAAGGAGACGCACCCTTAGTCGCGGAGCGCGCCGTGGCGGACGATACGGTCAGCGGATGCGCGCGACGACCATCCATGGTGCCCACGACATCCGGCTCGAGGACGCCCCCGACCCGACGATCCAGCGACCGACCGACGCCCTCGTGCGGGTGACCGCGGCCTGTGTGTGCGGCTCGGACCTATGGCCGTACCGCGGGATCACCCCGACCCCTCGCCCGCGCCGTATCGGGCACGAGTTCGTCGGTGTGGTCGAGGAGGTCGGCGACGAGGTCACGACACTGAAGTCCGGTGACTTCGTGGTCGCGCCGTTCCTGCTCAGCGACGGCACCTGCGCCAACTGCGCCAACGGCGTACACACGTCCTGCCTGAACGGCGCCTCGTGGGGCGGCCGGGACGAGCACGGCCTGCGGATCGACGCCGGCCAGGGCGAGGCGGTCCGGGTGGCGATGGCCGACGGGACGCTGGTCGCGACGCCGGAGCTCCCGGACGATGACCTGCTGCCGGCGCTCCTCGCGCTGTCCGACGTGATGGGCACCGGACATCACGCAGCACTGGCGGCCGGTGTCGGAGCCGGGAGCACCGTCGCCGTCGTCGGTGACGGCGCCGTCGGCCTGTGCGCCGTACTCGCGGCCAGGCGGCTCGGCGCCGAGCGCATCGTGGCGATGTCGCGGCACGCCGACCGGCAGGCCGTCGCGACCAAGTTCGGCGCCACCGACATCGTCGCGGAGCGTGGAGACGACGGCGCCGCGGCGGTCAGGGAGCTGTTCGACGGCATCGGCCCCGACGCGGTGCTCGAGTGCGTCGGTACGAAGGAGTCCATGGCGCAGGCCATCGCGTCGACCCGACCTGGCGGCAAGGTCGGCTATGTGGGGGTGCCGAACGGCGGCTCCGAGCTGCCGATCCGCACGCTGTTCAGCACCAACGTGAGCGTCGGGGGTGGGGTGGCACCGGTCCGGGCGTACCTCGACGAGTTGCTGCCCGAGGTGCTCGACGGCTCGCTCGACCCGGGCGCGGTGTTCGACCGGGAGCTGCCGCTGTCCGACGTCGCCGAGGCGTACGCCGCAATGGACGAGCGCCGGTCGATCAAGGCGATGCTGCGACCCTGAGGGCCGCGCTTGCCCGACTGAACGGCGTTGCCGCGACCTGGTCGTATCGTCCACACTGTTGCGGTCAAGGGACGGACACGGGGTGGGGGCGACGCATGAGCGACGACGTTGCGACGGTGGCCCGCGGTCCTCGGCTACGGTTGGTGCAGGGGGCCATCGCGCTCCTCATCTTCATCGTGTTCGCGTTCGCGGTCGCGCGGGCCGTGGTGGACCTCCCGCACCTCACCGCCGGAACGGTCCCCGAGGACGGGTACGCCCGCCCGTATGTGGCGCACCCGTGGCTCGCCTACCTGCACATCACACCCGGCGTGCTCTACCTGCTCGGAGCGCCGCTGCAGCTGTCCTACCGGTTCCGTAGCCGGCACTACGACTTCCACCGGCGGCTCGGCCGGGTCCTGCTCAGCTGCGCCCTGCTGAGTGGGGTGTTCGCGATCGTGTTCGGCGCCCGGTTCGCGTTCGGCGGGGTCGGCGAGTCCGCGGCGACGTTGGTCTTCGGCCTCTGGTTCCTCACCTGCCTGCTGCTGGCGTTCCGCGCGATCCGCGGCGACGACGTGGTGCAGCACCGGCGCTGGATGATCCGGGCGTTCGCGATGGGCATCGCCGTGGGAACCATCCGGATCTGGGTGGTCGTGTTCGACTCGACCGGCCTGTTCGAGTTCCAGGACAGCTTCGACGTGGCGTTCTGGCTGTCGTTCCTCATCCATGCCGCGGTGGCCGAGCTGTGGGTGAGGACCACCCCGCACCCACCCGGGTAGGGGCGGCGCGTTGGTCAGAGCCCGAACTCGGCCCGGCGATCCTCCGGGACCAGGTCGGCGTACTCGGGGTGCCGCTGCACATAGCGCCGGATGAACGGGCAGACCGGCAGCATCGCCAGCCCGCGGGTGCGGACGTCGTCCAGCACCCCGGAGGCGATCCGCGACCCCAAGCCCTCGCCCTTGTACGAGGAGTCGACCTCGGTGTGGGTGAGCGAGATCGTGCTCTCTTCTAGCTTGTACTCGACGATCCCGGCCAGCGTGTCGCCGTCCACCAGCTCGTAGCGCGACTCGTCGGTGTTGTCTCGCAGCTCCAGTTCCATGTCGCCGATCCTGCCACCCGTCCACATCCGCCCCACCTACTCGCGCCGAGGATGCACATATGACGGTGGCTCTTTCTGGTACGGGGGCGCCCCGTTCCAAACCTATTGGGACGGGGCGCCCCCGTTCCAAACGAGGCTTGGACCAGAGCCGCCCACCAGTATCAGTCGGCGGGCTCGCGCCGGCGGGT
>JBOHDE010000181.1:0-8113 GCA_050699035.1 Nocardioidaceae bacterium | reverse complement strand
CGCCCGTGACCAGCCGCGACGGTTCCCGCGAGCTCTACGCTGGAGCGCCGCTGCCGCACTTCAACGAGGTGGACGAAGGTGTCGCGGTCGACTCGCTGGTCACCAACCGGATCTGGACCGCGATGGGCCTCGACCCCGCGACCACGTTGCACGACATCCGCTGGGGCGAGGAGTACGACGGGGAGTTCGTCTGGGTGTTCGAGATCTCGGGTTCGGTACCGGCCTCGCACAACGGGGGGTACGAGAAGTCGTACAGCATGCGGCAGCCACCGATGTACTTCCCGCTCGGCGGCGGCACCCTCAGCGGCGTGTCCAAGCCCGGCGAGATCGTGTGGTCCAGGGTGTTCGTGATGGACGGCGCCCTGCACGTCGACCTCGGTCGCGGCACCGTCGTCGACCTACCCGAAGAGGAGACGCGCCGACGGCTCGACGCGACCACCCCGCAATGGCCGATCATGCACGCCGTGCTGCACGGGGTCGGCCGGGACCAACTGATGGCCCGACACAAGGCCAACCACGTCAACGTCGTCTACGCGCCGGAGGCGCAGACGGCCGACAAGGCGCTGGTGGCCAAGGCCGCGCTGTTCCACGAGCTCGGCGTGCGTACCCACCTCTGCGGAGACGTCACCCTCGCTTGACAGCGCTCTCCTGACGGTTCCGCTCCGTGTGCCGGACGGTGCCGGTGGCGGGTTTGCTCGACGTCAACGCCACCCCGACGATCAGGACACCGCCCAGCACCAGCCACCACGGCGTGCCATCGTCAGAGGTCTGGGAGGTGGGTTCCGATGGGTCGTCGTCGATGGTGACGGCTGGGAGCCCAGGCGCGTGCAACGTGATCGGGTCGTCGGCCTGCAACGCGGCCAGCGGCAGCTCGATGTCGTAGCGGGTGAGTACGCGGTCGGCGACCTGGTCGGCCGCGCTGGTGAGTGACGTGCTTCGGCTGGTCTGCAGGCTCAGGCCGCCCGAGCCTTCGACGAGCGGCAGGGCGTCATTGCAGGAGGGTTGGACGTCGACCGTGGAGAACATCACGCCGAACGGCACACCGAGGGGCGTGGTCGACGTGGCGACACAGTCCGCGCGGATCACGACCGCGAGCGCGGACGGGTTGGGATGCTCGGCCAGGATCTGTGCCAGCAGGTTCTCGGCGCTAGCCACCCCGACCGTGGCTACGGTCCATCCCCCGGCCTCTCGCAGGCTCTGCTGGATCGATCCCCAGCCGGTGTCCTCGCTGCCGGCGAGCACCCTGAGTCGGACGGTGTCGGGCAGTGCCCGGTCGAGCCGCGCGGCCGCGTCGTACACCATGCCGATCTGCCGACGCAGCTCGATGTGGGTGTCGGCGTCGAGGATGACGGCCAGGTCGATACCCTCCCCCGCCCACCACCGGCCGGTCGAGGCCGGGCGGTCTCCGCGCACCGTGGGCCTGATCGTGAACTCGGGGTCCGAGCTCAGCGAGTGGCCGGGAACGTGGGTGGCGATGCGCACGTCCCGGGTCAGGTCCCGCTGCACCCTGACGATCTCGAGCTCAGGTCCTGGCGACACCGACGAGGCGGCAGGCGGGGTCATCAGCAGCAGGCAGGCCAGTGTCACCGACGCAGTCACGCGTACGAGACCACGTGGGTGCGACTGCCGCAGCCCCGACCAGGGCCTGACTACCCCCATGAACAGCCCTCTCGCGGGCAGGTCGACCCGCGGGCACGTGATGTGTCCGCCCGCACGGCCACCGTCCCTACCCACCGTTGTATTCCTGTCAGGCGGGCGCGTCCAGCCACGGCGCCAACTCATCATGAACCGGGGTTTCGGGGAGTCCGTCGATTGTGCTGCCGAGGACATCCGATCGGTCTACGCTGCCTTTGGGGACTGCTGAACCACTAGTGGGGGGTTGTCATGCGTCATTCTTTGCGTTCGCGCGTTCTGTTGCTTCTGGTGGCCGCCGGGGGGTTGGTGCTGGCTGGGATCTCGCCGGCACCGGCTGCGGACACTGCTCGTGTCACGTTGGTGCACGGCGTCCGCGGTCTGGTGGCCGACGTCAGCCTGGACGGCAAGCCGGTGCTGAGCGGCTTCGGCTTCGAGCAGGCGACCGACGCCCTGCCAATCCCGGCTGGCAAGCACCAGGTCACGGTCAAGGCGGCCGATGACGGGTCGACCGTCCTCGAGGTGCCGATGGTGTTGCGGGCTGGTCAGGATCTGACCGCGGTCGCGGGTTTCGACGCCAACGGTGGGGCCACCGCGTACGTGTTCGACAACCGCCTGCCAACGGCAACCCGCGGACCCGGCGCCGTCGTCCTGCGCCACGCCGCCGGCGCCGAAGCGGCGACCTTGCTGGTGGACGGGAAGCAGGTCGGCGACCCGATGAACGCCGGCGACCAGTTCGCGGCCAGCGTGAAGCCCGGCCGGCACAAGGTGTCGGTGACCGGCGCCGACGGCAGTACGTGGGTGCCGGAGACCTCGGTGACCGTGCCCGCTGGAAAGATGGTGTCGGTGATCCTGGTCGGACGCGCGTCCAACGACAGTCTCGGCATGCTCACCCTGCAGCAGAGCCCGGCCGCGGACAGCGCCCGCACGATCGCGCGGGTCGCGGGCGGCGGGCGACCGCCGACCGACGACCAGCAGCCAGCGGCGGGCCTCGTCGCAACGGCAGCCGTCGTGCTGGCGGCCGGTGCGTTCGTCGTGCTGGGCGTCCGCCGGCGGCTCGCGCCGCTGCCGTCTAGCCGACGGTGAGCTCCCGTGCCTTCAGCTGGTTGCCGGCCGTCGCGGTGCTGCTTGCGGCCTGCGCGGCTACCCACGACTCGGCCGGGCCGCCTCCGGAGCCGCCGGCGACGTCCGCAGCTCCGGCGCCAGAAGCTGACCTGCCTCGACCTGCTCCCTCACCGTCGGACAGCGTTGACGTGCACTGGGCGCGGCCCTCGGCGCTAGCTCCGCGCGAGAGTGGCCCGACCTTGCTGACGATCCCGGCGCTTGGTCTGCGCAGCAGACCCATCGCGGTGGGCTCGCAGACCGACGGTGCACTGGACCTTGCCCCCGGGGCACGGTCCATCAGCTGGTGGGCGCAGGGCGCGGGCGCTGGCGAGGCCACCGGCACACTGCTGCTGGCCGGGCACGTCACGTGGGATGGCCGACGCGGGACGATGTACGAGCTCGACGACATCCCGGTCGGCGCCAGGCTGAGCATCCGGCGGGCCGACGGTCGTCGCGTCGCCTACCGGGTCGTCGACGTCAGGCGCATCCACCGCACGTCATTGGCCAAGCTCGGCATTGACGCCGGCCGTCGGACGCACCGGTTGCTGCTGGTCACCTGCGGCGGTCCGTACGATCCCGAAACCCACAGCTACCGCGACAACATCGTCGTCACCGCACACCCCGTCACCGCGTAGCGCATCTCCTCGTCCTTACCGGAGGAAACTCACCGGACGGCACCTCACAGAACTGCACCTCGTGGGGCCACCTCGATGGCGGCAACGCCCCGGCCGTACAGCACCAGCAGCCGCCCCCCGTGTCGGCTGCGCACCACACCGGAGTCCCGCGCGAGCGTGGTGATGACGTGCTCGACGACCTGGTCCGGGTCGACGGCATCGGGTTCCTCGAAGGTGACGTCCAGGTGGTCGCCGCCGGTGAGCCGGACACGGAGCACAACCTCAGCCATGCTCACGCACCTTAGACCCAGTTCGATGTCGATTTCGTGAGATCTGGTTCGACGTATCAGTAGAAGGTGCCTCGCAAACCGTTGACGGCACCGACGGAGGTGGACGAGATGCGACTGCACGTGGACAGGCCCTGTCAGGTGTACCGGCAGACCGACGGCCACTGGGGCTGGCGGTGCTCGTTGTGCCCCTTGCCGTTGTGCCGCATCACGAGGACGGTCGACGCCTGGAGCAGTGCGTACGTCGAGGCTGCGAACCACCTCCGGACCGACCATGTGTCGCCGCCCGAGCCAGCGGTCGGCTGGGGCCTCGCGGCCTGACCCGTCGACCCAGTGCGCCCACTCGGCCGCGACGCTAAGGGTGCGGCCCGATCGTGACGATCGTTATCTCCCCGTCTCCGGGCCCATAGATCCACCAGATGCGCCACGCGGACGGCGTCTTGTTCTCGACGTACGACTCCCACAGCGTCTCCGCGCCTGGACCTGGCACCGACTGGTAGTCGTGCGAATGCAGGCCTGGATGGCGGGGGCCGACCTGCTCGAGCAACCGCAGCGCCTTGCGGACCTTCTTGAGCTTGGACGTGTGCTGCTTGGCTGCTCGCAAGTCCGCGATGACCTTCTCGGCCTCTCGGGTGTACAGGAGCACGAACGGAGGTGCGGTCACTCCTCGTCCGGACCGTCAGCGGTTACCCACGACAGCGACCGCACCTTGCCCTCGGCGGCGTCAGCAAGTCCGCGGAACAGCGAGGCGCGCAGCTCGTCGTTCTCCCAGACCAGGAGCTCTCGCTTGGGGATGCTGGCGAGTGGCACGAGCAGGATCACACCGTCGGCGTTCTTCGCGACGGCATACCGGTCGTCCTTGTGCGCGCCCGCCTTGCCGACGGCAACGCGCGCTCTCCCATCGGCGGTCACTTCCGTGACCGGTTCGAAGCCTTCCATCACCGACATGCTGCCTCCCTAACAGGCGTAGGATACGTCGAAGGTGGGTAAGTGGGCAATACCCCCACGATCTCCTGGAGGACGACCCGCCGTACGCGGGAGGCTGACCCACTGGCGGGTGATCGGCGGGCAGATGGAACACAGACGTTCGGCTGAGGTGCCCGCAGCCCACGCCGAGCTGCTCGCTCGACTCGGCGGCGACGGCCCCTGGCGACGGCTCGGGTCGGGCGGGGGCACGACCGCGCGCGCCTGCTCGACTGTTATGTCGACGCCGCGTTCGAGGTCGGGGCGGTCGAGTCGGCATCCGCGTTCGGCGAGCTGCTGGGCGGCGCGACGTACCCCACCTGGGCCGACTGCCTGCGCGCGCGGCTGCAGGTCCCCGACCCACGCATCCGGGCACAGCTGGCTGCCGACGTCGCTGGCTTCGACGCCGTGGTGGAGCAGCTCGAGCGACTGCTGCCGGGACTGTACGACGGCGAGCCGCAGCTGGTGCACGTCGACTACTTCCCGGGCAACGTGATGGCCGAGCGGATCGGGGACACCGGTCGGTTCCGGATCTCCGGTGTCTTCGACTTCGCCGCGCACTCGCTCTTCGGCGACCCGCTGCTCGACGTGGTCGGGGCGATCGTGATGGCCGACATGTTCACCGACGTGTCCGAAACTGAGCAGGCGGGGATGACCGAGCGCGCCCGGAGCCGGGCGTGCCGCCCAGCTGCGGCCAGCATCGCGGCGCTGTTGAGCGCACGAGTGCTCAGGTCAGGCGTCGGTCGCCGTCACTCGAGCTGCATCCGGAACACGCTGGGGACGACGTCGCGTACGCGATCGTCCCGATCGGGTCGGTGGTGGTGGCCAGCAGCAGGGCCGCGTGCGCGACGCGGCACTCGGTGATGAACTCGGTCGGCGTGCAGCCGTAGTGCGCCCTCATGCTGCGCGCGAGGTGACCATGGCTGACCGCAGCGAGCTGGAGCAAGCGCGGTAGGCCCAGCCGAAGGTGCCGGGTGCGAACTGGGACACGGTCTGGCGACACGGGCGTGACCTCTACTCCGACGTCTGGATGGTGGCTCGGCAGGCCTGCTTCGTACGCGAGATGGTGTCCAGGTTCCACGACCACGAGGCGGTAGTCGGCTGGCTGGTCTCCAACGAGATGCCGATCTATGGTCGTGGCCCCAGCGACGAACCGCGACCACCGCATGTGGCTGGTCCGGGGCGAGAGCGTGGCCAACAACGACTGCGAGAGCTACCAAGCGATCGGCTGAGCCCGACTCTCTGGTCAGACGTGTCCGAACTGGTCCAGTGCGTCCGACAGGGACATGCCGGACCTGAGCGCTTCGCGCACGCTGACTTCGGACCTGGTCATCGCCTCAGACCGGTCGAGCACGTCGGCGACCCGGTCGTGGGGCACGACGATCGCGCCGTCCTCGTCGGCGATGACGAAGTCGCCGGGGTAGACGATCACTCGCCTGGTGGTGGCGCCCGCGACCGCTACGGCGACCTGCCAGGCGGTGACGCGCCATCGACCGATGGACTGGACCGACGACCGGTAGCGCGCGAACACCGGGAACTGGTGGTCGCGGAGCGCGCGGGTGTCACGTACTCCCCCATCCACGAGGGCCCCGGTCGAGCCGCGCTGCGCCATCCCGAGCGCGATCAGCTCCCCGAAGTAGCAGACACCTTCGCCGTCGCCGCTCCAGACCGAGACCTCATGCGGGCCGATTCCGTTGCAGGCCTCCATCTTCCGCGCGTCGCCGCTGCCGGCGTACGCCATCATCTGCCCGGCGATCGTGTAGACCCACCCAGCCAGCCGCGTGCCTGACGCCGGTTGGAACTCCGGCGACAGCCCTTGGTCAGGGAGTCCGAGGTCGTCGAGGACGTCGGCGACGTTGGCTGTGTCGACTAACAGAAACCGTTCACGAATCTCCCCGCGTTCGGTCGCGTCTTCCATGGCTTCCCTCCTAGGAACCAGGGGATCATCTCGGCCGACCCCTGGTCCAGCGAGGGCCTAGCGGTCAGTGCAGCTGGCGGACCAGGCCGAGACGCTCACTGGCACTGCTGCCGGGAGAGATCGTGCTGGGCAGCTCGCGACGCCGCCGTCCGGTCCCGGGCCGCAGGATCGGCGGCTGCCGGCCCTCGCTGATCTGGTGCGCGGCGGCGAACACGGCCTTGGGGTCTGGGTCGATTCCGCGGTTTCTGAGCTCCCGGGCCAAGACGAGGTAGACCTCCTGGGGAGACCCGTACGCGGCTAGGTCGTAGGCAGCAGTTGCGGCAGCATGAACCGAGCGGAGGAACTGGAGCTCCTTCTCGCGTTCAAACTCCTCCGAGAGATAGTTGGACATGCACAGACTGTAGCGTCGCCGTCGCCCGGTGTAATGGTTCTCCCACAGGGTGGAACACCAATTCTGCCGATCTCGTCGGCGGGCACCCACCCCCTTCGCGCCGAGGTTGCGCGAATGTCGGACCGGTGGCGACTCACCCCCACCCATACCCGACCATCCCCACGCCTACAGGAGTGGGGATGGTCCGGAACGGCACGGGCCCGTGCCGTTCCGGAAGCCCCGCGCCGGTCGACATACGCGCAACCTCGGCGCGAGTGCCAGCGGCGGCGGTCAGGCGGGCTGGCCGGCGGGGCGCGTGACCTTGCGCCGGTGATAGCCGGGGGTCTCGCCGGGCTTCAGGTTGCCACGGTAGATGCCGTCTCGCAGCTCGAGCGCGTACGCCTCCTGCTCGGGCATCTCCATCTCCTTGGCCACCAGGAGCTCGGCCTCGACGTCGTACGGCACCCGCACGAACTGCAGCGAGAACGGCGCCTCGTCGGACGCATCGAGAACACCTTCCATCACCACGTACACGGGTGTCGGGTCGCCCATGCTGTTGCCGACGCTGCCGGTGTTGAAGAGGGTGCGTCGCGCCAGGTCGACCTCATAGAACGCGTCGTGGGTGTCGGCGTACCCGACCACCGTCGGTGCCGGGCCGTCGCCGGTGGCCTCGGTGTTCGCGAACATGCCCAGGAACTCGTCCTCGTCGTGGTCGAACCGGACCCGTCGGTGCACGGTCGTCGCCGAGGCGTGGAACAGGCGGACGCGCCGACCACTCATCACGAAGTCGTGGCTGAACGGCAGTCCACGAAGCCAGTCACCCTGGCCGGCGGACAGCTGCCCGAGCCACCACTGCAGTGACTCGTCGTCGACCTCACGGTCTGGGTCGGGCAGGAAGTCGTCCCAGTTGCCGAGGAGGTTGACCTCGCAACGGTCGCGGCACACGTCGACGACCTCTCGACCACGCGGACCCTTCCCGACGAAGTCGCCGAGGTTGTAGATCCGGGAGATCCCGCGGGCGTCGATGTCGTCCAACACCGCATCGAGCGCGGTGAGGTTGCCATGGACGTCGGAGATCAAGGCGATGCGTTCGAGGGTGCGGTTCACGACCCCATCCTGGCAGCGACCCCGGCCGGCCGAGCACGGGCGTGTCCGCGGCGGGTGCTCCCTCTGTCCGCCGAATGTGGTTGCATACTGTAAGCAACGTCTACCGGTCCCGTCGGGG
>JBOHDE010000180.1:0-8211 GCA_050699035.1 Nocardioidaceae bacterium | reverse complement strand
GCACGGCCATCGGAGAATGCCGGCGAGTACGGAGGGGCACCATGGAGAAGTCACTGACCGGCAAGGTTGCCTTGGTCGCCGGAGCGACCCGAGGAGCAGGACGCGGGATCGCGGTCCAGCTCGGCGCCGCCGGAGCGACGGTGTACGTCACCGGCCGAACGACCCGGTCCGAGCCGTCGGAGATGAACCGACCGGAGACGATCGAGGAGACCGCCGACCTGGTCGATGCGGCCGGCGGCCACGGCATCGCGGTCCAGGTCGACCACCTCGTACCCGATGAGGTGCGCGAGCTGGTGACGCGCATCGAACGCGAACAGGGCGGCCTGCAGGTCCTGGTGAACAACATCTGGGGCGCCACCACGATGGAATGGGACAGCTCGGTCTGGGAGTCCACGCTGGACATCGGGCTGCGCACGCTGCACTTGGCCGTCGACACGCACGCCATCACCAGCCACTTCGCGATCCCGCTACTGATCAAGACGCCCGGCGGCCTGGTGGTCGAGGTGACCGACGGGACCGACGAGTACAACGCGACCAACTACCGGGTCTCCTTTTTCTACGACCTCGCCAAGGCAGCCGTGAGCCGGATGGCGTTCGCGCTCGCGCACGACCTGCCGCCGCATGACGCAACGGCGGTCCTGCTCACGCCGGGCTGGCTGCGGTCCGAGATGATGCTCGAGGCGTTCGGCGTCACCGAGGCGACCTGGCACGAGGCGACCGAGCGCATACCCCACTTCGCCATCTCCGAGAGTCCGGCGTTCGTCGGGCGCGCCGTCGTGGCACTCGCGCAGGACCCGGACGTGTCGCGCTGGAACGGACAGTCGCTGTCCAGCGGGCAGCTGGCGCAGGAGTACGGATTCACCGATCTCGACGGCAGCCAGCCCGATGCCTGGAGGTACGTCCCCGAGGTCCAGGACGCGGGCAAGCCGGCCGACGTGACCGGGTATCGCTGACCTGCAGGTCAGGCCGGCGGCTGGGCGATGTTGACCATCCACCCGATGCCGAACTGGTCCACGCACAGGCCGAACTCGTCGCCCCACATCTGCTTCTCGAGCGGGACCGCCACGGTGCCACCGTCGGACAGCTTCGCCCAGTAGCCGCGCAGCTCGTCGGCGTCGTCACCGCTCAGGCTCACCGAGATGTTGTCCCCGGGGTGGTGTTCGGCCCCCGGTGGCGTGTCGGCGCCCATCAGCGTGAACCCGCTGTCGGTCTCGAGCAGGCCGTGCATGATCTTGTCGGCCTCCGGGGCGTCCGGAGCGCCGTACTCACCGAAGGTGTTCAGGGTCAGCGTGCCCCCGAAGACGCCGTTGTAGAACTCCATCGCCTGCCGCGCGTTGTCGGCGAAGCTGATGTACGGGTTGAGACGAGAAGCCATCAGATGCTCCATCGGTCGAGGCAGACGGTCGGTCACTTGCAGACTAGCCTCAGATGTGCTGCCAGGACCGCCACCAGACCGAACTGAATGCCCGTCGCGATCACGATGCGGATACTGAGGCTGTCCAGGTGGGGCCACGCGCTGACTACGAGGACGGCGGCCACTGCGGTGACGCACAGCCGGGACAGGCCGCGCTCACCGCGGGCCGCGAAGCGACGTCTGAGCACGAAGGCGGCGGCCGTCCACGACAGCATCGCGACGACGTAACCGACCTCGTGCAGGGCGCCGTGCCAGCTCACCTCGGGTGCTCCGGCCGGGGCACCAGTGGGGAAGCCGGCCCCTGGGTCGGTGACGAAGACTCCGGCGCCGATCAACCCAGCCCCGAAGGCACCGATCAGCCTCGGTCCCCAGGTGCCGCCGAGACCGAGTTGCAGCGCCCGCCGCATGCCCACCGCGCAGGCGGCGAACAGTGTGCCGGTCACGACGAAGTTGGCGATCTGGACCCACCCGAGGTCGCCAAGACTCAGCAGGCTGAGTGGATGCCGGCTCGGGTCGAACCCCTCGCGGGTGAACGCCTGCAGCGCCCACACCACGAGGAAGAGCGGGCCGGCGACGATGCCGCCGGCCAAGAGCCGGGTGGTCGACACCCGGGGTGTCGCGGTCTGATGGGTACGTTCTGGAGCTCCTGTGCGCTGTGCCATTGCCCTCTCCTCTGCTGGCTGGCATCACAAGATGCCGTTCAGCAGAGACGTCGAGGCGGCCGGCCCAGTCCGGACATCCGCCGCCCGGTTGACGCTCAGGGCTTGGTCATCGTGACGCGTTCGGCCAGGAACTCCTGCTCGGCGGCGTTGTCGCTCAGCGCCAGCGCCTCCCGATAGGCGCCCGCCGCCTCCGCGTCTCGGCCGAGTCGGTGCAGCAGGTCGGCCTTGGTCGCGGGCAGGTAGCGATAGCCGGCCAGGCGGTTGTCGAGCTCGATCGCCTCGACCTCGTCCAGCGCGGCCTGCGGCCCGTCGACCATCGACACCACCACCGCCCGGTTGAGCGCGACGACGGCCGAGGGCCAGATCCGCAGCAGCTCGTCGTAGAGGGTGAGGATCTGCGGCCAGTCGGTCTCGTCGAAGCTCGGGGCCTGCGCATGGAGCGCGGCGATAGCCGCCTGCAGCGTGAACCGTCCGGGCGGGCCGGCCGTCAGCGTGGCCACGATGAGCCGGTCGGCCTCGGCGATCAGGCCGCCGTCCCACGCGGAGCGGTCCTGCTCGTCGAGGCGGAGCAGCCGGCCGTGCGCGTCGGTGCGGGTGGTGCGACGGGCATGGTGGGCGAGCAGCAGCGCCAGCAGCCCGGTCGTCTCGCGGTCGGTCGGGAGCAGGTGGTGCAGTATCCGCACCAGGTCGAGTGCGCGGCCGGTGAGCTCGTCGCGGACGAGGTCGTCGCCCGAGTGCGCGGTGTGCCCGGTGGCGTAGAGCAGGTGGATGACGGTCAGCACCGCGTCGACGCGGCCGGACAGCTCGTCGGACGCTGGGATGGCATAGGGAATGCGTACTCGGTCGGCCAGATCCAGCCGGCGGTATGGAGCGTGAACGCGTCCCAGACCTGCTGCGGTGTCGCGGGCAGCTCGCCCTCCCACCGCACCTCGAATTCCGTCGTCATGTCAGGCACCTCCGAGTGCTTGTCGTCCAGTCGTGTCATCAACTGCTCTTACCTCGTCGACACACCGACCCTGCCCAGATCGACAACGCCGCGAAGAAAAGTCACGCGTGTGGGTCCGCCGATCCCCGGGCTACCCGTCGAACGACCTGCAGAAGGTACTCCGTGCGGTTGAGCGGGTTGTGGTCCGACCGCGGCCGGGTGGGGACGCTGCCGCGGACCAGCCGGTAGTGGTCGAAGGCGGACTCCAGGACGCCTTCGCCGCTGGTGAGTTCCGGCAGCTGCTGCTGTAGCTCGTGCACCCGAGCCGCCGGGATCTCGCCCTCCAGCAGGTACGACGAACGCCCCGCGCTCGGCGCCTTCGGGACGGCTCGCAGCTGGGCCAGCGTCGGCAGGATCGACCCGATCGTGTCGCCAGGAACATCGAGCTGGAAGTGGTGGATCGGCTCGTACACCCCGGTGCCCGCCTGCTCGAGAGCACTCATCACGACCAGCGGCGTCAGCTGCCGGAAGTCGCCGGCGGTGCTCGACATGCTCTTGTCGAAGACACCGTGGGAGTGGCTCTGCCGCGCCGCGTAACCGGAGTGGGTCAGGGTGACCGCACAGTCGGTGACCCGCCAGCCGTAGAGCCCTTGGTCCAGCGTCTGTCGCACCGTTTCCTCGACGGCGTTGAAGAACGCCGACGGCATGGCGCCAGCCTCGACACCCAGCCGGAACGTCACGCCGGTGTCGGTCGGAGTCGGCTCGATGCGCAGCCCGACGGTGGCCAGGAACGGGTTCGACCCCTTGCCCATCGTCTCGACGGCGGCACCGGTGCTCACCGGCCGTTCGATGCAGATGGTCGTCGTCTCGCGGAAGGTGACGTCGACGCCGAAGTCGTTCGCCAGGGTGGCCTGGATGACTTCCTTCTGCACCTCGCCGTACAGCGAGACCGAGATCTCCCGCCGTACCCGGTCCTGCCGCAGGTTGATCAGCGGGTCCTGCTCGGCGAGCCGGGTGAGCGCGATGTGCAGCGATCCCTGGTCGGAGGACCGGCTGGAGACGACGATCGTCTCCAGCGTGGGCGGAGCGAAGTGTCGACGTGCGGAACCCGGCGTTCGTGAGACGCCGAGGGTGTCGCCGATCTGGACCTCACCGAGTCCCCACAGCAGTCCGATCTGTCCGGCGACGACCGCGTCTCGCCGGACGGCCGCACCGCCGTCGAACACGCTGACGGCGGTGACCTTCGCCTCGACGCCTCCACGCACCTGCAGACGGTCCCGCGTGCGCACTGCTCCCGAGAACATCCGGACGTACGCGACCTTCTCCCCGTTGGGACCACGTTCGACCTTGAACACGCCGGCCGAGAGCGGGCCCTCGCCGTCGCCTTCGGCGGCCGGCAACAGCTCCTTGATGCCGGCGATCAGCGACTCGACGCCGGCGCCGGTGACCGCCGAGCCGAAGAACACCGGGTGCACGAGCGCCCGACCGGTCTGCGCGGCAAGCCGGTGAAGGAGTCGGGGGTACGAGACGGTCGCCTCGTCGTCGACGTACGCGGCCAGCAGCGCCTCGTCGTGGTCGGCGAGGAGGTCGACCAGCCCCGAGGTGAAGTCGGCGTCGGTGGCGGAGTACGGCGCACAGGTGGCGCCGCGGGTGCCGATCCCGTCGACCGATCCCATCGCGATGGTGGCCGGTGACAGCTTCGCTGCGATGCTCTTGAGCACACCGGTGAACTGCGCCCCACCGCGGTCGATCTTGTTCACGTAGATGAGGGTGGGGATACGCAGCCGCTGCAGCGCCCGCATCAGGGCCTGGGTCTGCGGCTGCACCCCCTCGACGGCGGAGACGACCAGCACGGCGCCGTCGAGCACGTCCAGCACGCGCTCCACCTCGGCGATGAAGTCCGGGTGGCCGGGCGTGTCGATCAGGTTGACCGAGACGTCGTCGAGCTGGAACGAGGCGACCGCGGACTTGATCGTGATGCCGCGCTGACGTTCCAACGCGAGCGAGTCGGTCTGGGTGTTTCCGTCGTCGACGCTGCCGATCTCGTCGATCACGCCGGCGGCATGGAGGAGCCGCTCGGTCAGGGTTGTCTTACCGGCGTCGACATGCGCCAGAATCCCCAAGTTCAACGTATGCATCGAGCGTCAGGTCCTTCGAGTAGGTGATGATTCCCATCGGGGTGGACATGAACGCTCGCCTCATTTCCGTCTCCTTGGTCGATCGGCTGTGGTACGGGCAGTGCAGCAGATCGGCACCCGGACGGCAAACGAATTTGTGGCGCAGTCCATCGTCGGGGTTGGCTAAGGTCGGGCCACCACAGGGGGAGGAGGTCAGCGATGACCAACAGCTGCTCGACTCGACTCATGACGATCGACGACGCGCCGGTCCTGGCGGAGCTGCTCCGCACCAACCGCGACTTCCTCGCGCCCTGGGAGCCCGTCCGTGCGGATGACTACTTCACCGTCGACGGACAGCGTCAGGTCATCCGCGCCACGCTCGATGAGTACGCGAAGGGGGCGAGCCTGCCTCACGTCATCTTCGACGAGTCCGGTCACGTGGTCGGACGTATCACGCTCAACGGCATCGTCCGTGGCCCACTGCAGTCGTGCAGCGTGGGCTTCTGGCTGAGAGAGGCCGACAACGGTCGAGGTCTCGTCAGCGCCGCTCTGCGCGACATCATGCGGGTCGCCTTCGACGAGCTGGGGCTGCACCGCATCCAGGCAGAGACGCTGCTGCACAACGTCGCGTCGCAACGGGTGCTGGAGCGCAACGGGTTCGTCCGCTTCGGGCTGGCACAGGCCTATCTCAACATCGCCGGAGAGTGGCAGGACCACCTCATGTTTCAGGCGTTGACGACCGTCCCCGTGCGCTAGCGGCGAACAGCCGGATGCGCTTCTCCGCACAACATCCCTGGAGTCAGCCGCGATGCAGAGCAGACCGCCCGACCTTCCTGACGCGGTCGTCGCGGCCGCCGTGTCCGACGGGTGGGGGCTGCCGTCGGTCACGGCGGAGTACCAACCGATCGGGTACGGCAGCCACCACTGGTCGGTCGTCGATGCGGCGGGCGGCCGGTGGTTCGCGTCGGTCGACGTGCTGGCCGAGGAAGGCCCGGAGGAGTCGGCGGACCGGCTGAGCGCTGCACTGGCGGTGGCTGCGACAGTCCGAGACGCCGGCTTGGCCTTCGTGGTGGCGCCGATCCGCACGCGCGACGGATCGATCGTTCGCCGGCTCCCCGGTGGTTACGCGCTCGCGCTGTATCCGTACGTGGCTGGCCGGTCGGGCAACTTCTCCGACCCGCTGACGTCGATCTTTGCGGCCGAGTTGATTGGCATGCTCTGCTCCCTGCATGCGGCGCCGCTCGCGGGTGGCGACGGCGGTGTCGGCGTCGAGACGTTTCTACTGCCCGGTCGGGCCCGGTTCGAGCAGGCACTCGCCGAGCGGGACGACGCCGACGGGTGGCCCGGACCGTACGGCGAGCGCCTCCGACCGCTGCTCGCCCGGCACGCCGAGGGCGTCGAACGCGTGCTGCGCGAGCACGACCGACTGGTGGCAGCGGCCGGGCCACAGGCTGACCGGCTGGTCCTCACCCACGGCGAGCCGCACCCGGGCAACCTGATCCGCACGCCCGACTGGTTGGTGCTGGTCGACTGGGACACCGCTCTGCTGGCGCCGCCGGAGCGGGACGTCTGGCTGCTCGACGACCGCACCGACGGACAGGCGTCGGCTGAGTACGTCGCCCGGAGCGGCCGGCCGCTCAGCCCCGAGCTGCTCGCCCGCTACCGCCTCGCGTGGGCGCTGACCGACCTCGCCGCCTTCGTCGAGCTGCTGAGGTACACCCCCGAAACGACGGCCGACACCGGCTGGTCTTGGGATGCGTTCGTGGCGACGCTCGATTGGCTGAGCACCCTGCCGTGCCGGATCCTTTGACGGGCGACCACGACTGCGATCCGCTGCGAAGGGTTCTCGCGGGCCTGCCTGCGCCGACATGAGGTCGAACGATTCGGCGTCGCCGACGAGCAGGTGCGTCGTGATCACGCGATCGGGACATCTCAGCCCGCGTTGTCAAGAGCATCGAGTCCGGCCTGCTGCGCAGCCACGGCCGCGTCTCCTGGCGCCCCACGTTCTCACCGACCAGCGATACACAACCCGCAGTGCTCGAGTTGCCTGACGGCATCTCGATCAGGGTGCAACTTCTGGACGGACGAGGGTACGCGCCGTGGCCGGTCGAACGGCGTCGGCTGGAGCAGCGGTACAGCGATGCGGAGGCGTCATCTCTGACCGTCCCCACGGTCGAGTCGTTCGCCGGCTCGAATGCCGCCGCTTGGCACGATCGTGCCGCAGCACGTGACCTGTATGACCTCTGGGTGTTGGCCGAGCGCGGATCGCTGACCGCCGCGGCGGCGGAGCTCTTCGCCAAGTACGGTCCGACCGGGGGCCGGCCGCGTAGCCACCTGTTCGCCGAGCCACCGTCCGAGAGTGCGTGGCAGGCGCGGCTCGCCGGGCACGCGACTCGTCGTGTTCGCCGCCGAGGCCATCGCAAAGGTTCGCCACGCCTGGGGAACCGCCCAGCGCGAGCAGTGGCCGTGAGCCGACCACCCGGCCGGGTCCGTTGATCGGCGCCTACGCCCGCCAGCGGTCGTGACCGACGACGCTGGGGCACGGCACCGGCACCGGCACCGCACCTCATCGACTGGCGCGTTGCGTAGGCCCACTGTCCGGTTTGTCCCTACGGAACGCGCCAGTCGACGGGCAGCAGGGCACGACGTCCGAAGACTGGCGCCCACCGCCGTAACCGACGAGTGTGCTGTCAACCGCGGCTGACGACAGCAAAGTCGTCGGTGACGACTGTCACGCCGCATGGCCGGACCGGGCGGGACCGAGCGAGCGGGGCAGTGAATCGGGCCCGCTGGCGAAAGACCCACCCACACATCCAGCAGGAGAGCCCCCATTGGGCAAACTTCGACGTCGACCCGGCCGCCGGTAGCCGCTGGGTCAGGACCGCGTGGTGCGGTAGTGGTCGACCAGCTCCAGCGCCAGCTGCTCGAGGAACAGGCCGACGTCGGTAACGATCCCGCGCGCCTGTGACGAGCCACGGTCGGCCAGCTTGGTCACGGTGGCGGGGTTGATGTCGACGCAGACCAGCGGCACCGACGCCGGCAGGATGTTGCCGGTGGCGACGGAGTGCAGCATGGTCGCGACCATCAGGCAGT
>JBOHDE010000179.1:0-8214 GCA_050699035.1 Nocardioidaceae bacterium | reverse complement strand
CCGACATGGACCCGGACCGGTACGAGACCTGGGTCGCAGCGATGCCCGGCGGGCCGCTGTGGGAGCAGGCCCGGCAGGGCGGTGTGAAGACCGTCGACATCATCCACATGAGGGAACGCATCGCTCCCCTGGACGACCTGCTGGCCTGCGTCGAGCTGGTCCGGCTGATGCGGCGCGAGCAGTTCACGGTCGTGCACACGCACTGCTCCAAGGCCGGCTTCATCGGCCGAGTCGCCGCCCGGATCGCCCGCGTCCCGACCGTCGTGCACACGTTCCACCTGTTCGCCGCGCACGACGGCCTGTCCTGGTCGCGCCGGATGGCGTACCTGCTGCTCGACCGCAGCGTCCGCTCGCTCGCCCACCGCTACGTGGCGGTCGCGCCCCGGGTCGCCCGGGAGGCGGTCGAGCAGCGGATCGCACCGCCCGGCCGCGTGGTCGTCGTGCCGTCGGCGGTGGACCTCGCCGAGATCCCAGACGAGACCGACCGGGACGTACGCACCGAGCTCGGCCTCGCCGCCGACACGCCGCTGGTCGGTACGGTCGGCCGCATCGTCGCGCAGAAGTCGCCGTTGGACTTCGTCCGGATGTGCGCACTGATCCACGCGGAGCGGCCCGAGGTGGCGTTCGTGATGGTCGGAGACGCGACGCTGGAGAGTGCCGGGCTCGAGGAGGAGACCCATCGGGAGGCCGAGCGCCTCGGCGTGCCCGTGCTGTTCACCGGCTTCCGCGCCGACGCCCCACGGATCGCCGCCGCGCTCGACGTCTACGTCGTCCCGTCGCTGTACGAGGGCCTCGGCCGCGCCGTCACCGAGGCGATGGCGTCCGGCCGCCCGGTCGTGGCCACCGCGGTCAACGGCGTGCCCGACCTGGTCGAGCCCGGCTCGACCGGCCTGCTCGCGGCCCCGGGCGACCCGGCGTCCCTCGCGAGCGCCGTGACCTGGCTCCTCGACCATCCCGAGGAGGCCCGGCTGATGGGCCTGCAGGGGCGTGACCGGGTGCGGTCGCACTTCGGGGCCGAGATCATGTGCGGCGCCCTCGACGACCTGTACAGCGAGCTGCTCGGCCTGCCCGAACCGGCTCCCGCCCCGACCACCGCGCCGGCCGGCTCCGCGACCTCCGAGGACCATCAAGTCCTCCGTTCGGCGTAGTGGATATACGCCACGACGCTCGTGCCGCCGAGTCGGCCCCGGCCTAGTTTTGAGATGGAAAATTCATCGGCCTGGGGGGCGTGGATGGGCAGAGGGGACTCCGCCGACCTCACCGCAGAGGCGGCGCGGCCTGCGGGCCGTAGCCTGACCGGGCGGGCGTCGCTCAACGCGGTCGCCTCCGGCCTGGACTACGGCGTCCGCGCCCTCGTCGAGCTTGTCGTCAGCCCGCTCCTGGTCGCCGGCCTCGGCCCGCAGATGTTCGGCGCGTGGCGCGTCCTGTGGCAGTGGTCCGGGTACGTCTGGGGCGCCAGCGGCCGCTCGGCGCAGGCGCTGCAGTTCGCGATTGCCAACCGGCAGTGGACGGCGACCCCGCAGGAGAAGCGCCAGCTGATCGGCTGCGCGATCGTGGTCTGGCTGATCTTCCTCCCGCTGCTGCTCACCGCCGGCGGCCTCGGGGTGTGGCTCGGCCCGCACCTGCTCGACGTACCCGCCGGCCAGGTGACCGAGATCCGGGTCGCGGCGGCCGTCCTGGTGCTCGACGCGATGGCCGTCACCCTGGTCACGCTGCCGCGGTCGACCCTGCAGGGCGAGAACCTGGGCTACACCCGGATGGGCGTGTCGACGGTGCTGGTCGCCGCCGGTGGCGGCCTGGTCGTGCTCGCCGTCCAGCTGGACCTCGGCCTCCCGGGCGTCGCCGGGGCCACCGTGCTGACGACGGTCCTCACCGGGCTGGTCTTCTGGCGGGTCACGCTGCGACACCTGCCGTGGTTCGGCGCGAGCCGGCCGACCCGGAAGCTGGTCCGCTGGTTCCTGGGCCTGTCGGCCTGGTTCCTCGGCTGGAAGTTCGTCCTGGAGCTGATGATCGCCAGCGACGTGCTCGTGCTGGCGGCGTTCGCCTCGCTGACCCTGGTCGCGGCGTTCGCGCTGACGAAGTTCGTCGCGGACTCGCTGACCCAGGTGCTCGCCCTGCTCGTCCAGGCAACCATCCCCGGCATCGGCGCGTACCTCGGCGCCGGGAACCTACCGAAGGCCGGCCGGCTGCGGGGCGAGGTGATGTCGCTGATCTGGCTCACGGGTACGGCGGCCGGTGCGACCGTAATCATCTGGAACGGCTCGTTCGTCGGCCTGTGGGTCGGCGACGACCTGTACGCCGGCCGGCTGGCCAGCCTGCTCGTCGTCGTACTCGGCATGCAGGTCGCGATGATCCGCAGCGACACCTACGTCATCGACGTCGCCCTGATCCCGCGGGTGAAGGTGGTCGCCGGGGTGGTCGCCGCCGTCGCCTCGATCGGTCTCGCCATCGTCGGCGTCGGCGTGCTCGACGGCGGTGTCGTCGGCCTCTGCCTCGGTCTGGTGGCGGGTCGGGCCGTGCTCGGGCTCGCGGCGCCGTGGGCGGTCGGCAGGGTGCTGGGCCTGTCCCTCGCCGCCCAGCTGCTGGCCGCGATCCGGCCCACCCTGGTCACCGCGCTGGCGTTCGCCGGTGCCTACGCCGCCGCCCCGGCACTGCACACCGAGTCGTGGCTCAGCCTCGTACCCGGTGTCGCCGTCACCGTCGTCGTGGTCGGCGCGCTGGCGGCCGTCGCCGGCCTGAGCCGGGCGCAGCAACGCCGGCTGGTCGGCCGGGCCCGCGCCGTCCTGCCGCGCGCGAAGGGGACGTCGGCATGAGCACCACGACACCGGTGACCCGCGTCGTCGCGCTGCCGACCGAGCGCTGGGGTACGCCCACCGCAGCACAGGTCCTGGTGATCGGCGGCAGCGCGCTGGCGCCGCTGAACCTGCTGCTGGTGAAGAGCTTCACCGTCTACGACTTCCTGATCGGGGTCGCGTTCCTGCTGCTCCTCGGTCAGCGGCAGCTGCGGATGCCGCCGACGCGCTACCTGGTCGCCGCCCACGTCTTCCTGCTCGCGGCACTCTTCAGCGCGTTCCGAGCGACGTACCCGGTCGAGGCCCTGACCCAGGTCCTGACGTACGTGTTCGTCTTCTTCTTGCTGGTCCCGGTCGTGTACTCGGTCGTCCGTTCGCGGCGCGCGGTGCTCGCAAGCGTGTTCTTCCTGTGCGCCGGCACGCTGGGCGCGATCCTGCACGCCTTCCTCACGCAGCACACCCAGGGCGCGGGGCGTGTGCTCGTCTTCTACAGCGAGAACCCGAACCGGCTGGGCTACCCCGCCGCCTACCTGTTGCCGTTCCTGGTCGTCCTCTGGCTGGGGGTACGCACACTGGCCCCCCGCTACCAGTTCGTCGCCGGGCTGGCCTGTCTCGGGTCGGGCTACCTCGTCGTGTGGTCGCTGGCCGCGTCGGCATCCCGCAGCAGCATGCTCGGCGCCCTGGTCGCGCTGTTCGTCTTCATCGTGGCGCGGCCGTCGATCGGCGTCGGGCGGATGCTGCTCCGGGCGGGCGGTCTGACGGCGGGCCTCGCCCTGGTCGGCGTCTTGCTCGCGAGCACCGGACAGCTGCCCACCACGCTGGAGGACCGGATCGAGCGGAGCTTCAGCGCGGAGGACCAGGGCAAGCTGGTCGGCGACCGTGAGCACCTGAACAACGCGGGCATCCGGGCCTTCGTCGACTCACCCTTCCTCGGTACGGGCCTCGACAACTTCCGCTACGTCACCGTCGACTACGACCAGGAGGCAACGCCACAGCTGCCGCACAACCTGTGGCTCCAGCTGCTCGTCCAGGTCGGTGTCTTCGGCACCCTGGCGTTCGCGGCCATCTTCGTCACCTGGTTCCGAGACCTCGGCGCCGCGTACGCCCGGGCCAGCGCACTGGACCGTCAGCTGCTGTGGGCGATGGCGTCCGCCTTCGCCGGTGTCCTCGTCATCTTCCTGTTCGCCCCGGAGCTGCTCGACCGCCACTACTGGCTGATCGTCACGCTCGGTCTCGCCATCGTCGACGGTGTCCGCCGACACGACCCGCGGAAGGTGATCGCCTCGTGAACCGAGCAACGATCGGGCCCTCGGTACTCCACGTGATCGTGCGCGCCGGCGCCACCAACAGCCAATACAACGAGCACTGTCTCCCGGTCCTCGCACAGCGCCGCATCACGGTCTGCTCCCTGTTCCCGGCCGACGTCACCCCGCCGTCCGGCCTGCGGCTCGTCGAGGGCTCCGGCAAACGCGGGTCGATGCGGACGGTTCGCCGCGCCCTGGATCTCGGGCCGTACGACGTCGTGCACGTGCACTCGCCCTCCAGTGGGGTGCTGACCCTGGCGGCGTACCTGCTGACCCGGCGGTCGCGCCGCAACCTGGTGTTCACCGTGCACAACTCGTGGGACAACTTCCGGCGGCGCAACCGGGCCTTCCTCTACCTGATCCTGTTGCTCTACCCCACCGTCGTGATGTGCGGACACGCCGCCCGCGACTCGCTGCCCTGGCTGCTCCGTCGGGCCTTCCGCCGCAAGCTGGAGGTCGTGCCGAACGGCGTGGACGTCGACCGGATCGACCGGGTGCTCGAAGCGCTGCCCGTACCAGAGACGCCGGCGAACGGGCCGGTGGTCGCCTCGGTGAACAGGCTGATCCCGCTGAAGGACCCGTCGACGGTGCTCCGGGCGTTCGAGCGGGCCGAGCTCCCGCACGGAGACCTGGTGTTCGTCGGCGACGGCCCGCTGCGCGACCGGCTGCAGACCGACGTGCTGCACTCGATGGTCCACGACCGGGTCACGGTCACCGGCATCATCCCGCGCGACCAGGTCTACGGGGTGCTGTCGACCGCGGACGTGTTCGTGTCCGCGTCGGGTGGCGAAGGGCTGCCGGTCGCGGTCCTCGAGGCGATGGCCTGCGAATGTCCCGTGATCCTCTCCGACATCCCCCCGCACCGCGAGATCGCGGTGGCGGCGCCCGGCGTCCAGCTCGTGCCGGTCGGCGACGTGGCCGGGTTCGCCCGCGCCCTGTGGCGGGTGCTGTACATGCCGACCGCCGACCGGCATGAGCTCGGGTGGGACCAGCGCCAGTGCGTCAGCGAGTACTTCAGTGTCCGAGCCATGAACAACGCGTACGGAGAGATCTACATGACCGTGATGGAACGCAACGAAACCGTCCAGCTGCCGCCTCGGGTGGTGGCTGGGTCAGGGGGCGTCGAGAGCGTCGGCCTGGTGGCGCGGATGCGCGACCGGATCCGCCTGGTCGCCGTGCTCACGATCATCGGCGGGCTGGGCGGCATGGCGTACTCGCAGGTGCAACCGCCGGAGTACCACGCGACGACCAACCTGCTGGTGGGCGACGTGATCGGCGGCCCGGCCGACGAGGAGGGTCTCAAGGCAGCCGCCGCGCTGGCCGCCACCTACTCCGACCTGGTGAGGCGGGAACCGGTACTCAAGCCGGTGGCCGAGGAGGGGTTCGCCGACGACTGGCGGACGCTGCGCCTGCAGGTGCACGCGCAGCCGGGTGACAACAACCCGCAGCTGGTCCAGATCACCACCAGCGCACCGAAGATGCACGAGGCGGAGGGGCTGGCCGGCGCGGTCGCCGACCAGCTGGTCGCGCTCACCAAGCAGCGGCAGCTCAGTGCCCAGGACGAGTTCGCGGTCGAGCAGGTCGACCGGCTCGAGAAGGACATCACCGCCACGCAGGACCAGATCCGCAAGGCCCAGAAGAAGGTCGACCAGGCGTCGACCCCCGAGGAGGCGGCCGAGTTCGCCACCGCCGCGAACAGGCTGCGCGAGACGCTCACCGAGATGCAGACGAACTACGACGAGATGCGCGACCAGGTCAGGCGCACCGGTGGCAGCGCCCGGGTGGCGATCCTCGAGGAGGCGTACGCCTCGCCGTCGGCCCTGCGACCGGACCTGAAGGGTCTCGTCGCCGCGGGCGCCGGGACCGGGCTCGCCCTGGCCGTCGCCTGGATCTACCTGTCCGACCGCCGGCGCGCCCGGCTGGCCCGCAGCCAGCACCGGGTGACCGGCCCGCTCAACGGCCACGACCGCCGCAACGGGCAGCAACCGGGCTCGTGGGCCGGCCACGACATGCTCGACGACATTCACCCGATCAGGCATGAGAACAAGGGGATCTGAGCATGTCAAAGGTAGCGATCACGTCGATCCAGACACTCCCCCCGCGGGTCGTACCCCTGGGCACGCTGCAGGGGGTCGTCGACCTGTGCGACGCGCTGGAGGCCGCCGGCGTGCGGTACTGCCACTGGAAGAGCAACGACATGCTCGACCGCTCCGCGCGCGGGGAGAACGACCTCGACCTGCTGATCCACCGGGCCGACGGCCAGGCGTTCGCCGAGATCCTCGCGCGACTCGGCTTCCGGCACGCCCAGGCGCCCGGCGGGCGCGAGCACCCCGGCGTCTCGCACCACTACTCGCTGGACGCCGAGACCGGGCGCTTCGTGCACATCCACGCCCACGTCATGCTGGTGCTCGGCGACGACACGACGAAGAACTACCGGCTCCCCCTGGAGGTGCCGTACCTGGCGTCGTCGTCGTCACCGAACGGCGAGATCTTCCCGATCCCGGCAGCGGAGTTCGAGCTTGCGGTGTTCGTCGTCCGGATGATCCTCAAGCACGCCACCTGGGACGCCGTGCTGATCGGCAAGGGCACGATCGGCGCGAACGAGCAGCGGGAGCTCGGCTGGCTGCTCGAACGGGCCGACCTCGACGAGACCCGTGAGGTCGTGCGCCGGCACCTGGCCGGGATCGGCGTCGACCTCTGGGAGCGCTGCCTGGCCGCGATCTCCACCGGCCAGCCGCTGACGAAGCGGCTCGCCACCGGCCAGGCACTGCTGCACGCCCTCCGGCCGAACGCCCGCCGCCATCCGATGCTGGACATGTCGCTGCGCGCGGTGCGCCGCGGCACCTGGGGCACCCGGCGGTACGTGTTCAACGTGCCGGTGCGCAAGCGGCTGACCCGGGCCGGCGCCACCGTCGCCATCGTCGGCGGTGACGGTGCCGGCAAGTCGACCGCGGTCGAGGGTACGGCGGCATGGCTGAGCAAGATCTTCGTCGTCCGGCAGACCCATCTGGGCAAACCGCGGCCGTCCCTGTTGACGCTCGGCGTGAAGGGTCCGATGTACGTCGGGCGGCGGATCGGCCTGCTGCCCAGCACGAAGGCCGTCATCGACCCGCGGACCGCGACGGCGGACGACTTCCCCGGCAACGCGTGGGCGCTGTGGCACCTGCTGACCGGGCGGGACCGGCTGCGCGACTACCGCGGCCTGCGGCGGGTGTCGGATGCCGGCGGGATCGTCATCTCCGACCGCTGGCCGCTGCCCCAGATCAGCCTGATGGACGGGCCACGGACGACGTGGCTGGCCAGGCAGCCGACCAGGAAGGGTCGCGTGACCCGGTTGCTGATGGAGGCCGAGCGCCGGACGTACGCCCACATCGCACCGCCGGACGTGCTCGTGGTGCTGCGGATCGACCCCGAGATCGCGGTCGCCCGCCGGATCGACGAGGAGTCGACGTACGTGCGGGCCCGCAACACCGAGGTGTTCCACGCGGACTGGTCGGGCACCGAAGCCGTGGTGGTCGACGCCTCGCAGCCACCGGAGGCCGTGCTCGCCGAGATCCGGCGGGCGGTCTGGGACCGGCTGTGAGCGGCGGTTCGGCTGGCCGGTCGACTGGCCGGGCGGCCAGTCACGCGAGGCCGGCCGTCCGCGTCGTCGAGCTGCTCGGCCCGCCGGCGTCCGGCAAGTCGAGCGTCGCCGCCGGGTTGGCCGAGACACCGGGCGTCGTGGTGCTGAAGGAGCACCGCAGGAGTGACCTCCCCGCGCTGGTCAAGTCTGTGGTCGCAGCCTGGCCGGTGCTGTGGACCCGGCCACCGGCCGGAGTCGGCCGGCTCCGCTGGGCGGCCTGGGCCGGTCGGCTGGGCGCGGCGCCGCGCACCGTCGGACGGCGGCGCGCACCGCGCACCGTCGTTCTGCTCGATCAGGGACCTGCGTACACGCTGGGTCGGATGGCGCAGCTGCGCGACGACCCGTTGGCGGCGGCCTGGTGGCAGGCGCGCATGGAGATGTCCGCGCAGCTGCTCGACGTCCTGGTGGTCCTCGACGCCGACACCGCGACGCTGGCGCACCGGCTGCATGCACGACCCAAGGCCCACGTCGCCCGGACCCTCGACCAGATGGCCGC
>JBOHDE010000178.1:0-8274 GCA_050699035.1 Nocardioidaceae bacterium | reverse complement strand
GGGTGACGAGCCTGGTCGGCCACCAGGTGACGGCCTTCGGCGTGACCCGGGTCGGGCCGGTGTTCACCCCTCCGGACCAGCGCGGCTCCGGGTACGCGAGTGCACTGACCGCGCACGTGTCCGCCGTACTCCTCGACACCGGGTCACAGGTCTGCCTCTACACCGAGCTCGACAACCCGACGTCCAACCGGATCTACGCTGCGATCGGGTTCGAGCCGGTGGCCGACTTCGTGCGGTATGACCTCCGCCCCGCGCGGTTTACCTCGTCGTAACACGGGCCGACCGGGTTTCACACGACCGCAACACCGCACGGCATCGAGCGAAATCTCGTCACGGCAGGGTGTGGACACGTCACGAGCTTCGCAGCCGCCGGTGACAGCGCGGTCCCGTCGGCGCGGCTCGGCCCCTGTCCTGGAGGAGTCACCCCATGGTCAACACCGGGGACACCGCCTGGGTCCTCACCAGCGCCGCACTCGTGCTGCTGATGACACCCGGCCTCGCGCTGTTCTACGGCGGCATGGTCCGCGTGAAGAGCGTCCTCAACATGATGATGATGAGCTTCGGAGCGCTTGCTCTGATCAGCGTGCTGTGGGTTCTCTACGGCTACTCGCTGGCGTTCGGCAACGACGTCGGCGGCGGGCTGATCGGCAGCCCCACCGAGTTCCTCGGTCTCAAGGGGCTGATGGCCGACGTCACGTCGGAGGAGGGCGGGCTGCCGGCGATGGCGTTCGTCGCCTTCCAGTCGGTGTTCGCGATCATCACCGTCGCCCTCATCTCGGGGGCGATCGCCGACCGGGCGAAGTTCGGTACCTGGATGATCTTCGCCGGCGTCTGGGCCACCCTCGTCTACTTCCCGGTCGCGCACTGGGTGTTCGCGTTCGACTCGGCCGACGGCAGCGTGGTCGGTGGCTGGATCGCCAACTCGCTGGCGGCGATCGACTTCGCCGGGGGTACGGCCGTGCACATCAACGCCGGCGCCGCGGCCCTCGCCCTGGCCATCGTGCTGGGCAAGCGACGTGGCTTCGGCAAGGAGCCGATGCGGCCGCACAACCTGCCGCTGGTGATGATCGGCGCCGGCCTGCTGTGGTTCGGCTGGTTCGGCTTCAACGCAGGCTCCGCGCTCGGCGCCAACAACACGGCCGCGGTCGTGTTCGTCAACACGCTGGTCGCCACCGCTGCCGCGACGCTCGGCTGGCTCCTCACCGAGCGGGTCCGCGACGGTCACGCGACGTCGCTCGGCGCCGCGTCCGGTGTGGTGGCCGGGCTGGTCGCGATCACCCCCGCCGGCTCCGCACTCTCGCCGGTCGGGTCGATCGTCCTCGGTCTGGTCGCCGGCGTGCTGTGTGCGCTCGCGGTCGGCCTCAAGTACCGGCTCGGGTACGACGACTCGCTCGACGTCGTCGGTGTCCACCTGGTCGGTGGGCTGGTCGGCACCATCGCGATCGGCTTCCTCGCCACGGCCGCCGCGCCGCAGGGTGTCGACGGGCTCTTCTACGGCGGTGGCGTCGACCAGCTGTGGCGCCAGACGGTGGGCGCGTTCGCCGTACTCGCGTACTCCTTCGTCGTCACCTACGTCCTCGGGGTCGCGCTGCAGAAGACGGTCGGCTTCCGCATCCCGGAGGCCGACGAGGTCGACGGCATCGACCTGGCCGTGCACGCGGAGAGCGGGTACGACCTGCACACGACCACCAGCAGCTCGCGTCCGCTGACCGTACCCACGCAGCCGGCCCGGGCGATCGCCGAGGCCAAGGCAGCGGCCGAGGCAAAGGCGAAAGCCGATACTGAGGCTGACCCCGACGCCAAACCCGGCGCCGACTCTGGTGCTGGTACGGGCACCAGCGAGGAGATCACCGAAGGGAGCAGGTCCGCATGAAGCTCGTGACCGCGGTGATCAAGCCGCACAAGTGGGACGACGTCCGTGAGGCGCTGGAGACGTTCGGGGTCACCGGGATGACGGTGACCGAGGCCAGCGGGTACGGGCGGCAGAAGGGCCACACCGAGGTCTACCGCGGTGCTGAGTACGACGTCGCCCTGCTGCCGAAGATCCGGGTCGAGATCGTGGTCGATGACGCCGACGCGGAAGACATCGTGGACATCGTCACGAAGAGTGCCAGCACCGGCCAGATCGGCGACGGCAAGGTCTGGGTGACCGCCGTCGAGTCGGTCGTCCGGGTACGCACCGGCGAACGCGATTCCGCAGCCCTGTAAAGGAATCGCATCACCGGCGTGAGCGACACCGAAGCCCTGGGACGGCCGCGAGCCGTGTCGTCCCAGGGCTTCGTCGTCCGCCGCGAGCAGCGCGCCGACGCGGCCGACGCCCGGCTGCGCGAGCTGCTGGACGGTGCCGATGCACCGCCGGGGCTGGCGTTGGTCGCAGTCGGCGGGTACGGACGGCGGGAGCTGTCCCCGTACAGCGACCTCGATGTCGTCTTGCTGCATGCCGACGGCGTCGACCCGGCGCGGGTGGCCGAGCAGGTCTGGTACCCGCTGTGGGACGACGGCGTCGACCTCGACCACGCGGTCCGCACGCTGGACCAGATGCGGGACGCGGCAGCGGCCGACCTGCGTACTGCGCTCGGCCTGCTCGACGCACGCCACGTCGCGGGTGACCCGTCGATCACGCTGCAGGCCCGCTCACTGCTGCTGGCCGACTGGCGCGCGTCGGCCCGCGAACGGCTGCCCGAGCTGGCCCGCCATGGAGCCGAGCGGGCTGCGCGGTCGGGCGACCTCGCCCACGCCGCAGTACCCCACCTGAAGGAGTCCCGCGGAGGGCTCCGCGACGCCGTCGTGCTTCGCGGGCTGGTCGCCACCTGGCTGGTCGACGTCCCGCACGCCGAGGTCGAGCGCTGCCGCACCGAGCTGCTGGCGGTACGAGACGCCCTGCACACGGCCGCCGGGCGTGGGGGAGACCGGCTGCTGCCAGAGCTGACCGCCGACGTCGGCGCGCTGCTCGGCGTCGACGACGTGGATCGGCACGTCCGCTCGCTGGGCCGCCGGATCGCGTACCTCAGCCAGCTCACCTGGCGCCGAGTCGACCACGTCCGGGTGCGGCCGGCTACCCGGCTGGCGACCCGGCCACGGACCCCCGACCTGCGGCCGCTTACCGACGGCGTGGCCGTGTCCGGCGGAGAGGTCGTGCTCGACCGCCGGGCCCGGCCCGAGCGTGACCCGCTGCTGCTGCTGCGCGCCGCGGTGGCTGCCGCCGAGACCGACCTGCCTCTGGCACCGGCGAGCGCGGTCCGGCTGGCGCGGACGTCGGCACCGCTGCCGCCGCCCTGGCCGGCGGAGGCGTGCCGGCTGCTGGTGCGGCTGCTCGGCGCCGGTCCCGGGCTGGTTGGTGCCTGGGACGCCCTCGAGCAGTCCGGCGCCGTCGACCGGATCCTGCCGGAGTGGGAGGGGGTGACGCTGCTGCGGTCGACCTCGGCGGTGCATCGGTTCACGGTCGACCGGCACCTGGTCGAGACCTGCGTGGAGGCGTCGCGCCTCTTGCACCGGGTACGCCGGCCCGACCTGCTCCTGGTGGCCGCGCTGCTGCACGACATCGGCAAGGGCAGCGTCGGTGACCACTGCGCGGTCGGCGCGACGATGGCGCTCGGCATCGCCCGGCGATGGGGGTACGACGAGGCCGACGCGACCCTGGTCGCCCGCGTCGTACGCGAGCATCTGCTGCTGCCCGAGACGGCGACGCGGCGAGACCTGCAGGACCCGGCGACCGGCCGGCTGGTGGCCGACGAGGCGGGCGACACCGAGACGCTCGAGCTGCTGGCCGCGCTGACCGAGGCAGACGCGCGCGCGACCGGCCCGGCCGCCTGGACGTCCTGGCGGGCGCGACTGGTGAGCCAGCTGCTGTCGGTCGCGCGGGCGACGATGACCACGGGTGATGCCGGCCTCGCGGCCCGCCGGCACGCCGACGACGCATGGCCGGTGCCGCCCGAGGACGGCTCGGTGGTGGTCCAGGCGGAGCGCCATCTGGACGGCACCGTAGTGCAGGTCGGGGCGCCGGACCGGCTCGGCCTGCTGTCCGACGTCTCGGCCGCGCTCGCGCTGTCCGGGCTGGAAATCCTCTCCGCGCGGGCGGCCACGGTCGACGGAGCGGCCTGGTCGCGGTGGCTGGTGGCCGCCGAGGACGTCGACATTAGGCGGGTACGGCAGCGGCTGCTCGCCATCGTCGACGGCGGGCTCGAGGCGCGGGACCGGCTGGTTCCCCCGGCGGGAAGCCGACCGGTGGTCACGGTCGAGCACCACGCCAGCGAGTCGGCGACCGTTGTCGAGGTGCGCGACCGGGACTGGCGCGGGCTGGTGTCGGCGGTGTGCGCGGCGCTGGTGGCGACCGGCGTCGACGTCCGCTCCGCCCATGTCGAGACGCTCGGACCGCAGGCGGTCGACGTGTTCTATGTCTGCGACGAGGACGGCCGACCGCTGACCGCCGAACGGGCCGCGGCCGTCGCCGACCTGGTGCGCGTCGCCCTGGTCCCCACACCCCGCTGAGTGCTCACCCCTCCCGGTGAGTGTGACGTTTTCGACAGACACGCCGGCGTGTCGCGTCGAAGACGTCACACTCACCGGGAGGTGGGGCGGCCATCCGATCAGGGGTGGCGACCCGCAAGGACGCAGAACTCGTTCCCCTCCGGGTCGGCAAGACAGACCCAGCTCTCCTCGCCGGTCTGGCCGACGTCAGCGGGTCGAGCACCGAGGTCGAGCAGGCGACGGACCTCATCGGCTTGGTCTCTGTCGGTGGGGTTGACGTCGAGGTGGAGCCTGTTCTTGGCGGTCTTGCCCTCGGGCACGAGTGCGAAGGTCATCGTCGGTGGCACTGGGCCAACGCGGTTCTTGCCTTCAGGCACCAGCGGGGAGCCGATGGTGATAGTTCCGTCGGTTTCGTCTTGCACCTCGTAGCCAAGGACGGAGCACCAGAACCGGGCGAGACCGTGGGGGTCGGCACAGTCGATCGCAAGCTCAGTGAACTTACAGGTCATGTCCGGATCTCTCAGCCAGGTAGCGGGTCCGCCCCAAGGCCACAGGCTAACCGCAGTGCCTGATGCCGGTGCGCTCCAGCCGCCGGTCCACGGTGCGTAGAATTTTGCCCAATTGGGCAAAATTCGACCCGGTCCATGCGGTTTCGAGGTCGAACTTTGCCCAATTGGGCAAAATTCGACCTCGACCTCGACCGCCGCTACCGACGGACAGTCCGCCACCCGAGCACCGTCATTTCCCTCGGACCCGGGTGCGGCGCCAGCCCCCCGACTGCTCGCGCCGGGTCGCAGAGTTTGGCCTACTCCAGATTGACGTGTTCGAACGTATGTTCGACAATGGAGAGATGAACGACCTGCCGACCGTGCTCCGCCGGCCGTCAGACGACAAGCTGGCGGCGGCTCGGTCGGCAGCGGCCCGGGTCAGCCGGCTGCACGGTGGGCAGTCGGATACCAGGACGCTGGAGACCCATCCGGCGCTGAGTGGGCTGCTGCCCGGTGGTGCGTTGCGCGCCGGTGCGGCGTACTCCGTGACCGGATCGACCGCGCTGGCCATGGCGCTGATGGCCGGTCCGTCCGCGGCCGGTGCCTGGTGCGGCGTGGTGGGCCTGCCGGGCTTCGGCGCGGAGGCTGCCGCCGGTCTCGGGGTGGATCTCGACCGCGTCGTCCTCGTCCCGGAGCCGGGCGCGGGCTGGCGCAGTGCGCTCGCCGCACTGGTCGACGCGCTCACCCTGGTCGTGGTGCAGCCGCCTGCGGACGCGGGGCCAGACACGGGGCCGGACAGGGAGGTGACCGGGGCTGAGGCATCCCGGCTGGGGGCGCGGCTGCGGGCCCGCGGCGGTGTGTTGGTCGTGTGCGGCACCTGGCCGGCCTGTGAGGCACGGTTGTCGGTGAGCGAGCTCAGCTGGTCCGGCCTGGGCGCGGGTCACGGTCACCTCACCGGCCGGCAGGTGACGGTGTTGGCGCAGGGCAGGGGTACGGCGGTCCGCCCCCGGCGCACCCGGCTGTGGCTGCCCGGGGCGGACGGCGAGATCCGGCCGGTCGAGGACACGCCAGTCGAGCCGGCCGAGCCCGGCTGGGTGCACGAGGCAGCGGGCTGACGTGCTGGTCCGGACGATGATCACGTGGTTCCCCGACTGGCCGGTCACAGTGGCCCGCCAGGCGGCCGGATGTCCCGCGGACGCCCCGGTCGCCGTGCTCGACCGGGGACGGGTGATGGCATGCTCCGTTTCCGCGCGGGCGTCCGGAGTGCAGCGGGGGATCCGCACCCGTGACGCCCAGTCCCGGTGCCCCGACCTCGTGGTCCTGCCCTACGACCCGGCCCAGGACGCCCGGGCGTACGAGCCGGTGGTGAGTGCCCTGGAGGCACTTGTGCCCGGGGTCGAGGTGGTTCGGCCGGGCACCTGTGCGGTCCGGGCCCGAGGGCCGAGCCGCTACTACGGCGGCGATGCGGAGGCGGGGGAGTCGGTGGCCGGTCGGCTGGCGGCTCAGCTGGCCGGTGCCGGTGTCACCGACTGCCGGATCGGGGTCGCGGACGGGCCGTTCGCGGCCGAGCAGGCGGCGCGGGCCACCACGCCGGGAGAGCACCGGGTGCACGTCGTACCCCCGGGTGGGTCGGGGCGGTTCCTCGCCCCGCTGCCGGTGTCCGTCCTCGAGCGGCCCGACCTCGCCGACCTGCTCCGCCGGCTCGGGCTGCGCACCCTTGGCGCGTTCGCCGAGCTGCCGGCGGCCGACGTGCTCGCGCGGTTCGGTCTCGACGGTGCACTCGCCCACCGGTTGGCACGGGGGCAAGACGAGCGGGCGGTGGCGGCCCGGCGTCCGCCGCCGGAGCTCGACCAGGTGGTGGCCTTCGACGCGCCCGTCGACCGGGCCGACCAGGTGGCGTTCTCGGTCCGGGGGGCGGCCGACGCGCTCGTCGCGAGGCTGGCCGGTCAGGGGCTTGTCTGCACGACGCTCCGGGTCGAGGTGCGCACCGACTCCGGAGCCGTGCACACCCGGCGTTGGCTGCATCCGCGCTGGTTCGACGCCGTCGACGTCGTCGACCGGGTGCGCTGGCAGCTGGAGGGGTCCCGCGGGTCGGGAGAGGAGCTCACCGCTCCGGTCGTTCAGGTGCGGCTGGTCCCCGACGAGGTCGACACCCACGGCGCACACGGCGACGGGCTGTGGGGAGGTGGGCCGGACGAGCAGATCCACCGCGCGCTGTCACGGGTGCAGAGCATGCTGGGCCACCACGCCGTCGGCACCCCGGTGGTCGGTGGCGGGCGTGGCCCCGCCGACCGGCAGACCCTGGTGCCCTGGGGCGACCGCCCGCGTCCGCGCTGGCCCGCGGGTCAGCCGTGGCCGGGCAGCCTCCCGGCGCCGCTGCCGGCCACGGTCTATCCCGAGCTCAGGCCGGCCGTGGTGCTCTCGGCCGACGGTCGGTCGGTCGGGGTGGACGGCCGTGGAGTCCTCACCGCGGAGCCGGCGCAGTTCGCCCCGGACACCGACCTGCGCCCCGTCGCTGCCTGGGCCGGCCCGTGGCCGGTGGAGGAGCGCTGGTGGGACGAGGCGGCGACCCGGCGGCTGGCCCGGTTCCAGGTCGTCGGAGTCGACGGCAGTGCGTGGCTGCTGGTCGTGGAGGGCGGCCGGTGGTGGACGGAGGCCTGCTATGACTGACCCGCCGGCCCGGGTCCGACCTCCTTCCCGGGGCGGGACCGGCACCCCACCTCACCGACTGGCGCGTTCCGTAGGGACAAACCGGACAGCGGGCCTACGCAACGCGCCAGTCAACGAGAGGTCGCAGGTCAGCTCCGGGCGGCCGCTGACGACATGCGTGCAACCTCGGCGCGAGTATTCGGGGGGCTGGCGCCGTACCCGTGTTCTCAGCGTTGGCCTTGTCCAGATCCACAGACCCCGCTGGCACGAAGTGAACGATATTGCTGCCACCAGCGTCTGCTGGCCGCCATTTCGTTCACTTGGTCGCGACCAACCCGCCCTGAACCCTCGCGACACACGTGCAACCTCGGCGCGAGTAGTCGGGGGGCTGGCGCGGCACCAGTGTCGGTGGACGCGACCCACCCACCTGTCACCGTCATTCGCGCAACCTCGGCGCGAAGGAATCCCGACATACGTGCAACCTCGATGCGAGGAAGCGGAGCGGGTGGCGGGCTGATGGGCTATCACAACCCGCCGATCCCGTGGTCCGAGCTCGAGCGCAGGCTGTCCGACCGCAGTCGGCCAGGCGGCCCACCGGTCGATGCCGACGGCGGCGACAGCCCGGCCTGGTCGCGGTCGCGACAGCCGTACTCCCCGCCCGAGGAGCACC
>JBOHDE010000177.1:0-8307 GCA_050699035.1 Nocardioidaceae bacterium | reverse complement strand
TCATCCGCTTGCCTCCCCGCCCGACAGCTGCTCCCGCATCCAGATCCAGGTCGCCGGACCCCACTCCTTCTCACTGCGGGCCGCGATGTGGCCGTCGTCCGCGTAGACGCGGGCCACCCGGCCCGTCGGGGGTCCGCTCTCCAGGGCCAGGTAGAGCTCGCCGATCGGTGACAGGTGGTCGTGCTTGCCGTTGATCAACAGAGTCGGCACCTGCAGCTTGTCCAGCAACCCGTTGTGCTTCAGCGACCACAGCAGGAACTCCTCCCGCTGCTGGTTCTCCGTGATCGGCTGTGGGGCCGACGGTCTCTGGTCCCGCGGACCGAACCAGTGCCGGGCGCGAGCGTTGCGAAACTCTCGCCAGCTGGCCCGCTCTTCCGGCGTGCCCTCGTACCCGACCCCGCCAGGCGCGATCGCCGTGACCGCTCGTACCCGACCGTCGAGGGCCGCCAGGCGCAGCACCCATAGACCACCCCGGCTGACCCCGAACGCCCCGAGTCGATCCGCCTCGATCTCAGGCCGTGAGCTCAGCAGGTCCAGTGCGCCCTGCCAGGCAACGATCGACTCGGGCGCATGGGGGAACGTCGTCTGACCCGTTCCCGGTCCGTCGACGACCAGCGCCGCCAAGCCCGCCGCTACCGCGCCGAGGGCATAATGCTCCCGGTCTTCCTTGAACATGTCGGCACCGCACATCACCAACACCGCCGCGACCGGCTGGTCCGCCGATGCGCCCGGGGGTAGGTAGAGGTACCCGGCCGCTGAGAACCCGCCGTGCTCGATCGTCACTGTCTCTCGCCGCGTGTCCGTCAGCTCACTGGCGCGCCGGAAGCACTCCAGGTAGCGGTCGTAGCATTCGCTCTTGAGCGGGCCGAGCTCCGCCGGCGCGAACGACGTGCCGGAGTGGTACGGCGACGGGAAGCGCCCGATGCTGTAGTAGGTCTTGGCCTGCAGGAACAGCTGGCGCGCGGCCCGTTCGTCACCCGCCGCGAGCGCCGCCTCGGCCTGGTCGACGTGGCGGCGCGCGACCTCGCTCCAGACCGGCACCCAGTCCTCGTCGACGGTGTCGGTCAGCTTCGCCACGGTCTCGCTCAGCAGGTCGATGTCGTCGACCAGGCTGAACCAGCGGCGATAGAAGCCGCCCACGGCGACCGTGAAGGGATCCTCGTCGGCTCGTACCGGGAGGTGCGCGAGCCGATCGGTCTGGTTCGGTCGGGTCATCGTCATGGGCGTGTCCTTTCCTTGACCGCCGGCGGCGGAAATGGACGTCAGGCGTTCACGGCCTGCGGCTCGCCGGTGTGCGGCTCGCGGAGCTCGGTGTCGAGGATGCAGCTGGTCCGGTGCGCGGGCGTGACCTCCACCAGCTGCACGCGCTCGCGTTCGCGGAACCGGATGGCCAGCGAGACTCCCGACCGGGTCCGCTCGATCAGGGCGCTCCGCATCGCCTCGGGGGACTTGTTGCTCAGCAGTTCCTCGGCCCGAGCCGCGGACGCGTCGTCGGCAAGTGTGACCTCCCCGTGGAACGGCGTCATCGCGGACACTCCTTTGACGGCGTCCAGCAGGTCGGGATGGTTGGTGAGCCAGTCGGCAGCGTCCTGGAAGTCCCAACCGCAGTAGGGCGTGACGACGGGGCAGCGCGTGTGGAACCGGCAACCCTGGGGCGGCTTCGCCGGATCCGGCACGGCGCCCGCCAGTCCTTTCATGGTCCGCGTCTCCGTGTCGACCAACGCCGGGTTCGCATCGACCAGCGCGCGGGTGTAGGGATGACGGGGTGAGGTGAAGACCTCGTAGGTGGGACCGTCCTCGGCGATCTCACCCAGGTACATGACGAGGATCCGATCACTGATGTGCTGGATGACGCCGAGGTCGTGCGACACGAACACGTAGGTGAGCCGGAACTCCTGCTGCAAGTCGTGCAGCAGGTTCAGGATCTGCGCCTGCACCGAGACGTCGAGGGAGCTCGTCGGCTCGTCCAGCACGATGACCTGCGGGTCGAGCGCAAGGGCCCGGGCGATCGAGATGCGCTGCTGCTGGCCGCCGGAGAACTCGTGGGGGTAGCGGTTCAGGTGCTGGCGACCCATGCCCACCGCCTCGAGCAGCTCGACCACCCGCTTGGTCTTTTCGGCCCCGCGTGCCTCGTTGTGGATGCTCAGCGGGCGGCCGACGAGGTCGCGCACCAAGTGCCTGGGGTTCAGTGACGCGAACGCGTCCTGGAACACCAGCTGGCAGTTGCGGCGGTAGTTGCGCCGAGCCGGGCCGGACAGCTGGTCGACGCGGTAGCTCTGGTCGAGGGCGGTGAGTTCGGTGCGCTCGGCGGGGCTGAGCTCTGCCGACGGCTTGGCCAGCAGCGCGTCGAGCCTGGCCCGGTCGGCGGCCTGGACCTCGAAGTAGACGCCACCTTGGGTCGGCTCCAACAACGCCGTCAGGCAGCGGCTCAGGGTCGTCTTGCCGCAGCCGCTCTCACCGACGATCCCCAGGGTCTCCCCCTGCAGCACATCGAACGACACCCCGTCGACCGCGCGGACCTGGCCGACCACGCGCTGGAACGCTCCTTCCTTCACGGGGTAGTGCTTCTTCAGCCCGACGGCGGACAGGACCGGCTGCCCCGCCTCGACGGCGGACCTCGCCCGCGGGGTCGTCGTCCTCACGCGACACTCGACTTGGTCGAAATCTTCGGCACCTTCGGCATGTCGGCCTCCGCCACCCCGTGCTCGGCGGCGCTGTCATAGCCGAAACACGCCACCCTCTGCCCCTTCCCGACGGTTCGCAGCTGCGGCTCGACCGACGTGCAGATCGCCGCCGCGTACGGACACCGGTTGTGGAAGCGGCACATCGAAGCCACCTCGGTGAACTCCGGCACGGAGCCCTCGATCGCCGCGAGGTGTCCCCGCTCCTGGCCGACGGAGGGGACCGCCGCGAGCAGCGCCCGGGTGTACGGGTGCTGCGGTGAGTCGAAGACCTGCTGAGCCGGTCCGATCTCCGCCATCTGCCCGGCGTACATCACGCCGACCCGGTCGCACACCATGCGCACCACCGATAGGTCGTGGGTGATGTACAGCACGGCCGCCCGGCGACGCTGCTGCATCTCGACGATGAGCTCGATGATGCGCGCCTGCACGGTGGTGTCCAGCGCCGTCGTCGGCTCATCGGCGATGAGTACGTCTGGGTCGCACGCCATCGCCTGCGCGATCATGACGCGTTGCTTCATGCCGCCCGACAGCTGGTGGGGGTGGCTCTCCATCACCTTGCGGGGGTTCGCGATCTGCACGTCGGCCAGCGCCTGCACGACCAGGTCATCCACCTTCTTGCGCACCTTCCGCGCCTGCGACCGGAACGGCGGCAGCCTCAGCATCCATCGCTCCACGCCCCGCGCCTCCTGGTGGGCGGCGCGCCGCACCGGCAGCCACACGTGATCGCCCAGGTCGGCGAGGAGATCAGCGGTGCGATGCTGGAAGAAGACCTCAGCGACCTGGTCGCGGACACTGAGCACCGGGTTCAGAGACTTCGAGGGGTCCTGGAAGATCATCGCGATCCGCAGGCCGCGGATCTGGCGCATCTTGGCCGGCGGCAGGTGCAGCAGGTCGATCGTGAGGCGCCCTGTTCGCTCGCAGTCCGCACAACCGGCGCCCGAGCAGGACGGGCAGCTTCCGCCCGGACGGAAGGTGACCGTGCCACCGGCGACGACGGCTGGGGGCATCGGCAGCAACCCCATCAGTGTGCGGGCGGTGATGCTCTTCCCACTGCCGGTCTCGCCGACGATGCCCAGGATCTCGTTCTCGCGCAGGTCGAAGCTGACGCCGTCGACCGCTCGCACGAGCTGGTCCTTGCGCTCGAAGTGCACGCGCAGGTCGCGCACCTCGATCACGGGCACGTCCTGGGCGGCCTGGGCTGCAACCGGCGCGACGACGGTCGACATCAGTCCTCCGTCCTCGGGTCGAGGGCGTCGCGCAGTCCATCACCGACGAGGTTGAAGGCGAGCGCCCACAGGAAGATCATCAAGCCGGGGAACGTCGCCGCCCACCAATGACCGGCGGCAATGCCGCGGTGACCTTCGCTGACCAGCACGCCCCACTCCGCCAGCCCTGCCTCGGCCAGGCCGATGAAGCTCAGCGTCGCCCCGAGGAGGACCACGTGACCCATCTCGAGTGTCGCCTGGACGGTGATCGGGGTGATCGAGTTGGGCAGGATGTCGCGCCGGTAGATCCGGAACCTGGAGTCACCGATCGCGGACGCCGCTTCGACGTAGGAGCTTTGCCGCACCCGCAGAATCTCGGCTCGGATGATGCGAGCGTACTTCGCCCACAGCACGGCCGCCAGCGCGATGATGATGTTGCTGAAGGAGGGTCCGAGCACGGCTGCGATGGCCAGCGGAAAGATCAGCTCCGGCACGGACATGAACACGTCGACGACCCGCATCAGCAGCTCGTCGACCTTGCCACCCACCACGGCCGCGAGGCTGCCCAGGATCACCCCGATGGCCACCGCGACCGCGACCACGGTGATCGACAGCCGGACCGACGAACGCGCTCCCCAGACGATGCCGTACAACACGTCGCCGCCGTCCGCGGTGGTCCCGAGCAGATGTCCCGCGGTGCCCGGAGGTGCGTCGATGAGGGTCCAGTCCCGCGGCATCTGGTAGGCGCTGGGCGTGTTCGGCTCGGCGAGCAACGGTGCGAAGATCGCCATGCCGATCAGCAGCACGATGATGATGAAGCCACCGGCTGTCGTGGGCTTCTTCAGTGCCTGCCACGCAAGTGATCCCGTCCGTCCCGCACGCACCGCGAACGCGGACTCCCGAAAACGTGCGCTCCGGGTCCCGACAGCTTCCGCACTGGCCATCGCTCAGTCTCCGAGGACGATGCGTCGGTCGAAGTGCGCGTACAGCACGTCGACGATCAGGTTGAGCACCAGCATGAGCACCGCCGTGAACAGGACGTATGCCATCGTCGTCGCCTGGTCGCCCTGGAGGACGGCATCGGACAGCCACTTCCCCATGCCTGGCCACAAGAAGATGATCTCCACGACCACCGCCCCCTCGATCAGGATGCCGAACATCAGGCCGATGACGGTGATCGTCGGGATGAGTGCGTTGCGTCGCGCGTGGCGCCGGACCACGATCCGCTCGGGGAGCCCCTTCGCACGGGCCGCGTCGACGTAGTCCTGACCGAGCTCCTCCACCAGTGAGGACCGCATCATCCGAGCGATGATCGCAGTCGCGGTGTAGCCCAGGACGACCGCAGGAAGCACCATGTGCCAGACCGCATCACGGAAGGCGCTCCAGCTGCCCGCCAGGATGGCGTCGACCGTGTAGAGCCCGGTGGGGTGCGCGATGCTCGACCAGATGACGGTGTCAGAGCGGCCGACCGGGAACCAGCCAAGGCCGGCCCAGAAGAAGATCAGCATCACGATGCCGAACCAGAACGTCGGCATGCTGGCCCCGCTCACGGCCAGCACCCGGGTGACCTGGTCGGGCCATCGGTCGCGTCGACGCGCCGCGAAGGTGCCCATGGCGATCCCCAGCGCGATGGCGATCAGGCCCGCGACGATCGCCAGCTCCGCGGTCGCGGTCAACTTGTCCATGAAGACGTCGGAGACGGGCGCGTTCGAGACGGCTGACCAGCCGAGCTCGCCTTGGAACACGCCCTTGACCCAGGCGATGTACTGCACGGGCAGCGACTCGTCGAGTCCGAACCGCTCCTCGACGCGTTGCACCTCTTCGGCTGACATCCCGGGCTCGATGTAGGCGCCGATGGGCGATCCACCCACCCGCATCAGTGCGAAGACGATGATCGTCGTGATGAGCACCAGGAACGGCAGGATCAGGAGCCGTCGGAGGACGTAGTCGCGAACCTTCATCTCATGTCACGCATCCCTCCACACGCGTCGAGCTGGGCCTGCTCGTACCCTCTGGTCGCGTCTACTCGCCCTTCCCGTACAGGGAGTAGCGCAGACCCGGCCGTGGCCACATCGGGTTGGCACTGACGTCGGTGAGCCACTCGCGATACGCCAGCACGATGTTCTCCTGCGCCGGGAGGATGCTCGGCGCCTCGTCGTACATCACCTGCTGCAGCTCCGAGTACAGCTCCGCGCGGGCATCCAGGTCGAGCTCGCTGTTCGCGGCCTCGATCATGGCGGCAATCTCGTCGGGGTTCTCGTAGCCCTCACCGAGTCCGGCAAGGGTTCCCCAGCGGCCGTCGGGGTGCGCGGAGTCCATGAAGTACGAGTGCGGGTCACGGAACTCGGGTGTGGTCCACGACCACATCGCGACCGGGATGGGGGTCTCGGCCATCAGCTCGTCGAACCTCGATTCCGGGAGAGCCATCACGTTCACCCGGAACTTCGGGTTCAGCGCCTCGAGCCCGTCCTTGAGGATGAGTGACTGGTTCTCGAAGACGCTGTCCTCTTCGGCGATGAGCGAGACTGTGAAGCCCTTGTCCCACCAGCCGGCCTCCTTGAACAGCCGCTCGGCCTCCGCCAGGTCGTAGTCGTACCTGGGCGCCTCGGGGTCATGGCCGTACATGCCCTCAGGGATGAAGAAACTGCCTCGAGTCGCCGCTCCACTCAGCGGACCGTCTCTCATCGACTCGTAGTCGAAGGCGTAGTTGAAAGCCTGGCGCACCCGCTTGTCGTGGAAGAAGTCCGCAGGAACAGTGTCACCCTCCGGCAGCTCGGCCACCGGGATGTTCATGTTGAAGCCGATCTGCAGCAGCTGCAGGCCCGGGGTGTCCGGGTTCACCACGACCCCGGTGGCGCCCTCGATGTCAGGGATGATCGTCGGGATGCCTTCGATGATGTCGTAGTCACCCGCCCGTAGGCCCAGCGCGTAGACGTTGGGGTCCTGGACGTTGAACCAGCGCAGGTTCTCCTTGGCGGGCTCACCCCAGTAGTCCTCGTTGATCTCGAAGTTGATCCGCTCGCCGCGCTCCCAGCTGGTGAGGACGTACTGACCGCTGCCGGCCATGTTCTGCGCCATGTACTCGTTGGGCGTGTCGGCCTTGACACCGCCGTTGGCCTCGACGACCTCAGGGTTGACGACGCTCGCCGGCATGGAGGCGACGACGTTGTAGAGGAACGATGCATCGACCTGGGACAGCCGCACCTCGAGCGTGTAGTCGTCGGGAGCAGTGATCGATTCGATGGTCTCGAAGTTCTGCGCCTGACCCTCTGGGAGGTTCATCGTCATGACCCGCTCCCACGAGAAGACGACGTCGTCGGCCGTGAGGTCGCTCCCGTCGTGGAACTTCACGTCGTCACGCAGCTTGAAGGTGTAGGTCAGCCCGTCCTCCGAGATGCCTCCGTTGTCGTTGGTTGGCACCTCGGTCGCCAGGGACGGAACCAGCTCGGTGCCCGCCGGGTCGACGTCGAGAAGGCGGTCGTAGCCACACATCACCGCGCCGCGGCCCAGGCCGTTGTCCTCGATGGCCGCAGGGTCAAGCGTCTCCGGCTCGTCGTCGGTGGCGACGGTCAGCACGTCCGGGTTCTTGACCGCGCCGCCTCCTCCTCCCGAGTCGTCTGGCTCGGCTGCGGGCGAGCACGCCGACACCACCAGGCCAGCCACCAGGATCGCGGCGACGCACGTGCGTCCACGAAGAAGCATCGAAGGAACCTTCATCTACCGGCCTTCTCTCATTCTCAGGCCCGAGCACCGGTCCGCACAATCGTTTGCTGCGCCAGCGTAGGGAGGGTGCTCAAGGGTTGTCAACGGTGGGCACGCGGGCCCCGAGGTCCATCTTTACGCGGCATGCTGGCTGACTTCGCCCGACGATGGGCTGCCGCCAGCCCATCGCTGAAGGGCGGCCTTCCAGGCGTTAGTTGGTCATTATCTGCAATCGACTGTGTAGCCTGCGTCACGGTGGCGAAACCGAAGGTGCGCAACGACGCAGGAGAGGAAGCGCCGTGCCTGATGCATTGGTCGAGAGGATCCTCCACGTGTGGACCCCACGGTTCCTGCGCGTTGGCATCCTGATGGAGGACATCAACGAGGTCGCGAGCCGAGTCGACACCTGGGACGACTGGGCTGCGGAGTGGATCGCGACCGCAAAGGTGCACGAGGACCTGGCCGACCAGTGGCTCCGCCTGGGTGACGAGATCGCCGCCGTCGACGCCCTGCAACGAGCGAGTCTCTACTACCACGTCGCAGCCTTCGTGTACTTCCGTGACCTCGAGCTGCACGACTACGGGTACCGGAAGATGGTCGAGACCTACGACCGGTCACTGCCGCTGACGCGGGGGGCCATCGAAAAGGTCCGCTTCCCCTTCGAGGACATCGAGCTGGTCGGACTGCTGTCCAAGCCGGCCGGGGTGCACAACCCC
>JBOHDE010000176.1:0-8352 GCA_050699035.1 Nocardioidaceae bacterium | reverse complement strand
CCACGCTGGTGGTCCTGACCACGGCGGGGACCAAGCTCGCCGCCGGTATGTTCGCTGGCCGTGAGGCATCGGCCCGCGAGATGTTCGGCGATGTCCCCGAACAAGACCTCGTCACGACCGTCGCTGTGTTGCGCCGCGTGCTCGACGGTCTCGACCCACCGACGTCGGCGCCGGCCGCACCCACGCCTCGCCTGACCACCTGATCAGGCCCGCGCGGCCTTTCCGTACGCCGGCCCGATTCGCTTGCGTGCGGGTGACCACCACCTGCCCGGGGTTCGTACGCACCGAGATGACCGAGCATCGCGTCGGCGAGCCAGCCAGGACGCCTGACGGCGTAGGCTGACCGCGTGACGGACAGCACCTCGCACGAGGGTGCGGAGGAATCGCGAGCGGTCAAGGTCGGCGTTCTCCTCGATCAGGAGCCGGACGAGATCGGCGAATGGCTCGCGGATATGGCGGCCTTCGACGCTGCCGGTGCCGACGCCCTTTGGGTCGACTCCGGACCGGAGCCAGAGTGGGATGTCCTGGCCCTGACGGCGGCGCTTGCGGTCGTCACCTTCCGGCTGCGGCTGGTGCTGGCGCTGCCGGACTCCAGGGCCCCGTCGGCAGGACTTGCCCGCACCCTCGACACGATCGGACGCCTGAGCCACGGCCGCCTCGCTCTCGTCGCCGACTCCAGTCGGTGCGAGGAGCTCGCCGTTGTCGCGCCTCGTGTGGGGATCTTCCGTCGCCTTCCCGGCGAACCGGGCATCTTCGAGGGCCCGGGCGAAGAAGACGAGGTGGAGCGCTGGGAATCAGGGCCGGCACCACAAGGGAGGGAGTCCTGGCGGGCCGCCTGCGCGGATGCCGCCGGGCGCGGGGCACGGGGACTGGTGGTGCCCGCTGACCCGCAGTTGCTGGACATCCTGCGGAACCCGGATGACCTGGGTGATCGCCGCGACCTCCAAATCGCCCAGGGCTGAACTGAACGGCCATTCCTAGACATTCCCGGGCAGGGAAACTCTGAAGCACCCTTGTGCGCACGTCGGGCGGGTCAGCGCGAAGCATTGACGTGCGCAAAGCAAGGGATCGAGAATGTCGAGAGAACGTTGCACCGATGGTGGTCCATGCAACGGGCCGCCGAGTACCCACATGCCGGGGGGACGGAGGAAGGAGTCCGGCGGTGGAGGAGATCACACGGCGCAAGTTTCTTGGCGTGAGCGCGGCGGGTACGGCGGTCTTAGGTGTTTCCGCGCTTGGCTTCGATGTCACTCAGGCCACGAAGGTGAAGCGGCACCTGCGGATCGACGGAGCCACCGTCTCGCGCTCCGTCTGCCCCTATTGCGCGGTGGGGTGCGCACTGCTCGCCTACACGAAGAAGGCCTCGAACGGCAAGGTCGAACTGCTCCAGATCGAGGGTGACCCGGACAGCCCGGTCAACGAGGGAACGTTGTGCCCGAAGGGGGCGAGTTCGCTGGAGCTCGCCATCTCCCGTCGGCGCGTGCCGAGCCCGCTCTATCGCGCACCTGGGACGAACGAGTGGAAGCACGTCTCCTGGGACTTCACCCTGGACAAGCTGGCCCGCAACATCAAGGCGTCGCGCGACCGTACGTTCGTCACCAAGGACGCCGACGGCAACGTCGTGAACCGCTGCGAGGGCATCGCCTTCGCCGGCGGGGCTGCGTTCAGCTCGGAGGAGGGCTACTTCGCCACCAAGGTGATGCGTTGCCTAGGCCTCGTCCATGTGGAGCAACAAGCCCGGGTTTGACACGGCCCCACGGTGGTCAGTTTGGCCGCCACGTTTGGCCGAGGGGCCATGACCAACCACTGGCGTGACATCAGGCATGCGGACCTGATCCTGATCAACGGGGCCAACCCGGCCGAGGCGCATCCGGTCGGCTTCCGGTGGCTCATGCGGGCCAAGATCGACCGAGGCGCGAAGATAATCCACGCCGATCCACGCTTCACCCGGACCTCCGCCGTCGCCGACACACACCTGCGGATCCGCACCGGGTCGGACGTCGCCTACTTCGGCGGGTTGATCAACTACGTCCTGGAGAACGACCTCTACCACAAGGAGTACGTGGAGTACGCGACCAACGCGGGCTTGGTGGTGAGTGCGGACTACGAGTTCTCCGACGGGATGTTCAACGGGTTCGACGAGGAGGCCGGCACCTACGACACCGGTGCCTGGACGTACGAAACCGAAGACGGCCACGCCAAGGTGGACATCGAGCACCCCCGCTCGGTGCTCAACCTGATGCGCAAGCACTACAGCCGGTACACGCCGGAGATGGTCGAGCGCATCACGGGCATCCCGCGGGACCAGTTCCTCGAGGTGGCGAGCCTGGTCGGGGAGATGGGGCGGCCCGAGAAGGTGATGACGATCGTCTACGCGGTCGGCCTCACCCACCACACCACCGGCGTGCAGCTCATCCGCTCGGGCGCGCTGCTGCAGCTGCTGCTGGGCAACATGGGCCGCCCCGGCGGCGGCATGAACGCAGAGCGCGGCCACGCCAACATCCAGGGCAACACCGACCACGCGATCTCCTGGGAGATCCTGCCCGGCTACCTGAGGATCCCCGCTCCCGGCCAGCGGAACCTCGACGACTACGTGGAGCAGAGCGCGAGCAAGAAGGCGCGCCCTAACGCGGTGAACTACTTCGGCGAGAACTACCGCCCGTTCATGGTGAGCCTGCTCAAGGCGTTCTACGGCGACGCGGCCACCAAGGACAACGACTTCGCCTTCGACCACATTCCCAAGCCTGCGGCGAACTCGTCCTGGATCTCGATCTTCGACCAGGCACTGCGGGGCAAGATGGAAGGGGTCATGCTGTCCGGGATGACGGCCACCAGCATCGGGCCCGACTCCAACCAGGTGCTGCAGGCCCTGTCCAACCTCAAGTGGCTATGCGTCATGGACGCCTTCGCCACCACCAGCTCGGAGTTCTGGCGCGCACCCGGCATCGATCCGGGCAAGGTGCAGACCGAGGTGTTCATGCTCCCGGCCACACACTGGATCGAGAAGGACGGGTCGTTCACCAACAGCGGCCGCTGGGCGCAGTGGAAGGACCAGGTCCTGCCGCCGGAGGGCGAGGCCCGCCACGACCACTGGATCCTTGCCGAGCTCTTCGGCCGGGTGCGCGACCTCTACCGGCAGCAGGGCGGGAAGCACCCGACGCCGATCTTCGACCTTGCGCTTCCTTACCAGGACCCGCTCAAGCCGACCCTGGACGAGCTCGCCCAGGAGATCAACGGGCGGGATCTCACCAGCGGCAAGCGGCTCGAGACCTTCGCCGACCTCAAAGACGACGGCACCACGACCGCCGGCGACTGGATCTACACCGGCCACTATCCGGAGAGCGGCAACCTGACCAAGCGCCGTGACGGCGTACAGGATCCGGAGAAGAACGACCCGACGGGCATGGGTTTCTACCCGAACTGGGCGTGGAGCTGGCCGGCCAACCGGCGGGTCCTCTACAACCGGGCCTCCGCCGACCCGCAGGGGCGCCCGTGGGATCCGGACCGGCCAGGGATCAGCTGGGACGCCGACCAGGGCCTCTGGGTGGGCGACGTGCCCGACTACGCGCCCGACACCGCGCCCGGCCCCGACGCCCCGCTGCCATTCATCATGACCGCGGAGGGTACCGGCCGGCTGTTCAGCAACTCGGTGGCTGACGGGCCGTTCCCCGAACACTACGAGCCCATCGAGTCGCCGGTGGAGAACCCGCTGCATCCGGAGGTATCGGCGACGCCGGCGGCCTTCCGGTACGACGAGCAGGCCGGCCGGCCGAGCCGGTTCGGCACCTCGGCCGACTACCCGTACGTGGCAACCTCCTACCGCCTCACCGAGCACGAGCACTACATCACCCAGCACGTCGAGCAGCTGGTCCAGCTCCAGCCGGAGGCTTTCGTGGAGGTCCCGGCCGAGCTCGCCCGCGAGAAGGGGATCGAGAACGGCGACATGGTGCGGGTCTCGTCGAAGCGGGGCAAGCTCGAGGTCCGCGCGGTGGTGACCAAACGCCTCGGGCCGCTCCAGGTGGACGGGAAGACCATCTACCACATCGGCATCCCCATCCATTGGGGCTTCGTCGGCATCAACACTGGCCAGCACTGGCTCGCCAACGCGCTCACTCCCTTCGTCGGCGACGCCAGCTCGCGGACTCCCGAGTTCAAGGCGTTCCTCGTCAACATCGAGAAGATCTGATGGTCGCGGCGCGCGTCGAGACAAGTCCGTGGGCGGCTCCCCGCCGACGGGCGGAGACGTTGCGCGGCCGGCACGCCTTCGCCGCTGAGGTACTCACCCTCTATCTCGCCCTGCTCGAGGTATGGGAGGAGGCGTGGGCAGCCGCGCGTGCGTGGGATGGGCCGGACGGACAGAGGGGCGAGACGGGCACCGCGCGGCCGGACGCCCTCGCCAGCTGGACGGCCGAGCGCGTGCTCCCCCGTGTCGTGGCGGTCACGGCGGGGTTCGGGCCGCAGCCACTCGTCGAGGCGCTGCTCCCCAACCCCGTGGGTGACCTCGTCACGGGTGGGGAGCTGATGGCGGCGTGGCTCGCCGGTGACGAGCTCGTCCCGGTGGAGCGGTATCTCGCCCGTGCCTCGCTGCGGGGGCCGCTGGAGGCGGTGGACGCGGATGCCGCGTGTGCTCGGGACCCCTCCCCCAGGGGCGGTCGGCGCTGCCCGAGGTGTGGAGGGCCGCCACAGCTCAGCTTCCGCACCGATACCGGCGAGCGCCTCGTCAGCGGGAGGCGCCAGCTACTGTGCGCCCGGTGCGGGCAGAGTTGGAGCTTCTCCAGCAGTACCTGCGCCGCCTGTGGGGAGACGGCGGGCGCGCGGCGCACCGTCTACGCCGAGCAGCACGAGGGGCCGCAGGTGGGTCGCGGCGACAGCGGCGACGCGACGTTCCCGCACATCAGGGTCGAAGCCTGCGCGAGCTGCGAGCGGTACCTGATCGACGTCGACCTGGGCCACGACCCCCAGGCCATACCGGAGGTCGACGAGCTGGCGGCGCTACCCCTCGACCTCTACGCGACCGAGCGCGGCCTCTCCAAGATCACACCTAATCTGATGGGGTTCTGAGATGGCGCAAATCACCCCCGGCCAGGCCTACGGGTTCTTCACCGACACGAGCGTGTGCATCGGCTGCAAGGCCTGCGAGGTGGCCTGCAAGACGTGGAACGAGCTGCCCGCCAACGAGCCGGTCTTCGGCGACGGCTACGACAACACCGGGCGACTCGACGCGCAGAACTGGCGGCATGTGCAGTTCATCGACAACGTGCCGGACGAGTCGATGGGCACGGGCCAGGGCAAGGCGTGGCTGATGATGTCGGACGTCTGCAAACACTGTCAGCACGCCAGCTGTATGGATGTCTGCCCGACCGGAGCGATCATCCGGACCGAGTTCGACAGCGTCTACATCCAGCCCGACGTGTGCAACGGCTGCCGCAACTGCATCGCGGCGTGCCCGTACGACGTGATCTCGCAGGACGAGGACAAAGGGGTCGCGCAGAAGTGCACGCTCTGCTACGACCGGCTCCAGGGCGGGATGGAACCGGCCTGCGCCAAGGCCTGCCCGACCGAGTCGATCCAGTTCGGGCCGGTCGAGGAGCTGCAGCGGGCGGCCCGCCAGCGCGTCAGCGACCTGCATGAGCAGGGTGTCCCCGAGGCGCGCCTCTACGGCGACGACTCCTCGATCTACGGCGGGCTCAACGCGTTCTTCCTGCTGATGGACGAGCCGGAGGCGTACCACCTGCCGAACAAGGAGAACGCGGTGCGGCCGGGCCGCAACAACGCGGGCGGTTACCTCGGTGCACTGGGTACCGCGGTGCTGGCGGTGCTCGGCGGCCTGATCGCGCTGCGTCGGCGCCGGGAGCCAGCCGTCGAGTCGCCATCCGGTGCTGACACGACGTCCCCCACGTCACCCGAGACCGAGGCGGGTGAGGATTGATGCTGCTGGCTGACGAGGTCCAGCATTTTGTTCGCGCACCCGACTGGACCTGGTACATCCTGTTCTACTTCTTCCTGGCCGGTCTCTCGGGAGGGTCCTACGTCATCGCCACCCTGTTCCGCCTCCGGGGTGGCCGATCGGACGAGCCGGCGGCGCGCATCGGCTATTACGTCGCCTTCCTGACGCTGCCGCTGTGCCCGATCCTGCTGACCCTCGACCTGGGTAAGCCGCTGCGTTTCTGGCACATGATGTGGAACACGACCCCGGGCGACGCGGGCTTCACTCTCAAGTACTGGTCGCCGATGTCGGTCGGCGTGTGGGCCCTGGTGGTGTTCGGCGCCTTCGCCACGGTGTCATTCGTTGAGGCGCTGGTCCGCGACCAAAAGATCCGTCTCCCGCTGGCGCAACGGGCCGTACGGCTGCTGGACGGGACGCTGGGAAAGCTCGTGATCACCGTAGGGGCCGTCTTCGGCCTGTTCATCGCCGGCTACACCGGCGTGCTGCTGGCTGTGTCGAACCAACCGGTGTGGAGTGACACCTGGGCATTGGGCGGGCTCTTCCTCGCCTCCGGGCTGTCCGGCTCAGCCGCGCTGCTCCTGTTCCTTCTGCGCTACCGTCCGGAGGCGGAAGCCAGCGCCGACACGCTCATCATCTCCGAGCGCCTCTACGCCCTCCTCGAGCTCGCACTGATCGTGGTCTTCGTCCTCACGCTGATCCCGGCCGGGGTACTGGGCATCGCCTTCGGCTTCCCCTGGATCCTGCTCTGGCTGGTGGCATTCGCCGGCCTCGCGCCTGGAATCGGCGGCCTCCTCACCGCTCGGCTCGCCGTCACCGGTGAGGGGGAAGCAGTACCTGTCCGCTCGGGGTCGGTAGCGACTTCGGTCGCGACCTCGCGACCGGCGTCGGTAGCGACGTCGGTCGCGATCCCCGGCCTGGTCCTGCTCGGCGTACTGGCGCTGCGCGCAGCGGTTATCTTCAGCATCCAATAGCGACCTGGGGTGAACGCATGGCTTCTGTACCCACCGTTGAGCAGGTGACGGAGGCGCTGGACGCGGTCCAGGATCCCGAGATCCACCGCCCGATCACCGACCTCGACATGGTCGAGAGTATTGACGTCGGGTCACACGGAGCGGTCCGCGTCTCGGTGCTGTTGACCATCCAGGGGTGCCCCCTGCACGAGACGATCAAGCGGGACGTCACCAGCGCGGTGTCGAAACTGCCCGGGGTGTCGCGGGTCGACGTCAATTTCGGCGTGATGAGCGACGAACAGCGCCAGGTACTTCAGACCAGGCTGATGGGCGACCGGGGCGCGCGGGAGATCCCCTTCGCCAAGCCCGAATCGCTGACCCGTATCTACGCGGTCGCGAGCGGCAAGGGCGGAGTGGGTAAGTCGTCGGTGACCGTGAACCTGGCTGCGGCGATGGCGGGGATGGGACGGAAGGTCGGCATCGTCGACGCCGACATCTATGGGCATTCGGTGCCCCGGATGCTGGGCGTGACCGGCACGCCCACCCAGGTGGAGCAGATGATCATGCCGCCGTCGGCCCGGGACATCAGCGTCATCTCGATCGGGATGTTCACCGCCGGCAACACACCGATCGTCTGGCGGGGCCCGATGCTGCACCGAGCCCTGGAGCAGTTCCTGGCCGATGTGTACTGGGGCGACCTTGACGTGTTGTTCATGGATCTGCCGCCGGGCACGGGCGACATCGCGATCTCCGTCGCCCAGCTGGTCCCGCGGGCGGAGATCCTGGTCGTGACGACCCCGCAGCAGGCCGCGGCCGAGGTGGCCGAACGGGCTGGCGCGATCGTGGTGCAAACACACCAGCGGATCGTCGGGGTGGTCGAGAACATGTCATCGCTGCCGTGCCCGCACTGCGGGCAGAAGGTGGACGTGTTCGGCTCGGGTGGTGGCCAGTTCGTGGCTGAGGCGCTCACCCGGGTGGTGGGCGCGCACGTCCCCCTGCTCGGTCGGGTGCCGTTGGACATAAGCCTGCGCGAACGAAGCGACTCCGGGGAGCCACTCGTACTTGCTGACCCGGACTCACCCGCGGCCAAGGAGCTCCGGGCCATCGCCGATCAGCTCGCCGCGCGGGGACGCGGCCTAGCCGGACGCCGCCTTGGTCTCACCCCGGTCGCCTCCTGAGTGGTTTACTGGGCGCGCGCTGGTTCAACGATAGGGAGACCGTGGACGTGTTGACGCTGTCCCCGCATCAGTCGGTGACGATCCAGGAGAGCACGCCGGAGCTGCTCGTCGTCGAGGCGACGTACGAGCCGGGTGGCAGTGCCCCGCCCCGACACTCCCATCCGGCCCAGGATGAGCACTTCGAGGTGCTCGAAGGCACCATCGCGGTGCGCGTCGACGGGGTGGGGCGCACCCTCGGCGTGGGCGACACGATCGACGTCCCACGGGCGACCGTGCA
>JBOHDE010000175.1:0-8354 GCA_050699035.1 Nocardioidaceae bacterium | reverse complement strand
GTCGCGGTCTCGCCGTCGTTGAAGTTGGTCTGCGAGCCGCCTGGCAGGGTGGTCCACTTCACCCGGATGCCGTCGGTGGCCAGCGACTTGGTCCACGGGAACTGCGCGATGCCGAGATACCCGAAGTCGACGGACCAGATGTTCAGCTCCGCCTTGGTGCCGACGTGGGTCTTGCGCATCATCGACGTGGACCCGGACCTGAACCAGTTGGAGTTGGCGATCCGCTCGGTGCTCGCCAGCTCGAAGCTGAAGCCGGTGTCGGCCGCGTCGCCCGACTCACCCCCGCCGAAGGTGTTGTTGAGGACGGCGATCTGGTCGGCGATCTGCGCGTCGCTGACGTCCCCGGTGCCGTCGTCGGCGGTGACCACGTGGAAGTGCACCGGGATGGTGATGTCGGCCACCGCCTTGCCCTTGGCGCCGCGTCGGTCCAGCCGCTCCGAGCGGTCTCGCTCGATCTGGCGCGCCTCTTCCGGTGAGACCTCGTCGAACCCTTCGGGGTGGGCGTCGATGCCGCCGCGCGCAGCGGCGTTCCCGAGGGGCTCGACACAGTCGACCGGCGGCGCCGTCGCGGACTCGGTGACGTACCCGGACGCCGGGGCGGCGCCCACCACCATCAGCCCCAACGTCATCCCCAGCACGACGTGACCTCTGCGGGTTGCAGTCCAGCGCATAGCGTTCCCTCTCGCCAGTCCCCGAGCGACCCACGCAGACCACCTGCTGCGGGGTGTAGCCGAGAGAAAACCTAGTTCAACCAGGCGCGGGTACGGAAGGCTCTCAGCGGGTCACAGTCCGCCGATGCGGATGCCCGACCGCACCTTGTACCGCTTGTTGACCGCGATGAGCACTGCGGTCAGCGGCTCGAGCTGGCGGGCCTGGCGGAGTGGCCCGACCTGGACGCCGGGTCGGCCGGTCACGCTGGTCGCCAGTTCGACGACGACCTCGTTGGCCTCCGCCTCGTCCCCGCACACCAGCACGTCCTCGTGGTCGAGCGGTCCCTCGTCGCGCCACAGGCTCACCGCTGACACCGTGTGGAACGCGCCGACCAACCGAGCCCGCGGTGCCAGCCGGGCGGCTTCCTCTGCCGCGCTGCCGTCGGGCACGTCGAGCGCGAACGCACCGGCCCGGTCGAAGCCCAGCGGGTTCACGCAGCTGATCACGATCCGGTCGGCGAGTACGTCCGCGAGCGCGCCGACGAGTGCGGCGTGCCCGTCGTACGGCACCGACAGCACGACGATGTCGGCGTCGGCCACCGCGTCGTGGTTGGTCGCGCCGCGCACCGCCGTACCCGCGTGCTCGGCCACCGTGGCCGCCGTCTGGCCGGCGCGACCGGCGTCTCGTGAACCCAGCACGATGTCGTGGCCCGCCGCAGCGAACCGGTACGCCAGGCCCTTCCCCTGAGCGCCGGTGCCTCCGACGACCGCGATCCGCATCCCGACACTCTCCTGGTCCGTTCTCGACGCCGACCGCAGTGTGGCACGACGCCGCAGGTCGGCCCGCTGGCGACCCCACCCCGCGTAGGTCCCTGCCCTTCGCGCCGAGGTTGCGCGGATGTCTGCGTACGCGCAACCTCGGCGCGAATACTTGCGGGCTGGCGCCGCACCCGTGTCCGGGGAAACGGTTTGCACGTGCCCGCCGGCCACAACATCACCCTCCGAACCGACATTCTGAGCCGGAAATCGGGCCCGAACGTGGCGGTTCGAGGGGTGAAGTCGCCCAGGCACGCCGAGATCGGTCCGGGTCGTCGTCTGACGAGGTGAACCCACCCCCTTCGCGTCGAGGTTGCACGAATGTCGGTTCTCGACAGCAGGCGCGGACATAAGTGCAACCTCGGTCCGAAGGAGGCCCGGCATACGCGCAACCTCGGCGCGAAAAGGTGGGAGTGCAGGTGCGGGTCAGCGCCAGGGGGCGATGGCGGCAGGCAGGTCGGCGAGCCGCTGGATCACCGCGTCGGGCTCGCCGTCGGTGTGTCCGTGCTGGCTCGCGGGTACGACGCTGTGGGGCACATGCACGGCCCTCATGCCGGCACCGTGCGCGCCGTAGATGTCGTCGAACAGCCGGTCGCCGACGAACACGCAATGCGCCGGGTCGTCCACCCCGACCGCTCTCATCGCGGCGCCGAACGCCTCCGGATGGGGCTTGGTCCACGCGATCTCGCTGGAGTAGACGGCGCCGTCCACCAGGTCGAGCACGCCGTCGCGGGCGAAGATCTCCTCGTGCCACGCCCGTGGCCACACCGTGTTGGAGAGCACGCCGACCTTGATGCCCTCTCCCCGCAGGGAGCGGAACAACGGGCCGGCGTCGGGGTCGGTCAGGGTGCCCGGCTCCCAGAACTCCCGGTACGCCTGCAGCCGCGACTCGTCCATGGTCAGCCCGGCCACTGCGAAGATCTCGGCCAGTGTCGCGCTGCGGTGATCGTCGCGCGCCCACGCCCAGACCTCGTCGGCGGCCGCGAGCAGAGCCGCCGACGCACCGACGCCCGCGCCCACCGCAGCCTCCGCCAACGCGACCGACTCCGCGTGGAAGTCGATCGTCTTCCACGGGGTGAGCGTGCCGGCCCAGTCGAAGATGACCGCGTCAACCGCCACGGACGACCCCGGCGACGTGCGCCACGACTGCATCAAGGGCGACGTCTTCGCGGTTGCCGGTGGCCCGGTCCTTGACCTCGACCTGGCCGTCGGCGAGCCCCTTCCCCACCACCACGATCGTCGGCACCCCGATCAGCTCGGCGTCCTTGAACTTCACCCCGGGAGACACCTTCTGCCGGTCGTCGAACAGCACGGAGACGCCGGCCGCCTCGAGCTCGGCCGTGAGCCGCTCGGCGGTCTCGAATACGTCGGCATCCTTGCCGGTCGCGACCAGGTGGACGTCGGCCGGCGACACCTCGCGCGGCCAGATGATGCCGAGCTCGTCGTGCGAGTTCTCGACGATCGCCGCCACCGCCCGGGAGACGCCGACGCCGTACGACCCCATCGTCACGGTGACCAGCTTGCCGTTCTGGTCGAGCACTCTGAGGTCGAGCGCCTCGGAGTACAGGCGGCCGAGCTGGAAGATGTGGCCCATCTCGATGCCCCGCGCCGACTCCAGCGGGCTACCGCAGTTGGGGCAGGCGTCGCCGTCACGTACCTCGGCGGCCTCGATGGTGCCGTCGCCGGTGAAGTCGCGACCGGCCACCAGGTCGAGCACGTGGCTGCCGTCGACGTCGGCGCCGGTCACCCAGCGGGTGCCCTCGACGATGCGCGGGTCGAGCAGGTAGCGGATGCCGCTCTCCCGCTTCTCCCCCAGCACGCTCGGGCCGATGTAGCCCTTCTTCAGCGCCGGGTTGGCGGCGAAGTCGGCCTCGGTGAACGGCTGCACCTCGGCCGGCTCGAGCTGGGCTCCGAGCCGCTTCTCGTCGACCTCGCGGTCACCAGGTACACCGATCGCGACCGGCTCGCGCGTGCCGTCGGGATGCACCACGGTCACCACGACGTTCTTCAGTGTGTCGGCCGCGGTCCACACGCGGTCCGCGCGCGGGAACTTGTCGTTGAGGTGGTCGACCAGCGTCTCGATGGTCGGGGTATCCGGGGTGTTCTCGGCATGCGCGGCCGGCGCATCGTCGTACGCCTGCACGGCCGGCGCCGGCACGCGCACCGCCTCGACGTTGGCGGCGTAGTCGCACGACGTGCAGCGTACGTAGGTGTCCTCGCCGTTCTCGGCGATGGCGAGGAACTCCTCGGACGCCGAGCCACCCATCGCACCGGACATCGCCGCGACGATCACGTAGTCGAGCCCGAACCGGTCGAACATCTTGATATAGGCGGCACGATGCGCGTCGTACGACGCCTTGAAGTCCTCGTCGGTGACGTCGAACGAGTACGAGTCCTTCATCACGAACTCGCGGCCGCGCAGGATGCCGGCCCGCGGCCGCGGCTCGTCGCGGTACTTGGTCTGGATCTGGTAGATGGACAGTGGCAGGTCCTTGTACGAGGAGTACAGGTCCTTGACCAGCAGCGTGAACATCTCCTCGTGCGTCGGGCCGAGGAGGTAGTCGGCGCCCTTGCGGTCCTTCAGCCGGAACACGCTGTCGCCGTACTCCGTCCAACGGTTGGTCGCCTCGTAGGGCTCACGGGGCAGCAGCGCCGGGAAGTGCACCTCCTGTGCGCCGATCGCGTCCATCTCCTCCCGGACGATGGCCTCGACGTTGCGGTAGACCCGATAGCCGAGCGGCAGCCAGGAGTAGATGCCGGGCGCGGCCCGCCGGACGTAGCCGGCGCGGACGAGCAGCCGGTGGCTCGGGACCTCAGCGTCCACCGGGTCCTCGCGCAGGGTGCGCAGGAACAGCGTCGACATCCGCAAGGTCACGAGAGCTCCAGGGGTACGGCAGTGGTGCGAGACGGTGGGTTGACTCGGCGAGGATATCGGGCGCGTGCCCGCGCGCTCACCCCAGTTATCGCCCGGTGGCCGAGAAGTGCATCCGGTCCTTCAGCGACCGCCATTCCCCACCCCAGGTCCAGCCGATCGCCTCGAACGCGTCGACCACGACGTCGCCCCGCCTGACCATCCCCGCGCGTTGCCAACCGCGGTCGAGGTACGCGCCGGCCAGCTCGGGCAGCACCAGGTCGCCCTTGCTGTACGGGTTGACGAACGGGTTGATATCGATCGCCAGGCCGTACGCGTGCGCCGACCACGACGTCTGGCCGCGGGCGGCCCGGCACACCAGCGCCGCGGTGTTGTTGCCGTCGCCGGTGGGCGGTGCGTCGAGGTCGGCGGTCGTGACGAGCCGCATCTCCTCGATCGGGTAGCGCGCGTCGTACAACCGCTCGAAGACGCCGACCACATCGGCGACGACCCGGGCGTTGACCACCAGCTCGCCGGTGTGCCGCAACCCGTCGAACCCCCAGAAGCTGACCGTGACGTAGCGCAGGTCGTCCAGGCCCACCGGGCAGTCCGGCGACCAGCTCTCCCCCATCCGCCGCCGGATGTCCGACGACACCTGCTGTGTCGTGGACTCGAACCGCGCGCCGCGCGGCGGCGGCAGCAGGTCGGTGGTGGGCAGCCGCCGGTCGCGCAACTCGCGCGGAGTGTCCTGCACCTGGCCGAAGCCGTCCGGCCGTAGCGGCAGCGGGCTGGCCCCGATCTCCCAGTCGTCGAGCGTGGGACCGGGCGGACGTGCCGGCTTGGTGCTCGGCGGTGTCGTGGCGGTCGGTGTCGTGCTCGGCGACTTCGTGGTCGGCTCGGCCGTGGTGGGGGACGGCGTCGCGGTCGGTGTGGGATCTGGCCCGCTGAGCGGCACTGACACGCCGCAGGCCGTCAACGCGAGCGCACCGAGCGCGACGGCGAACGACCTCAGGACCACCCACCCAGGATGGCACGCGTCACGGCCTGGTCCGGGCCGCCTTCCACGCGGCGCGGATCATCGGCCACTGCAGCGGGAGTCGGACGAGTGTGCCGACCTGGTAGGCCGTGGAGGGACTGCGTCGAGCGTCGACGGCCATCTGCACGTTGGCCGGGAAGACCACGACGAGCAGGGCGGCGCTGGTGAGCCCGGCCGCCCGGCGCGTACGCGGGTGCAGCAGGCCCGCGGCGCAGACCAGCTCGGCCGCGCCCGACACGTACACCAGGGCGCGCTTGCGCGGCAGCCGGTGCGGCACGATCCGCTCGTACGTCCGCGGCCGCGTGAAGTGCAGCACGCCCGAGGTGGCGAACAGCGCCGCGAGCGCCAGGGTGTCCTTGCCGGTCGAGGCCATCGCCGTACGGTATCCGGCGCCAGTCCGAGGCCGACCCAACCCCCGGTGAGTGTGACGAGTTGGCGCGACACGCCGGCGTGTCGCAACCAACTCGTCACACTCAGCGGGGAGCGGGGGGTCAGAACAGCACGGTCGAGAACGTGCAGTGCGGGCGGAAGCCGACCCGGTCGTAGGTCCGGCGGGCCGCGATGTTGTGCTCGTTGACGTACAGCGTGACGACCGGTGCGACGTCGGCCAGCGCCAGCTGAACGGCGGCGGCCATCCCGCCGACCGACAGACCTTCGCCGCGGCGGGCCGGGTGCACCCAGACCCCCTGCACCTGGCACGCCTCCGGTGTCGACGACCCGACCTCGGCCTTGAACACGACCCGGTCGTCCTCGATCCGGGCGAATGCCAGCCCCTTCGCGATCAGCTGCCGGATCCGGGCCCGGTAGAGGTCGCGTCCGCCGCCGATCTCCGGCGAGATACCGACCTCCTCCTTGAACATCGCCACGCAGGCCGGGTAGAGAATCTCGAACTCCTCGTCGCGGACCCGGCGGACCTGCGGGTCGGCCGGCACCGCCGGCGGGTGGTCGATGACGAGGAACGGCTGCCGCTCGCGGACCAGCCGGGCGCTCCCCCAGTACCGGGAGACGCCGCTCCAGATCCGCTCGACCGCGGCATCGCGTCCGACGATGGACGAGCAGGTGCGGCCCTTCGCCAGCGCCCGCGTGACGAACGCGTCCAGCGCCGCGTCGGTGGCGTCCACGGGTACGAGGTTGGCGGCGGCGTGGCACAGCGAGACCAGCCGCCCGTCCTCGACGTACCCCCACATCTCACCGCCCAGCCAGCGGGGGTCCAGCCGGGTCAGGCGCACACGGTGGTCGACGAACACGTTCGTGACCGGGTCGCGGGCAAGCAGGTCCTGCACCTGCGGCAGGTCGGCCGGACCGAGCAGCCTCAGGCCGGACGTGGTGGTCAGCACGGTGTGAGCGTACGACGAAAAGTGCCGGGCCCGCAGGGCGGTGAATGGCCCTTCTGGGCTATTCACACGGCGTGCCCGCGGGAGCACCTTGTGCACTACGGGTACGTGGCCACTCCGCGCCACGGTCCGTGTGGGTGGGGCATATGTGCGGATACAGATCGTGCTGCGCGAGCGGTGGGGACGACCAGCCGTGCTGAGCTGGATCGTGGGGTCGAGCATGCGTTTCCGCCTGCTCGTCGTGCTCATGGTCGGCGCCGTGCTGGCCTTCGGCGTGACCCAGCTGCGTTCGGCACGCATCGACGCCCTTCCCGAGTTCTCCCCGCCGTACGTCCAGATCCAGACCGAGGCCCTCGGCCTGTCGGCGACCGAGGTGGAACAGCTGATCACGGTGCCGCTCGAGGCAGACCTGCTCAACGGCGTCGCCTGGCTGCAGGACATCCGCTCCGAGTCGGTCCCCGGACTGTCGTCGATCGAGCTGTTCTTCGAGCCCGGCACCGATCTGTACCGGGCCCGGCAGATGGTGGGCGAGCGGCTCGTCCAGTCGCACGCGCTGCCGAATGTGTCGAAGCCCCCGGTGATGCTCCAGCCGGTGTCGTCGACCGGGCGGGTGATGATCGTCGGGCTCAGCTCGGAGCAGCTCTCGCTGATCGACATGTCGGTGCTGGCCCGGTGGAAGATCAAGCCCCGCCTGATGGGTGTGCCCGGCGTCGCAAACGTCGCCATCTGGGGTCAGCGAGAGCGCCAGATGCAGGTGCAGGTCGACCCGGACAAGCTCCGTGAGCACGGCATCTCGCTCGACCAGGTCATCCGCACCACCGGCAACGCGCTCTGGGTCTCGCCCCTGTCCTTCGTCGAGGCGTCGACCCCGGGCACTGGCGGCTTCGTCGACACGCCCAGCCAGCGTCTCGGTGTCCAGCACATCCTGCCCATCCGTACCCCGGAGGACCTGGACCGGATCACCCTCGAAGGCACCGACGGGGAGCGCCTCACGCTGGGCGACGTGTCCAGCGTGATCCAGGACCACCAGCCGCTGATCGGCGACGCGCTGGTCAACGACGACCCCAGCCTGATGCTGGTGATCGAGAAGTTCCCCGGTTCGAGCACCACCGAGGTGACGCACGACCTGGAGGCCGCGCTCACCGCGCTCAAGCCCGGCCTGTCAGGCGTCGAGATCGACACCTCGGTGTACCGGCCGGCCACCTTCATCGAGAGCGCGACCGACAACATCGGCCTGACCCTGCTGGTCGGGCTGGCGCTCCTTGTCGTGCTGCTCGGCGCGGTGTTCCTCGCCTGGCGGACGGCCCTGATCTGCCTGCTGGCGATCCCGCTGTCGCTGTTGGCGGCGGCGCTCGTCCTGCACCTGCGCGACGCCACCTTCAATGCGGCGGTCCTGGCCGGTCTCGTGCTGGCCGTCGCCGTTGTCGTGGACGACGCCGTTGTCGACGTCGACGCCATCCGGCGACGGCTCAGCCAGCAGAGTGGGGCCGGCAGCTCGGCGATGCAGCTGGTCAAGGGCGCCTCGCTCGCCGTGCGTGGCCCGCTGATGTACGCCACCGTGATCGCGGTGCTCGCGGTCGTCCCGCTGCTCGCCGTGGACGGCATCACCGGGGCGCTGATGCGACCGATCGTCGTCTCGTACCTGCTCGCCGTCGCCGCCTCGCTGG
>JBOHDE010000174.1:0-8383 GCA_050699035.1 Nocardioidaceae bacterium | reverse complement strand
CAGGATCGGGTCGGCCGGCACTCCCTCGGTCAGCCGGTACGGCGTGGCCGCGCGGCTCACGACACCACCTCCCGGTCCCGCGTCAGCAGCAGGTTGCCGAACCGGTCGACCTCGGCCCGGAAGCCCCCGTGGACGGGCACCGTGGCCCCGAACTCCTCCAGCACGGCCGGGCCGTCCAGCACGTCGCCGGCGCCCAGCCGCGCCCGGTCGTAGATCGGGGTCTCCGCCCAGTCGTCGAACCGCACCGGCCGGCTGCCGGTCCGCGCCCGCTCGGCGCCCTGGCCCGGCGGCGCCGCAGCCACGCCCGGCTTGCGGATCGGGCCGACCCCGGTGACCCGGAGGTTGACCCACTCCACCTCCTGCCGCGCGTCACCGCGGAAGTCGTAGCCGTAGAGGCTGCGGTGCTCGGCGTGGAACGCATCGGCGACCGCGTCAGCCAGCTCCGCGGTCATCGCCCCGTCGGGGACGTCGACGCGGACCTCGTACGCCTGCCCGAAGTAGCGCAGGTCGGCGGTGCGGACGAACCGGCGGGCCGGCTCGGCGAACCCCTCCCGCGCGAGCGCGCCGTCGGCCTCGGCCCGGAGGTCGCCGAGGATCTTCTCGACCGCGTGCAGTTCGAGCATCGAGTGCCGCGACACCGCCGTCCGGACGTAGTCGTTGCGGACGTCGACGGTGAGCAGGCCGTACGCCGAGAGGTTGCCCGGGTTCGGTGGCACCAGCACACCGCCGAGGCCGAGGATGTCGACCAGCCGGCAGGCGAGCAGCGACCCCGACCCGCCGAACGTCACCAGCCGGAAGTCGCGGACGTCGAGGCCACGTGTGACGGTGACCTGCCGGAGCGCGTTGGCCTGGGTCCAGGCGGAGATCTCCAGGATGCCGGCGGCGCACTGCTCCGAGTCGAAGCCGAGCCGGCCGGCCAGGGCGCTGATGCCGTCGCTCGCCGCCGCCAGGTCCAGCGGGACCTCACCACCGAGCAGGTGCGGCGGGATCCGGCCGAGCAGCAGGTGCGCGTCGGTGATGGTCGGCTCCGTCCCACCCTTGCGGTAGCAGATCGGGCCGGGATCGGCGCCGGCCGACCGCGGCCCGACCTTGAGCGTGCCCTCCGGGCTGACCCAGGCGACCGAGCCGCCGCCGGCGCCGACCGTGACCACGTCGATCATCGGGATCTTGCTCGGGTACGCGCCGACGCTGCCCTCGGTGGTGAGCGCCGGGTGGCCGTCGACCACCACGGTCACGTCGGTCGACGTGCCGCCGCCGTCGCAGGTCAGCACGCTCGGGAAGCCGGCCGCCTCGGCGACCACGGCCGCACCGAGCGCCCCGGCTGCGGGACCCGAGAGCACCGTGCTGATGGGCTGATGCACGACCTCGTCGGCAGACAGCACACCGCCGTTGGACTTCATCACGTAGAACGGGACGGCGCGTTCGGCCGAGCCGGCGGCGGTGAAGCCCTGTAGCCGACGCTGGATGTTCTCGACGTAGCGACGGATGTCGGGCTTCACCGCCGCGTCGACCAAGGTCGTGACGCTGCGCTCGTACTCCCGGTACTCCCTGAGCACCTCCGACGAGATCGACACCGTCGCCTCGGGATGTTCTGCCATCAGCACCTCACGCATCGCCAGCTCGTGCTCGGGGTTGGCGTACGCGTGGAGGAAGCAGACGCCGATGGTGCCGATGCCGTGCGCGCGGAAGAACCGGGCGGCCGCCACCGCGTCCTCGACGGAGAACGGCCGGATCTCGCTGCCGTCGACGGCCAGCCGACCGCCGACCGTGCGTACCCGGTCGGCCGGGACGATCCGTGGCGGCTTCACCCAGAAGTAGCTGTTGCCGTACCCGTCCGGGACCGACTGACGGGCGATCTCCAGCAGGTGGCCGTAGCCCTCGGTGGTGACGAAGCCGAGGTCCTCGACCTTGCCCTCGAGCAGCTTGTTGGTGGCCACGGTCGTGCCGTGGCTCACCGCCGTCACGGCGTCGCCGCCGAGGCCCAGCGTGCCCAGCACCTTGTGGATGCCGGCCATGAACCCGTCGGCCGGGTCGGCAGGCGTCGACGGCGTCTTCGTCGTGACCAGCTCGCCGGTCTGCTCGTCGACCGCGACGACGTCGGTGAACGTGCCACCGGTGTCGATGCCGATCCGGACCTGGGTCATTCTCCTCCTCCGGGCGTGCGGACTAGGGGTGCAGGTGCGGGAACGACGACTGCGCCGGGCGGGTCAGGTCGTCGGCGTAGCGGCGGATCAGGTCGAGGTTGCGGTCGGCCAGGTGGTCGAAGCCCTGCCCGACACTCGACCCCGGGGTGAGCGAGCGCAGCGCCTGCTCGGGGTCGAGTCGGGCGGACACCCAGCACTCGTGGCTGGCCGCCCGGGCGACGACCTCGGCGACCGGGGTGACGATCATCGAGTTGCCGAAGTACAGCACCCCGGCCGGGTCGATCCCGACGCAGTTCGACCCGACGACGTACACATGGTTGTCGTAGGCACGGGCCCGGTTGGTGAGCTCCCAGATGTCCGCGGACCGCAGCAGCGCCGACGGGCGCACGATGACCTCGGCGCCGCGGACGGCACTGATCCGCGACAGCTCGGGGTAGTCGCCGTCGAAGCAGATGATGATCCCGATCGTGCCGAGGTCGGTCTCGACGACGCAGACCTCGTTGCCGGGCGTCACCCAGCCGCCGCGGTGGGCCAGCTCGGAGTAGAACGGGTGGGTCTTGCGGTAGACGCCGGCGATCGCGCCGTCCGGTCTGGCCAGCACCGCCGAGTTGAACACCGTGCCGCGCTCCGGGCCGCGCTCGTAGGTGCCCCAGACGAGGTGGACGCCGAGTCGTCGGGCCACCTCCTGCAGCGGCTCGGTGATCGGCCCCGGGATCTCGCTGACCAGGTCCCACACTTCCTCCGGCGAGCAGGCCGGGGTGAAGCCGGTGGTCACCGACTCGGGGAGCACGACCAGCTCGGCCCCGGTGTCGGCCACGCAGCGCTCGACGTACTCGGCGGCGTGCTCGTTGTTGGCCTTGATGGTCTCCGCGCTCAGCGGATCGGGCCGTGGCTGGACCTGGACCGCGGCTGCGGTGAATGCGCGCATGACAGTTCCTCCGAACCGTTAGGACCGACGTCGACCGGACACCCAGCCGCCGACGAGGGCGCCGAGCAGGGCGATGCCGGCGCCGACGGCGACGCCGCGCCCGAAGCCGCCGGACCGTGCGGGGGCGGGCGGCGTTTGGTAGACACCGGCCGCGCTCGTCTCGACACCGGCGGTCGGCGCGACGGCGGGCGTCTTGCCGGTCAGTACGTCTTCGACCGCGCCGAAGAACTCGGCGGCGGTCTTCTTGGTGGCGCTGCTGAGCATCCGCTGGCCGACCCCGCCGATCATGCCGCCCACGATCGCGTCGGCGGCATAGTCGAGCCTGGTGGCGTCGCCGTCCTCGGTGAGACTGACCGTCACGTCGGCGTGCACCGTGCCCGGCGCGCCCGCACCGGTCGCGGTCAACACGAACGAGCCCGGCTGCTGCTGGTCGTGCAGCCGCACCTCGCCGGCGAACGTGCCCTTGACCGACGCGACACCGGCCTGCACCGTCATCCGATAGCGGTCGGCGCCGATCTCGACCAGCTGCTCGCACCCCGGGATCGTCCGCGCCAGCACGGCCGGGTCGTTGAGCGCCCGCCAGACGTCCTCACGGGCCGCGTGCAGGACGGCGGATCCTTGGACCTTCATCGCGTGGTGCTCTCCTTCAGCCGCAGGTGGTAGAGCTCGGACGGCGAGATCGGCATCCGGGTGATGCCGATGCCCTCGGCGTCCTCGATCGCCGACGCCAGCACCGCCGCGCCCGGGATCACGCCGGCCTCGCCCGCGCCCTTGAGACCGAGCGGGTTGAGCGGCGACGGCGTCTCCAGGTGGTCGATCTCGATGGTCGGCACCTCGGTGGCGTACGGCATCAGGAAGTCCATGTACGACGCGTTCAGCAGCTGCCCGGACTCGTCGTACACCATCCGCTCGTACAACGCACCGCCGACGCCCTGCGCGACGCCACCGTGGATCTGGCCCTCGACGATCCGCGGGTTGATCAGCGTGCCGCAGTCGTGCACGACGCAGTAGCGCAGGATGGTGATCTCGGCGGTCTCCGGGTCGGTCTCCACGATGGCCGCGTGCATGCCGTTGGCGAACGTCGAGCGCGGCGGCGAGTAGTAGGCGGTCGCCTCCAGCCCCGGCTCGCCGCCCTCCTCGACCGGTGGCTTGTCGGGGTCGGCGGGCGCGGCGAACTGGGTGGCCCGCTTGGTCTCCTCGTCGAACGCGTAGCGCAGCGGGTTGGACAGCACGGCCACCGTGGACAGCGGGATTGTCGCGCCCGGCGTGCCCTTGACCTGGACGACGCCGTCGACGATCTCGAGGTCGGCCGGGTCTGCCTCAAGTGCGTCGCCCGCGATCCGCAGCGCCTTCTCCCGGACCTTGCGGGTGGCCAGCGCCACGGCGTTGCCACTCATCACCGCCGCCCGCGAGGCGAACGTGCCGACGGCGTACTTGAACCGCCGCGTGTCGCCGGTGGTGACCACGACCTTGTCGACCGGCACCCCCAGCTCCTCGGCCACGACCTGGGCGAACGCGGTCTGGTGGCCCTGCCCCTGCGAGGTCAGACCGGTCGCCACGACCACCGTGCCGTCGGTCTCCACCTTCACGAAGCCGCCTTCGTACGGGCCGGGGCCAGTGCCCTCGACGTAGCACCCGATGCCGATGCCGACCCGCCGTCCGTCGGCGCGCGCCTGCTCGCGGAAGACCTCGAACTCGTCCCACCCGACCAGCTTCTTCAACTTCTCCAACGTCGCCGGGTAGTCACCGGAGTCGTAGACCAGCGGCCGGCCGTCCTGGAACACCAGGCCTTGGTCGTACGGCATCTCCTCGGGCTGGATGAAGTTGCGCTCGCGCACCGTGGTGCGGTCGAGGCCGAGGGAGGCCGCGATCGCGTCCATCGTGCGCTCCATCACGAAGCAGCCCTGCGGCCGGCCGGCCCCGCGGTACGGCGTCACCAGCACGGTGTTGGTGTAGAGGCTGAAGAACTCGACCCGGTAGGCGCCGGGCTTGTACGGCCCGAGCAGCTGGGTCGAGGTCACGATCGGGACGATGATCCCGTACGGCGTGTAGGCGCCGTTGTCGTGCCAGAACGTCACGTCGAGGCCGAGCAGCCGGCCGTCGTCGTCGAAGCCGACGTCGACCTGGTGCTGCTGCGCGCGCTCATGCGCACTGGAGACGAAGTGCTCGCGCCGGTCCTCGGCCCAGGCGACCTCACGGCCGAGGGTGATCGCCGCCCACGGCACCAGCACCTCCTCCGGCCATGGGTGCACGATCTTGACGCCGAAGCCGCCGCCGACGTCGGGCGCGACGACCTCGACCCGGTCCAGCGGTAGCCCGAGCCGCGCGGCGATCGCTGCCCGCACCGATGTCGAGGCCTGGGTGGAGGTGTAGACCCGCAGGCTCCGGTCGTCGGCGTCCCAGCGGGCGTACACCCCCTTGCCCTCCATCGGCATCGACGCGCTGCGCTCGATGTCCAGGTCGAGATGCAGTCGGTGCGGTGCGGCGTCGATCGCGGCCGGTGCGTCGCCGACCTCCTGCAGCATGTGCGCGGAGACGTTGCCGGGCACGTCGTCGTGCACGAGCAGGTCGGCGGCACGGGACTGCTCGATGCCGACGACCGGCGGGAGGAAGTCGTAGTCGACCCGGATCCGCTGGCAGGCGTCCTCGGCCAGGTAGCGGTCGGTGGCGACCACCATCACGATCGCCTCGCCGACGTGGTTGACCTCGTCCTTGGCCAAGGGGTACGGCGTGCGCGGCTGCGTCAGGGTCGGGTGCGGGATGAGCAGCGGCAGCGGGTCGCCGACCTGGCCCGGCAGGTCCTCGTGGGTGTAGATGGCGACCAGGCCCTCGACCTCGAGTGCATCGGAGACGTCGATGTCGACGATCCGGGCGTGGGCGTGCGGGCTGCGGACGAACGCCGCCGCCAGGGCGCCGTGACCCAGGTCGTCGAGATAACGGCCCTGGCCGGCCAGCAGTCGCGGGTCCTCGCGCCGTGGTATCGGCTCGCCGAAGATGCGCGTACTCATCGGCGCGCCCCCTCGCGGTCCGCCGCCGAGTCCGCGCGGCGGATCTCGGCGGCACGCTGCACCGCGGCGACGATGTTCTGGTAGCCGGTGCACCGGCAGAGGTTGCCCGCGATCGCCTCGCGCGCTTCCTCGGCGGTCGGGTCGGGGTGGTCGTCGAGGTAGCCGGTGATCGTGGTGACGAAGCCGGGGGTGCAGAAGCCGCACTGCAGGCCGTGGCAGTCCTGGAACGCCTGCTGCACCGGGCCGAGGCCGCCGTCGGGACGTAGGCAGCCCTCGACCGTGGTGACCTCGGCGCCGTCCACACTGACCGCGAACTGCAGGCACGAGCGCATCGCCCGACCGTCGACCAGCACCGTGCAGGCGCCGCAGACGCCGTGCTCGCACCCGACATGGGTGCCGGTGAGCCCGAGGTCGTGGCGCAGGAAGTCCGACAGCAGGCGCCGCGCCGGGACGACGGCGCTGCGCGGCACGCCGTTGACGGTCAGGCGCACTTCGTGTCGCTGCTCCGCCGCGGTCATCGCTGCTCCGCATGGGTGGCGGCGGCCCGCAGCGCCTGGGTGGTGAGGACGGCCGCGAGCTGCCTCCGGTACTCGGCGGTGGCGTGGATGTCGGCCTCCGGGTCGAGCCGGCTCGCGGCCAAGGCGCCGGCCGCGGCCCAGTCGGCGGCGTCGTGCGGCTGGCCGCCGACGGCGTCGGTGAGGTCGAGCACGACCGGGGTCGCGTCGACCGAGATGTAGGCCGCCCGCGCTGCCGCGACCCGCAGGTCGTCGTCGAGGGTGGCCAGCGCGCCGACGCCGCACAGCGCGTAGTCGCCGTGCCGCCGGGCGACCTCGACCCACGCCGTGCCTGCATTCCCCTCCGGCAGCGGGAAGTGGGCCGAGGTCGCCAGCTCTCCGGCGCCGACCGCGGACTCAAGCGGACCCAGGAAGAAGTCGGCGGCCGCAACGGTGCGCGTCGCCGCCGCGGTGCGGACCTCGACCGACCCGCCGAGCAGGGCCAGGACCGCTGTCATCTCCCCCGACGGGTCGGCGTGGACCAGGCTGCCGACCGTCGTGCCGCGGTTGCGGATCGTCGGGTGGGCGACATGGGTGAGGGCCTGCCGGAGCAGCGGCAGCGCGTCGTACGCCGCCGCATCGCGCTCGACGTCGGCATGGCGCGCGGTGGCGCCCACCCGTACCCCCGACCCCTCGACCCGGACGAACGCGAGCTGGTCGAGCCGGTTGATGTCGACCAGCGCGGTCGGTGCGGCGAGCCGCATGTTGAGCAGCGGCACCAGGCTCTGGCCCCCGGCGAGCACCTTGCCATCCGCGCCGAGCTCCGCCAGCACCTGCAGCGCCTGGTCGACGCTGTCCGGCCGGTGGTACGCGAAGGGCGCAGGCTTCACGCGTCCTCCACGCGGTGCGTGCCCTTCCCGCCGACGGACAACATCGCCCCCTCCTTCAGATGGGGCGGCGCGACGGCGTGCGCCAGGTGGTAGGCCACCACGGTCACGATGGTGCCGAGCGCGATGCCGGACAGCACGAAGTCGTCGGTGATCGCCAGCGACGTGTCGCCGATCGCGATGATGATGCCGGCGGCGACGGGTACGAGGTTGACCGGGTTGGCGAAGTCGACCCGGTTCTCGGTCCAGATCTTTGCTCCGAGCAGCCCGATCATGCCGTACAGCACGACCGTGATCCCGCCGAGCACGCCGCCGGGGACGGCGGACACGAGGGCGCCGAACTTCGGCGACAGGCCGAACACGATCGCGACCGCCGCCGCGACATAGTAGGCGGCGGTGGAGTAGACCCGGGTGGCCGCCATCACGCCGATGTTCTCGGCGTACGTCGTGGTGGGCGAGCCGCCGACCGAGGTGGCGATCATCGTGCCGACACCGTCGGCGGCGATCGCCCGGCCCATCACCGGGTCGAGGTCGGTCTCGGTCATCTCGGCGACCGCCTTGACGTGACCGGTGTTCTCGGCGATCAGCGCGATCACCGCCGGCAGCACCAGCAGCACGAACACGACGTCGAAGCTGGGCAGGTGCCAGCCGGCGACCTCGGCGCCGTCCGCGCTGAGCACGGTCTCGGCGGGGAAGCCGAACCAGTCGGCCGCCCTGAGGTTGTCGAAGTTGACCCGGAAGTGCGTCGTCACCTCGCCTGCGGCGGCGTCGAACGAGGTGATCTGGCCGAAGACATGGTCGAACACCCAGGACAGGACGTACCCGAGGATCAGGCCGAGGAAGATCGCGATCCGGCCGAAGAACCCGCGCAGCCCGACCGCCATCAAGATCACCGCGGTCATCACGATCAGCGCGATCCACT
>JBOHDE010000173.1:0-8431 GCA_050699035.1 Nocardioidaceae bacterium | reverse complement strand
CGACGCTGCGGAGTCCGCACGCGTACGCCCGGATCGTCCACCTGGACACCAGCCGGGCGCTCGCGGCGACCGGCGTGTTCGCCGTACTCACGCACGAGGACGTGCCGGGTCGCAACGCCTACGGCCTCGAGCACAAGGACCAGCCGGTGCTCGCGTCCGACCTGGTCCGCTACCAGGGCGAGCCGGTCGCCATCGTCGCGGCCGACCATCCGGAGACCGCGCGGCGGGCGGTGGCGATGGTCGACGTCGAGTACGACCTGCTCGACCCGGTCGTCGACTCGTCGACCGCACTCGACCAGGCGACGCCGTGGCTGCACCCGGACGGCAACCTGGTGCGGCACGTACGCATCCGTAAGGGCAGCGCGGCGGTGCGGGCCGACGTCGTCGTCACCGCGGACTACGAGGTCGGGATGCAGGACCAGGCCTTCCTCGGGCCGGAGTCCGGCCTCGCGGTGCCGGCGGATGACGGCAGCGTCGACCTGTTCGTGGCGACCCAGTGGCTGCACGTGGACCGAGGCCAGATCGCGCCCGCGCTCGGGCTCGACGAGGACCAGGTGCGCATCACGTCGTCGGGCGTCGGCGGGGCCTTCGGTGCCCGCGAGGACCTCTCGATGCAGGTGCACGCGTGCATGCTCGCGCTGCGCACCCGCCGGCCGGTCAAGATCGTCTACTCGCGCGAGGAGTCGTTCTTCGGCCACGTCCACCGGCATCCCGCCCGGATGCACTACGAGCACGGCGCCGACCGCGACGGCCGGCTCGTCTACGTCAAGGCGGAGATCATCCTCGACGGCGGCGCGTACGCGTCGAGCACACCCGCCGTCGTCGCGAACGCCGCCACGCTCGGCTCCGGTCCGTACGCCGTCGACAACGTCACGATCGACAGCTACGGCGTCTACACCAACAACCCGCCGTGCGGTGCGATGCGCGGGTTCGGCGCCGTGCAGGCGGCCTTCGGGTACGAGTCACAGATGGACCGGCTCGCCGTGGCGGTCGGCATCGACCCGGTCGAGATCCGGGTCCGCAACGGCCTCGCCGAGGGGGGCACGACCGCCGCGGGCCAGCTGATCGACTCGGCTGCGCCGGTGGCCGAGCTGGTCCGGCGGGTCCACGACCTGCCGATGCCGCCACCGTCGTCCGGGGACCTGCGCTCGATGCCCGGAGGCGTGTCCAACTCCACCCACGGCGAAGGCGTCGTGCGGGGGGTGGGCTACGGCGTCGGCATCAAGAACATCTGCTTCTCGGAGGGGTTCGACGACTACTCGACGGCCCGGGTGCGGCTCGAGCTCGTCGCCGGTGAGCCGGTCGCGTCCGTCCGCACTGCGGCGGTCGAGGTCGGGCAGGGCCTGGTGACGCTGCTGGCGCAGATCGCTCGGACCGAGCTGGGCGTGCAGCAGGTGACGATCGAGCCGGCCGACACCTCGGTCGGCAGCGCCGGGTCCACCTCCGCGTCGCGGCAGACCTACGTCACCGGTGGTGCCGTCCAGGCGGTCTGCCAGCAGGTCCGCAAGCGGCTGCTGGAGCGGCGCCCCGGGTACGTCGGCGCACCGGGCGACCTGCCGTTGCGGGAGCTGCTGGCCGACGGGCCGGTCGAGGAGACCGTCGAGTGGCGGCACCGGCCGACGACCCCGCTGGACCCCGAGACCGGCCAGGGCAGCCCGCACGTCCAGCTCGCGTTCGCGGCGCACCGTGCCGTCGTGGACGTCGACACCGAGCTCGGCCTGGTCAAGGTGGTGGCGCTGGACTGTGCCCAAGACGTCGGCCGGGCGATGAACCCGCAGGCGGTCGTCGGCCAGATCCACGGCGGCAGTGCCCAGGGCCTCGGGCTCGCCGTGATGGAGGAGATCCAGGTCGTCGACGGGCTGCTGCGCAACCCGTCGTTCACCGACTACCTGATCCCGACCATCCTCGACATGCCGCCGATGCAGGTGGAGGTGCTCGAGCTGGCCGACCCGCACGCGCCGTACGGCCTGCGCGGGGTCGGCGAGCCGCCGACCATCTCGTCGACGCCGGCCATCGTGGCGGCGATCCGGGCCGCGACCGGGCTCGAGTTGACCCGCATCCCGGTGCGGCCAGAGCACCTCACCGGGACCTGACCGACTGGGCGGCTCCGTTCCAATCCCCTATTGGTACGGGGCGCCCCCGTTCCAAACCTATTGGAACGGGGGCGCCCCGTACCAGAAGTTCTCGGCCGGTCAGAGCGGGATGTTGCCGTGCTGCCCGCGGACTGGCCCGGAGGCGGCCAGCGCGTCGGCGATCGTCGCCGCGATCCGGCCGCGCGTCGTCGCCGGGTCAACGACCGCGTCGACGACACCGATCTCGACGGCCTTGTCGACACCGCCGGCGATCTTCTCGTGCTCGACCGCCAGCTCGGCCTCGACCTGCGGCCGGATGTCCGGCGTGACCTCGGCTAGTTTGCGCCGGTGCAGGATGCGTACGGCCGCCACCGCGCCCATCACGGCGATCTCCGCACCCGGCCAGGCGAACACCTTGGTGGCACCCAGCGATCGGGCGTTCATCGCGATGTACGCGCCGCCGTACGCCTTGCGCGTCACCAGCGTCACCCGCGGCACCGAGCACTCGGAGAACGCGTGCAGGAGCTTGGCGCCGCGGCGCACGACGCCGTCCCACTCCTGGCCGACGCCGGGCAGATAGCCGGGCACGTCGACCAGCACGATCAGCGGCACGCCGAACGCGTCGCACATGCGGACGAACCGCGACGCCTTCTCCGCCGACAGCGAGTCGAGGCAGCCGCCGAGGCGCAGCGGGTTGTTCGCGACCACGCCGACCGTGCGGCCGCCGAAGCGACCCAGCGCCGTGCAGATGTTCGGCGCCCAGCGGCCATGCAGCTCGAGCGCGCTGCCCTCGTCGAGCACGGCGCCGACAAGTGGGTGGACGTCGTACGCGCGCTTCGGCGAGTCGGGGAGCAGAGCCCCGAGGTCGATGTCCTCGATCGCGGCCGGGTCCAGGTCGCCCGGCACTCCGAGCAGCGCCGCCAGCCGTCGCGCCTCGTCGATGGCCTGGTCCTCGCTGTCGGTCAGCACGTGGACGACGCCGGAGCGGCGACCGTGCGGCTCGGGTCCGCCGAGCCGCAGCATGTCGACGTTCTCACCGGTGACCGAGCGCACGACCTCGGGACCGGTCACGAAGATCCGGCCCTCAGGACCGAGGATGACCACGTCGGTCAGCGCCGGCCCGTACGCGGCGCCGCCGGCCGCGGGACCGAGCACCACGGAGATCTGCGGGATCGACCCCGACGCCGTCGTCATCGCGTGGAAGATCTCGCCGACCGCGTGCAGGGACAGCACGCCCTCGGCGAGCCGGGCGCCACCGGAGTGCCACAGGCCGACGATCGGCACGCCGTCGGCCACCGCCCGCTCGTACGCGCGGACCACGACTTTGCAGCCCTGGTAACCCATCGCGCCGCCCATCACGGTGGCGTCGGAGCAGAACGCGACGACCGGGGCGCCCTCGACCGTGCCGACGGCGGCGAGCATGCCGGAGTCGTCGTCCTCGCTGACCAGCTCGAGACTGCCCTCGTCGAACAGCGCTGCCAGCCGCTTGTTCGGGTTGCGCGGGTCGTCGGCACGCGGGAGCTTCGGCTTCCTCGCCGCCGCCGTGGGCTCGGGCTTGGTGGTCGTCATGGCGGGTCCCCGATCAGACGCTGGCGAAGGCGACTGCGACATTGGCGCCGCCGAAGCCGAAGGAGTTGTTGAGCGCGGCGATGTCGCCCGCCGGTAGCTTGCGGGGCGAGGTGGCGATGTCGAGGTCGACGCCGGTGTCCTGCTTGTCGAGGTTGATCGTCGGTGGCGCGACCCGGTGGTGCAGGGCGAGCACGGTGGCGATCGACTCGATGGCGCCCGCGCCGCCGAGGAGGTGCCCGGTCATCGACTTCGTACTCGTGACCACCACCCGGTCGGCCTGCGCGCCGAGCGTGCTGTGGACCATCAGGCCCTCGGCGAGATCGCCGAGCGGTGTCGACGTCGCATGCGCGTTGATGTGCACGATGTCGGACGCGGCGAGGTCGGACTCCTGCAGGGCTCGCAGGATCGCCCGCGACCCGCCACGGCCCTCCGGGTCGGGCTGGGCGATGTCGTGCGAGTCCGCGGTGATGCCGGCGCCGCGGACCTCGGCGTAGATGCGGGCCCCACGCGCCTTCGCGTGCTCTTCCGATTCGATCACCAGCACCCCGGCACCTTCGCCGAGTACGAAGCCGTCCCGGTCGGCGTCCCAGGGACGGGAGGCGCGCTCGGGCTCGTCGTTGCGCTTCGACAGCGCCATCATCTGCCCGAAGGCAGCCATCGGAAGTGCGTGGATCGCTGCCTCGGTGCCACCTACGAGTACGACGTCGGCGCGGCCGAGCCGGATCTGGTCGACGCCGAGCGCGACGCCCTCGTTGCCGGACGCGCAGGCGGATACCGGCGTGTTGACCCCGGCCTTCGCCCCGACCAGCAGGGCGACCTGTGCGGCGGGGGCGTTCGGCATCAGCATCGGGATGGCCAGCGGCGAGACCCGCCGCGGGCCCTTCTCCTTGAGCGTGTCGTAGTTGCTCAGCAGGGTCGTGACGCCACCGATGCCGGAGGCCAGGGCGACACCCATCCGCTCCGGGTCGACAGTCGTGTCGGTGAGGCCCGAGTCGGCCCAGGCCTCCATCGCGGCGACGACGGCGAACTGGGCGGAGCGGTCCAGCCGGCGCGCCTTCACCCGCTCGAGCACCTCACTCGGCTCGACTGCAACTCGGGCGGCGATCTGCACCGGCAGCTCCTCGGCCCACGCGTCCTCGAGCCGCCGGACGCCGGACCGGCCGGCGAGCATGGCCTCCCAGGTGCTGGGCACGTCGCCACCCAGGGGGGACGTCATGCCCATCCCGGTCACGACAACGCGTCTGCTGCTCATCTACTCGTCACCTCAGCTGTTCGGGGAGTACGGGTGTGGTCCGGGTGTCCTGCGAGCCGCTGGCCGGCCCGCAGGACTCCTCGCCGGTCAGGCCCGCGGGGCCTGCTCGATGAAGGCCACGGCGTCACCGACGGTCTTGAGGTTCTTGACCTCGTCGTCGGGGATCTTGACGCCGAACTTCTCCTCGGCCGCCACCACGACCTCGACCATCGACAGCGAGTCGACGTCCAGGTCGTCGGTGAAGGACTTGTCGAGCTGCACGTCGTCGGCGGGGATGCCCGCGACCTCGTTGACGATCTCCGCCAGGTCGGCGCGGATCTCCTCGGTGGTAGCCATGCTGTGTTCTCCTTCGGTGGTTGGCTGCCGGTCGGTTGTCCGCCGGAGCGGACGGCTCCGCGCCGGGCGCGGAAGTCTGCGGGTACGTGCCTTACGGCACGGTGACCACTTGGGCGGCGTAGACGAGTCCCGCGCCGAAGGCGATCATCAGCGCGGAGTCACCGCTCTTCAGCGTGCCCTCGTCGTACATCCGCAGCATCGCCAGCGGCACCGAGGCCGCCGACGTGTTGCCCTGGGTGGCGATGTCGCGGGCGATCTTGACGGTGTCGGGCAGCCGCAGGGCCCTGGCCATCGCGTCGGTGATCCGCATGTTGGCCTGGTGCGGGACGAACGCGTCGAGGTCCTCGAGCGCGACACCGGCGAGGTCGAGCGCCTCCCGGGCGATCTTGGCCATCTCGAACGACGCCCAGCGGAAGACCGGGTTGCCGTCCATCCGCAGGGTCGGCATCACCTTGTCGCCGGCGTCTATGGCCTGCGGCCACAGCTCGTTCTGCCGGATCAGGTCGAACTGCTCGCCCTCCGACCCCCAGACGACCGGGCCGATCCCGGGCTCGTCGGACGGCCCGATCACCGCGGCACCGGCCCCGTCGGCGAAGATGAAGGCCGTGCCCCGGTCGGTGCGGTCGGTGATGTCGGAGAGCCTCTCCACACCGATCGCCAGGACGTACTTCGCGCTGCCTGCGCGGACCATGTCAGACCCGAGCGCGACGCCGTGGCAGAAGCCGGCGCAGGCGGCCGAGATGTCGAACGCCGCCGCCTTGGTCGTGCCCAGCTCGGTGGCGATCAGCGGTGCAACCGCAGGCGTCTGCAGCAGGTGGGACACGGTCGCGACGATCACACAGCCGATCTGCTCGGGTGCGACGCCGGCGTGCTTCAGCGCGTCACGAGCCGCGCCGACCGACATCGCCTGCACGGTCTCGTGGTCCTCGGCCCAGCGCCGCTCAACGATGCCGGAGCGGGTCCGGATCCACTCGTCGGACGAGTCGATATGCTCGCAGATCTCGGCGTTGCTGACGACCCGGGAGGGGCGGTAGCCGCCGATGCCGAGGATGCGCGTGTGCGCCGCTCCGGTGGACGTCTGGATCTGTGTGGTCATTCTCCGGCCTCCGGGTGCAGTCGGACCAACGGCTGGCCGGGCGAGACCAGGTCACCGTCCTCGACGAGCCACTCGACGATGTTGCCGCCGTGCGGTGCGACGACGGGCAGCGAGTCGCGCAGGCTGGCGACGGCGCCGACCGCCGCGCCATGGTCGAGCCGGCTGCCCTCGGGCAGCTCGCCGTCCTTGTGGAAGGTGCCCTTGGCCGGCGCGACGAGCAGCCGCCAGGTGGGCGAGGCGTCGAGTGGCGACACGGCGCCGTGCTTGTCGACGAACGCGCGGGCGTCGTCGAGCTGGTCGGGGGTCTTCAGGGCGAACGTCTCGATGTCGGGCAGTGCGCGCCGGGCGATACCGGTGAGCGTCCCGGCCGGCGGCATCTCCAGCATCCCGGTGATGCCGAGGTCGGACATGGTCTGCATGCAGAGGTCCCAGCGCACCGGGTTGCGCACCTGCGTGACGATCCGCTTCAGGACCTCCTGCCCGTCGTGCACGACCTGACCGTCGCGGTTGCTGATCAAGTTGGTGCGGGGGTCGTGCGTGGACACCGACCGGGCATAGCGAGCGAGTACGTCGACCGCGGGTGCCATGTGTTCGGTGTGGAACGCGCCGGCCACCTGGAGGGGACGCAGGCGGGCTTTCGCGGGGGCGTCGTCGGCGAGCCGGGCCAGCTGCTCGGTCGTGCCCGCGGCGACGATCTGGCCGGGGGCGTTCTCGTTGGCCGCGGTGAGGCCGTGCTCCGCGAGCTTCGCCAGCACCTCGTCGCGGTCCCCGCCGAGCAGCGCCGTCATGCCGGTCGGTGTGGTCGCGGCCGCGGCGGCCATCGCGTTGCCGCGCTCGCGCACCAGCACCATCGCCTGCTCGGCGGTGATCACCCGGGCGCCGGCGGCGGCGGCGATCTCACCGACGCTGTGGCCGGCGACCGCGGCGACCCGCCCGAACGCGTCGGCCGGGTGCGGGAACAAGGTCAGCGCGGCGAGCAGGCTCGAGGCGACCAGCAGGGGCTGGGCGACGGCCGTGTCGCGGATCGCGTCGGCGTCGGCCTCGGCGCCGTAGTGGGTGAGGTCGACGCCCGACACCGCAGACAGCCAGTGCAGCCGGTCGGCGAAGGTGGGGTCCTCGAGCCAGGGCGTGAGGAAGCCGGGGGTCTGGGCGCCTTGGCCGGGAGCGACGATGACAAGCACATGTCCACCATGCCTGCTGGTGGCCGTCGTTCATGGTCACGGTCGGCACGAATTTCCACGGCGCCGTTTGTAGGGTTCGCACAAAGCGGGTTACCGGGAGGTGTCGGCCGACATCAGCCGGCCGAGGGTGAGCGCGATCCGCAACGTGTACGCGTGCCGTTGGTCGTTGGGGGACAGGCCGGTCAGCTCGGCGACGCGACGTAGCCGGTAGCGGACGGTGTTGGGGTGGACGAAAAGGGCGCGCGCCGTTGCCTCGATCGAGCCGCCCGACTCGAGGAACGCCGCCGTCGTGTCGAGAATCGTGGGGCCCGCTGTCACCAACGGTGCATACACATCCTGGACGAGCTGGCGCCGGGCGTGTCCGTCACCGGCCAGCGCCCGCTCCGGGAAGAGGTCGTCGCTCGACACCGGCCTGGGTGCGGCCGGCCAGCCGTTCGCGGCCCGCAGGCCGGCGACAGCGGCCCGGGCCGAGACGTTGGCGCTGAGCAGATCCGCGACGAGCGGGCCGACGACGACCGCACCGTCGCCGAAGTGCCCGGCGATGCTTCCGGCCGCTTTGTCGGGATCGTCCACACCTCCGAGTACGACGACCAGGCGGTCACCCTGGACCGCGCACAGGGCATCGAGACCCTGGCTGCGGGCGGAGCGGCGTACCTCGTCGACCGCCAGCTCCCCGCCTCCGGCGTTACCGGCCGTTCGTGAGGGCGCGCGCCCGAGTACGACGACGACCCGGCTCTCGGACTCCCACCCGAGCGCCGCGGCGCGGGACCGTACCGCGTCGTCTGCCTCGCCGCGCAACACGGAGTCGACGACGAGGGCCTCCAGCCGGGCGTCCCAGGCACCGCGCATCTCGGCCGCCCGGGCGTACACCTCGGCGGTGCCGAACGCGACCTCGCGGCCGAACAGCAGCACCGCCTCGTGGACC